>CAYMHO010000135.1:0-17736 GCA_964390195.1 uncultured Fimbriiglobus sp. | reverse complement strand
TTCGACCCGAACTGGTCATCCAGAATCGCCAGTTGACAACACGCTACCTGGTTCGACGACCCGACCACCCTGACTACCGGGCTGGAGCTGGTGACCGCCGGCCTCGCCTTCGCCCTCCAAAAGGTGGTGACCGCCATCGCCGGCTACCTGGTCATCCTCCGCGGCAAGACGTTCAACGTGGGCGACCGCATCGCCATGGGCGGGGTGCGGGGGGACGTGATCGCCCTCGGGTTCACCCAGACGACCATCATGGAGATGGGCCAGCCGCCGGGGGTGCAGGGGGCCGACCCGGCCATGTGGGTGCAGTCGCGGCAGTACACCGGGCGGGTGGTGACGGTGTCGAACGCCAAGATCTTCGACGAGCCGGTGTACAACTACACCCGCGAGTTCCCGTTCCTGTGGGAGGAGATGGCCTTCCCCATCCCGTTCGCCGCCGACCGCGAGCGGGCGGAGCGGGTCATCCTGGCGGCGGCCGCCCGGCACGCCATCCAGTCGGCCGAACTGGACGCCGGGGCGGTGGACGAGCTGAAGCGGCGGTACTTCCTGGAGCGGCTGGGCACCCACCCGCGGGTGTACTACCGGCTGACCGACAACTGGCTGGAGATGGCGGTGCGGTTCGTGGTCCGCGACCGCGGGATCCGCGACGTGAAGGACGCCATCGCCCGGGAAGTACTGCGGGAGCTGGACGCGGCCGGCATCGGCCTGGCCTCCGCCACCTTCGAGGTGGTCGGCCTTCCGCCGATCCGGATGACTGTGGACGGACGGCCGCCCGCCTGAGACGACCGCCCACCCGCGGACGAATCCGGCGGCGGGGCTACAGCTTCATCGAGAGGACCGGCCGCTTGCCCGGCATCTTGAGCAGTTCGAACAGTTGGCGGTGATACGTGTCCAACCGGAAACCGCGTCGGGCGATGTGGTAATCCTCCTTCGGGGAGAGTCGTAGGAACCCGTCGACCACCCGCCCCCACGCCTCGGTCAAGGAAGTGAACACCTTCTTCGACGCGTCGAGGTCGCCGGCCGCCGCCACCTTGTCGAACGCCTCGCACCGCTCCGCGAACGCCGTCACGGCGTCGAGGAACGGGGCGCGACCGGGCCGATCGAGGAGCGCGTAGTCGGCGGCCACCGCGAACTGCTTGGCGGCGGACTTCATCGACCTGGCTTGCCGTCCCAGCACTTGCCGCTGTCGCTCGGCGGACTCGTCCCCAGTGGAGAGCGCGAAGTGCAAGTCGTCACTTAGGGCGCGGAGCCGTTCGGCCTGACGCGCCAACGCCGGTCGTTTCGGGGACAGGTCGGAGACCGCCTTCATCAGAGCGGCCACCATCGCGTCCGCGCGGTCGAACTGCTTGTACAGCGCCTCGCGCGTCGGTGCCTTCTCCGCCAGCGCCTGGTCGAGGAGTGCGAGTTCGTTCAGGCTCGCGTCGGCCGACCGGAAGACGGTTTTCTCCTTGTCTACGGCCAGCTCGTCCACGATGTCGTCCTGAAGGTCCTCCACGAGGCTGACCGCTTTGTCCACCGACTTGCGGGCGGCGGTCACATAGTCGGCGGTCACGGTTTTGTCCGGGTCGGCCGCACGCCCGTCGGGGGGAGCGACCGTAATTCCGACGACCAGGGCGGCGAGCAGGGTGAATCGGCGGAAGAGTGGCATGTCTGGCCCTCACATGAAGGGTGCCGCGGGCCGCAGAAATGACACCCGCGGCGTTGGGGCGGAACCGGCGGTGTGTCAGTCGCGACAACCAAAATGGAGTCTGAGCAAATACAGCGCCAACGGCTTCCGCCGTCAGTCCGGATGTTCAGGCGCTAAACCCTGCTCGCCGAAAACAAGGTCCCGTCAATTCGGACGGCCTGACGCGACAGTCGGGCCGACCCCCGTAAACGCCGTCCGCGAGGGACTGCCGTGCCGACTGCCCCACCCCGCTCGGAGCACTCCCGTCAGCCCCGTTACGTCGCGGCCGCTCTCGCTGGAGACCAAATCCGGTTCCACAGTGACCAGAATGTGAGCAAGCGATTCCTGATCATGCTCAGCGCCCGCGGGGTGACGGGGGTCGGCGCGAAGCCCGACTCACTCTTTCCCCCAGTCGGCCGGCATGCCCTTCTTGGTTGCAGCGAGGATTTCCCGAATCGACTTTCGATCGGCGGCGGACAGGTGGGCGAACACCTCCGACTTGTCCCGGCCGCTCAGCACCTCGTTCAGCCGCTTCTACACCACCGCCCTCACCTCGGCCGGCAGATCGTCGAACGCCCGCGAGTAGATCAGGTGGCTGCACGGGTACCGGAACAGCCGCGTCTTCAGGTCGAACTGCCGCAACGACCGCCCCTCGCCGTCGGCCGGGCCGCGCTTGGCGAACCCGGACGTGCCCTTCACCTCGTCGTCCAGCTTCGTCTCGCCCGTGTACAGCAGCCCGCGGACCACGTCCTCCGCCGCCAGTTCGATTCGCCGGGCGTGGCTCACCCAGCGGTGGTCCGCCTTGTCCACCTAGTCCGCCTACAGCATTCCCATGTGCCGGAGCGCCTCGTTTGCGGTGAGTTCGCCCGCGACAGGCGATTATGAACGTCCGCCTGGTGTTCCAGTACCAGCAGGGCGACGATGTCGCTGTGCGGGGTGAGGTACGCCTTCACCGGCAGGCGGTCGTTGAGGTCGGTGAAATTCTGGTTCGGGGTGCGGTCGTCGGCGTCCGGGTTCTTGGTGTTGGCCACCACCCAGTTGCCGCGGTGCTTCACCTTCCCGTGCGTGTCGGTCACCTACCACCCGCCCCAGCGGTCGGTCAGCGGGGTACTCGGCTCCACCAGGGTGCCGCCGGCGGAGCCGATCGCCTGGCCCGTTCGATCGGCGAACACCGACCGCAGGATGTGCCCCGGCCGGTTCTGCGTGCGGGACGAGTTGTGGCAGCGGAAGCACGAGTCAGTGTGCCGGAGGAACCCGGTCGGGGCGTCGGACTTCTGGTCGAAGGTGTAGAAGGCGGTGTCCAGATCCGGGTCGGGAGCGGACAGTTCGACCACCTCCTCGCCAGGCACGAATCCGACGTACACGTCATCGTTGAAGTATAATGCCCGCGGCGGTTTAGGTGTGATCTTCTCGAACTGGAAGCTGGTCTTGGAGAACACCAGGACTTGCGGCATTGGGTGCAGCATTCGTGCAGCAATCCCCGTCCGAAGTGTAGCATTCCGTCCTGTTCCGTACGCTGTGTGCGATGCTATTTTCCCTAAGAATCTAGGGATATGGGCCATTGCCCCTGAGGGCCTTCTGTACGGACGTGCAAGGTGTACGACTACGCCGCCCACCGCTGGTGCGACTTCGACGGCAAGCCGCTCACGCCGGTGTTGTTGGAACGCGAGGAGGCGGCGAAGGTCGCGTAGGGTGGTTCCGCACGCACCCGCCCTACACGGTACTCGTCGTAACTGTCGTGGTGGTCGCACTGGCCTTCGCCAGTGTCACCCCTTCGCCGTTGCGGAGCTTGATCGAGTTGACGAGCGGGCCGAGGGTGCCGTCGTTCTTCACCACCCGGTACCAGCCGTTCAGGGTGTGCGTGGTGGCGGTGGCGTCGGCCAGGGTGCCGTTCACCCCCTTCGTGTAGCTGAGCGGCTTGTACAGCACCAGCGCGTTCTGGTAGTCGCGGCTGTACACCTTGTACCGCAGCCCGCTGTTCGTCGGGTCGTTCCCCTCCGCCAGCAGCTTGTGCTCACCGACCGGCTTGCCCACGTTGAACCGGATGGCCTCCGTCCAGTGCCGGCTCCAGGTGGTGCTCGGCTCCTGCCCGCCGTTGATCATCAGGAACGACAGGTTCGGGTCGGCCATCAGGTAGTACATGGCCAGGGTGGAGGTCATCATCCGCGGGTCGGCCGCATCCGCCCCGCGGGCCAGGCTGTCCAGGATCTCGTACCCGCGGCCGGCCGACTGCACCCGCCGCGATCGCAAGAGTGCCGCCAGGTCCTCGAACTGCACGTGGTTGGACGCCAGCGGCCGCAAGGCGAACTCCTCCAGGTACGACACCCCGTACGTGATCTGCGGCTCGACACTCCGGCCCCCGCCGGCCGAGTTGGTGAGCAGCCACTTCGGGCCGAGGGCGGTGTTGATCCGCCCGAGGGTGCGGCCGTAGTTCTCGGCGTAGTCGCCGAGCGGCTCCACCAGCCCGGCGGCGTCCACCGGGAAGCGGCCGGTGCTGTTGTCCACGAAGAACCCGTCCACGTGCGGGTACTGGGCCAGGAACCGCTTGTGGTAGTCGATGCCCCACTGGGCGAGGGCGGCCGCGCCCGGGTTGGTGGCGAACCGGTTCGGCCCGTAGTACGGGTACGTGAGCCGGCTCTCGTACACGAACCGGGCCTCGAACCCGCTCCGCCGCCTGGCCCACTCGGCGTCGTTCAGGTACCCGTCCCCGTCGGCGTCGGCGGCGCGGTCGAACGCCGGGATGGTGCCTTGCTGGGCGGTGGCGTTGAACGTGGTGTAGTCGCGGCCGAACAGGGTGTTCACGCCCGGGGCGGTGGCGGCGGTGCCGGCGGTGGTGCGATAGCGGACGTAGAACAAGCGGGCCGACCCGTTCACGCTCGCCGCCACCCAGTCCCGCGGCGGGTCGAAGGTGACGCGGCCGTCGCGGGTGAGGGCGGCGGTGCCGTCGGCGGTGGTCGTCAGCTTCGCCCAGCGGGTCGGCTTGCCGGCAGCGTCCACGGCGGTCACGTACTCCAGCTCCGCCCGCCACCCGGCCCCGGCCGCGGTCGCCACGTCCACGTTCACCTCGCGGAACTTCTCCGTGTACCCGATCGCCAGCGACTCGCCGGACCCGCCGAACTTGAACGGGGTGAGCGGCTGGCGGGCCTCGTGCGTGACCGTCGTCCACCCGGCGGCGTCGCTCCCGCGGAACACCCCCCAGAACTGGTTCACCGGCACCGCCGACGCGCTCATCCCGTGGAAGGTGGTCGCCCTGTTCACGTGGAAGAAGATGGACTCGCGGTCCAGCCGGTTGCGGTCGGCGTAGGCCAGCCAGTCGGTGAGCAGGCCGAGGTACACGTTCGACACGTTCGTGTACACCAACTGCGGCGTGTTCGGGCTGACGCGGTTGACGTCGTCCACGTAGTCCAGGTTGGGCACCACCAGATCGACGCCGTCGCGGAGCAACTTCTGTTCGACGGCCCCCATCGGGTTGCCGTAGTACGCCAACTGCGCGACGCGGATGTGGGTGAACTTCCGCGGGACGGCCGGCAAGGTGCCGGGCGTCGGCACGGGCAGCGGCGTCACCACCGGCGGCGGGGGCGGCGGCACCG
This sequence comes from uncultured Fimbriiglobus sp., assembly GCA_964390195.1. GTDB lineage: Bacteria > Planctomycetota > Planctomycetia > Gemmatales > Gemmataceae > JALHQU01. Next base: position 12,483 of record CAYMHO010000135.1, on the reverse strand, counting down.
GCGGGACGGTCGGCGGCGAAGGGGGCGGCGGGGGCGGTGGGACCGGCGGAACGGGCGGCGGCGGCACCGGGGGCACCGGCGTGCCGACCACGCTCAGCTTGTCCTGCTCGGTCGGGATGACCGTCGCCTTGTTGATGTCGGCAGGGGCGGTGGTGACGAGGAAGTTGTCCAACTGGAGAGCGGCCGCCGATCCCGGTCCGCTGGTCAGCCCGGCCAGCCCGCCCGTTTTCACCGTCGCGTCGGTGCGGGTGATCGCCCACGCCGGCGTCAGCCCCCAGGAGCCGTCCGCCCGCAGGTACTCGCCGCTGTCCGAGCGGTACACCTGCGCCCGCAGTTGGTCCCCCTTCGCCACCAGCGACACCTGCACCCACAGCCCGCTCTGCCAGCCGGCGGTGGTCAGCTTGCCGAGCGACGTGCGGACGCCGTTCGCCACCCGCCACAGTTCCACCTCCAGCCCCCGCTTGACCGTCACCTCGTACCCGGTGAACCGGTTGCTGTTCACCCACGACCCCCGCAGGAACAGCCCGCCGGGCACCAGGCTGTCGGCGTACAGGGAGGCCGACACCTGGCTGTCGGTCGGCACCGGCATGGTCATCCACGCGCGGGCGACGCTCGAACTCCGCCCGCTCACCAGCAGCGTCTCGTCCTCCTGCACGGTGAACGTGCTGTCCCCGTCGCTCGACCACGACGCCCACCCGTCCGGCAGCCGCGCCCCGGGGTCGTCGAACCGCACCTCCCGCAGGGGGGTGTCGGTGCTGGCGGAGGCCGGGCCGACCTTCAGGCTGTCGAGGGGGATCTCCCCGGCCACCCCAGTCGGGCGGGCGAACCCGACGTTCCCCCCGGTGGAGATGGCGGTGTCCGTGCGGGTGATGACCGCCGACGGGGTGCCCACCCACTCGCCGGCCGGGGTCAGGTACTGGTTGGTGTCCCCGCGGTGGACGAACGCGGTCAGTTGGTCGCCGTCCGCCCGCAGCTTGACCGTCACCCACTTGCCGCTCAGCCACACGTCCGACTTGACCGTGCCGAGCACCGTGCTCCGCCCGCCTACCACCCGCAGCAGTTGCACCTCCAGCCCGCGGGTGACGCCGACGGCGTAGTAGGTGGGCGTGGCGGTGTGCAGGTTCTGCCCGCGGACGAGCAGTTGCGCCTGGGCGATGCTGCCCAGGTACACCCCGGACGACACCTCCACGTCGGCCGAGTAGACGGTGGTCAGCCACGCCCGCCCGCTGGTCACGCTCGCCGCGTCCGACACCAGCCGCCCCTGCCCGCTCATCCCCGCCCCGGCCTGGTCCACCTGGAACACCGGCGGGGCGGCCGCGTCCGACGCCCACTGCCGCCAGTTCGTCGGCAGGATGGAGCCGAACGCCGGGCGGTCGAACGGCTCCACCAGCCACGCGCCCGAGACGGGCACCTCCCGCCGTTCCAACTGCTCGACCGACAGGCGGGGCGCGGGATCGGTGCGGGATGCCATGGCTATGGTTCCGGGAGACCGCCGACCGGCACGGGCCGACCGCACTGGGCATGACTTCGGGGGCGTGAGAATACCCACGGCGGGCGGGGTGTCAACTCGGCCTTCGGCCCAGACCTGAAGGGAAATCGCCGAATCCGGCCCGCGGACGGGGTGCCGACCTTGCCCGCCCTTCCTGCCCGTCGCCGTCCGCCGTGGCGGAGCGTCCGGCGGACGGGGGGCCGCCGCTCGTCGGCCGTACCGTGCGGTGTCGGAGAGTCGGGCGGGGACCGCCCGGTCGGGCCACGGAATAGCGGAAATGGCTCACGGCGGTGGGCCGAGTACCCGCCGCCGCGGACATCGGGTATGCTGTGGTCACCCAGGCCCCGAGCGGGAGGTCGCCGTGGCGAACGACGCCGAACAGTCGCTGAACACGAACAGCCTGCAATTGTGGGTGGTGGAGCTCCAGGCCGGGAGGCCGAACGCGGCCGAGCCGGTGTTCCGGTCGATCCAGAAGTCGGTCAACCGGCTGGCCGCGCGGGCGTTCAAGAAGTTCCCGCGGGCCGGGCGGTTCGCCGACCTGGACGACGTCATCCAGGGCAGCCTGATCCGCCTGCTGTCCAGCCTGCGGGCCATCCGCCCGGAGAGCACCCGCCAGTTCTACGCCCTGGCCAACACCGCCATCCGCCGCGAGCTGCTCGACCTGATCAAGAAGTACTACGGCCCGGCCGGCGCGGGCACCCACCTGTCCGGCCTGTCCGTCGGGAACGAGTCGGGCGAACTCGACCCGGCCGACGAGTACCGGACCGACCTGGACACGATGTCCGCCTTCCACACGGCGGTCGAGCAACTGCCGGCCGAGGAGCGGGAGGCGTTCAGCCTGGACTACTACCACGGGTGGCGGTTGGCCGAGATCGCCGACCTGTTCCAGGTGAGCGTGCGGACGGTGCAGCGGTGGCAGGAGAGCGCCAAGCAGTCGCTGCGGCAGCGGGTGGGGGCGTTCTGAACGACGGCCCGCTTTGGCACACCGGGTGCGGAGTGGGTTTCGCCTCGACACCACCCACAAGGATGTCACCGTGCCAATCACTCTCACCCCCCGCACTCGCCGGAAAAGCAAGCGCACCTCCGCCTCGACCGGACGCGTGAAACGTGCGCTCCTCGGACTGGCCTACCGCCTCCACGCCACCAAGGTGATTGGACAGAAAGCAGTTCCGCACTCCGCTGGCTGATGTCCACACAGACCAACGGCCGGGGGGGGGGGGGCGCCCGGGGGCGCCCCCCCCCCCCGGCCGTTACCGCTGCCGCAGGTACGCGGCTGCGCGGTATCCAGGAAACGGACGGCGCACTCCGGCGAAGGCCACGGCTCAGATCGCCAGCGGGTGTCGAACACTGACGGCAGACCCATTTCGACCGTCCGATCAGTCGAAGTCGAACAGGTTGCCGAAGAACCCCTTCTTCTTTTTCGGCGGGTAGCCGTACCCGGGGGGTGGCGGGTACCCGCCGGGCGGGTGGCTGTGCCCCGGCGGGTGGCCGTATCCGGGCGGTGGCGGCGCGTGCCGGCGGCCGTAGTCGCTGTTGTCCCCGAAGTCACTGTCGTCGTCCCCGCGGCGGCCGCCGTAGTAGCTGGAGGCGGCGGCGATCAGCTTGTCCAACTCGCCGCGGTCGAGCCACACCCCGCGGCAGCGGGGGCAGACGTCGATCTCGATCCCGCCGCGGTCGACGGGTTGCAGACCGCTCGCGCACACCGGGCAGTTCATGACATCTCCCCTTTGCGGCCGAACAGCCGCTTCAGTTGTTTGAGCGCCCGCACCAGCCGGTCGGTGCGGCGGCGGTCGCTCCGCCGGTGGACCTCCTCGTGCACCACCTCGCTGGCACGTCCGGCGGCCGCATCGACCACCCCCGTCACGCTCCCCCCGCTCGACTCCACCACCACCGGCCGGCCGGTGTCGAGCGTCACCGCCACCCGGCACCTCTTGTCCGCCCCGCCACGGGGGCCGTTCTCGTCGGACAGGTACACCATCACCTTGCGGACGTGCGCCCGCACGGCGGTCAGGGCGTGGTCGATGCGGTCGATGGCGTAGGCCCGGCCGTCGGCGGAGAGGCCCACCCCGTGTTCCCGGATGGCGATCAGCATGGCTGTCCCTCGTGGTCGGTGGTTGGTGAGTTGTCGGGCGGCACGCGGGGGAATACTCGCCCCTCGGGGGTGTCTAACAAAAATAAATCGAATGAGGTGACGTATCGCTTTTCGATTCGGTGGCCGGATACAATTGCACTCGCCTCCGACACTCCCCCCTCCCCTCCGTCCGTGGGTGACCCGTGGCACGTTCCGCCGGGCTGAACTATCACCAGTTGTGGTACTTCTGGCTGCTCGTCCGCGAGGGCGGGGTGTCGGCCGCGGCCGAGGCGGCGGGGGTCGGTCAGTCGGTGGTGAGCACCCAACTCCGCCGACTCCAGCGGGACCTCGGGCAGACCTTGATCGAGAAGGCGGGGCGGACGGTACGACTGACCGAGACGGGGCGGGTGGTGTACGAGTACGCCGACGACATCTTCCGCCTGGGCGGCGAACTGGTCGCCTCCCTGCGGGACGGCCGCACCCCCGCCCGGCAGTCCCGCCTGACCGTCGGGGTGGCCGACGTGGTGCCGAAGTTGGTGGTGTACAGGCTGCTGGAGCCGGTGTACGCGCTGCCCGACCCGGTGCAACTGGTGTGCCTGGAAGCCAGGCCGGATAAACTGCTGGCCGATCTGGTGGCGCACACGGTCGACCTGGTGATCGCCGACAGCCCGCCGGGCGGCGGGTCGCGGGTGAAGGTGTACACCCACACGCTCGGCGAGTGTGGCGTGACGGTGTTCGCGGTGGAACCGCTGGCCGCACGCCTGCGAAAGGGGTTCCCGAAGTCGCTCCACGGGGTGCCGTTCCTGCTGCCCACCCCGGAGTCGTCGTTGCGGCGGTCGCTCGACCAGTGGTTCGCGGGGGTCGGGGTTCAGCCGGACGTGCGGGGGGAGTTTGCCGACTCCGCCCTGCTGAAGGTGTTCGGGCAGGCCGGGCGGGGGGCGTTCGCCCTGCCGTCGGCGGTGGAAGACGAGGTGCGGGAGCGGTACGGGGTGGGGGTGGTCGGGCGGGTGCCGGAGTTGCGGGTGCGGTTCAACGCGATCACGGCCGAGCGGAAGCTGACGCACCCGGCGGTGGTGGCCATCCGCGACACCGCTCGGAAGGAGTTGTTCCCGGACGGGTGAGCAATCACACGCCCCGCTTCCGCCACTTCCGCCAGGCCAGCCCGCCGGCGGCGACCAGCCCGCACACCAGCAGGATGCCGCCCGGTTCGGGCAGGGGGGTGAACACCACCACCAGGTCGCCGGTGTTCGACCGCCGCAGGGTGAACTTGTCGCCGGCGGTCAGGTTGAACCCGCTCAAGGCGATGTTCACCTGCCCGGTGTTGTTCACGTTGGTGCCGTTGATCCCGCCCGTCGAGGTGAAGGTGGTGATGGTGGTGTCGGAGTTCAGGTTGACGCCGTTCAGCTTGAGCAGGGCGGCGTCGGTGGCGTTCAGGTCGGCCAGGGTGTAGGTGACGACCGACGACCCGGCGGTGAACCCGCTGCTCACCAGGGTGACGACCGCCCCGTTCCGCAGGTCGAGGGCGTAGGCGCTGCCGGTCATGTTGATCAGGTCGGCCGAGGTGCCGCTGCCGAGTTGCGCCCGCAGAATGCCGGTGCTTTGGATTGTCACGTTGTCGGCCACCGCCAGGGTGCCGATGGCCCCGTTCCCGCCTTCGAGGGTGCCCCCGCCGTTAATCGTCACCGCCCCGCCGACGGTGCCGTTGCCGGTGAGCGTCGCCCCGCTGTTCACCGTCACCGCCCCGGTGGCGTTGGTCGAGTTGCCGGTCACGAACACCGTCCCGCCGTTGACGGTCGTCGCCCCGGTGTAGGTGTTGTTCCCGCTTAGGACCAGGTTGAAGGAGTTGTTCTTGGTCAGCCCGCCGGTGCCGCTGACCACCCCGGACAGGGTGACGGTGCCGCTGCCGGTGCCCTCGACCGTCAGCCCGTTGTGCCCGGTGTAGGTGGCGACCGTCGTGCCGTTCACCACCACGTTGAAGGTGGAGATGGCGTTCACCTGCAGGTTCGACCCGACGGTGACCGCCCCGCTCCCGCTCTGCACGATCTTGGGCACGAGCACCGACGGAGAGCCGTCCGCGTTCAGCCCGAAGTTGAGCGTCCCGCCGGTGATGGTGGTGGACCCGCTGGACGTGCTGTTCAGGTTCAGGCGGGCGAGCCGGACGGTGCCCAGGTCGTTCGTGCTGGTGTAACTGGTGGTGTCCGTGTTGCGGAAGTTGAGGACGATGTTCGCGGTCGTCTGCCCGTACACCGGTAGCACGGGCGCTTCGTTCGGGAAGCTGAAGGTGTTGTACGTCACCCCGCCAGTTCGCGTGATACCACTGTCCGTCGTCCACCGGCTGTTGGCCAGGACGGATAACCCGTCACCCCAGTTGCCGGTGTTGGTGGTGCTGTTCTTTGTGGCATTCCAGTTGTAGACGTTCCAGCCCATATCCAGCATCATGCCGATCTCGTACGCCTGAAACCGCTTCACGGTGTTCTGGGACACGGCGTAGTACATGACCGCGTTGGTCGCGTTCACGTGGGACACGCTCGACCCGCCGCTGTAGGTGGTCGGGGCGTAAAGCCCGACCGGCGCGTTCCCGTTCGCCTCACGGGCGTACTGCCCGCCGAAGAACAGGCCGTTGGTGGTGTTCGTGGGCGGGGTGGTGAGGGTGGACACCGGCCCGTTGAAGGTGCCGTGAGCGGAGTTGGCGGTGTTGTTGGTGAACAGTGCGGAGGTGGACAGCGCCCCGTTCCCCCGCTGCAGGAAGCGGTCGTACCCGGAGTAGGTGTTCGGGGTGCCGGCGGCCCCACCGAACTCGCTCCCGCCGGTCGAGGTGAGGAGTGACAGGAACCCGAGGCCGTGGGTGAGTTCGTGGATGGACACCGTCACCATGTCGAAGTTGCTTCCACTGGGCGTCTGGCCGACATAGTTCCACCCCCACCCGAAGTTGAACTGCCCGCTTCCGGCGGTGCCGGACACGTTGTTCATGCGGGCGGCGTGGTAGAACAAGCCGTTCTGGAAGTTGCCACCGCTTACTCCCGGAAAACTCGGCCCGAACGACGCGAGGGTACCGGTACCGGTGTTGTTGTCCGACACGTTCAGGTTGGCGTTGATGTTGCCGCGGCCGTCAAGCATCGAGCTCAGGTACTGGCTGGCGGCGATGAGTGAGTCTTTTCGCAACTGCCCGACGGTGGCGTCGTTGAAGCCGCTACCGGCAGGGTCCGAGTACGTGAAGTTCCAGGTAATCTGGCCGAACGCGGGCGAAGTCAGCGCCAACACGGCGGCGAACACGACCGACAACCGGCGAGACAGCCGCATCGCTCTCTCCGAGCAGTTAGAAGACGATATGAATATTCGGCTAGGCGAGTTGGGAAAACTGTAGCGGCTCGCGGGCTACTTTCCCATCGCAAAGTTGCCAGTGTGGCGCGGAAATGTGGCGATCCCAAGTCCCCCTGTCGGAAAACTCCGCGCATGCGGACATCTCCGCGGATCAAACTGTGCTGAACAGTTTCGCCGCCCGGATGGCGTACTGCACCCCGCTCCCTAGAGTGGCCAGCAGCATCGCCCACAACAGCCCGAGTTGGACCCACGTCAGCACCGGGACGGCGTCCGTCAGCCACGTGTATTCGGCCAGCGTCTTCAGCAGGAGCACGCCGATCAGCACCGCACACTGCAACACAGTCTTCAGCTTGCCGAACCAGTCCGCCCCGAACTTCTTGCCGGCCGCCTCCACCATCCCCCGCAGGCCGGTGATGAGCACCTCCCGCACCACCACCACCGCCACCACCCACGGGTCGATGCCGGACTTTTCGACTGGGATGAGGAAGATGAACGCCGAGGCGATGAGTACCTTGTCCGTCAGCGGGTCGAGCGCCCGGCCGACGGCGGTGAGTTGGTTGAACTTCCGCGCCCACCAGCCGTCCAGCCAGTCGGTGAAGGCGGCGACGGCGAAGGTGGCCAGCCCGACCGCCCACCAGCCGGCGGCGATCGCCCCGCACAGTAGTACCGTCAGCGGCAACCGGCTGAGCGACAACAGGTTCGGCACGTTCCACAGTTCGGACCGCATCAGTTCACCCCCGGCATGACTGCCGAGGTTCACCAATACGGTTGGCCTTCCGCCGGTCCACCCGGCCGGGTATAGGTTGCCGCCCGAAGTGCGGGCACACCACGGAGCGGCCGCATGACCTCACGTCTGAAGGCGATCATCGGGACGACCATGTGCGTCGGGCTGGGGGTGGGCAGTTGGCTGGCGTTCGGGGCGGGCAAGTCGGAGGCCGGGTGAAAGCCGGGGGGGAGTGTCCCTTGCCCCCCCACCTTCGGCGGTTCGCCGAGCCCGTTCGGTTTCTACGATCAAGCCCCGGTGTACGTGGCCCCTCAGCCGCGCCCGCAGGAGTATGCTTCCAACCCCGCCCCGCGTCGCCCGGCACCGAGTCCGCCGCCGGCGCCGCGGCCGGTCGAACGCCCGCAGCCCCGTCCGGAACCGGAGGTGGTGCGGGTGAGTTTGCCCGGCCCGGACGAGTTGGGCATTTCGTTGCGGGAGACGTGGGAACTGCCCGCGCCGCACGAACTGGGGATTGACCCGAGGTAGTGTTCTGCTCGCTCCGCGAGCGGTTCAGAAGACCGCTCGCGGAGCGAGCAGAACACGTTTACCCCCGCATCTGGTGGTCGCGCAGGTCGGTCAGGAACATGTGCCCCGGCTTGTGGGTTATGGCGAACGGCGGTTTCGCCTCGGCGACCGCCGCTTGCGGCGTCACCCCGCACGCCCAGAACACCGGCACTTCACCCCGTCGCACGTCCACCGCCTCGCCGTAATCCGGTTGGTTCACGTCACGAATGCCGATGGCCGCCGGGTCGCCGCAGTGGATGGGCGCACCGTGGGCGAGCGGGAACTGGTCGCACACGCGGGTGGCTTCGATCGCCTGGGCCGGGGTCATCGGCCGCATGCTCACCACCAGCGGGCCGCGGAACCGACCGGCCGGCCGGCACGGGATGTTCGTGCGGTACATCGGCACGTTCCGCCGCTGCTCGATGTGCCGCACGGGTAGCCCGCGTTCGATCAGTGCCGCCTCGAAGGTGAACGAGCAGCCGACCAGGAACGACACCAAGTCGTCGCGCCAGAAGTCCCGCACGTCGTTCGGCTCGGCGACAAGAGTTCCCTTCTCCCACACGCGGTAGGCGGGCAGGTCGGTGCGGAGGTCGGCACCGGGGGCGGCGTACTTCGGCTCGGGGTCGCCCACGTCGGTCACGTCGAGCAGCGGGCACGGCTTCGGGTTCCGCTGACAGAACAGCAGGAAGTCGAACGCCCAGTCCTTCGGCAGCATCACCAGATTGGCCTGCACGAACCCCTGAGCCACGCCGGGGGTCGGCCCGGTGAGGGTGTTGTGCCGACACAGTTCCCGGATGTTCGCGGCGTCCAGCCGAGGCAGATCGAGTAGCATCACGCCTCCAAGATTTCCCGAATGCGGATGAGCGGCTTGACGTACTCGTCCCACGTCAGGCCATCGACGGTGGCGGTTTGCTTCCCGGTCACGCCGTCTACGAGCGGGCCTTCCCGCACCATCACTTCGAGGATCTCTCGCTCGCGGTCGGGGTCGAACAGGTCCGCCGGCGGGGTGACGCCCTTCAGCACGAACACCCCGGCGGCCAGGGCATACGCCCCCCAGTTGCTCACCCCCGCGACGATCAGGTGATCGGTCGGCACCCGACAGTGGATCAGGTCGCCGTTCGGGATATTCTTCACGATCGTCTCGTGCGGGATCTTCCCCATGCCGATCTCGTTCCCGCCGTCGCCGATGCCGATGGTAGTGCCGCCCCAGTTCGGATCGAGTGTAAGGTAGTCGGCGTCCACAGGCAGCGTGTGTTCGGTGATGTCGCGGCCACGCATGGAATAGTACCGGCCATCGGTCGCCCGGCCGACCGCTTCGACGGCAAGCAGGTGAGTGGACGGTAGTCCCGGCCAGCCACCGAACTGGATTACCGACTGCCCGTGCATACCATCAGTTTCGATTCGCTCTGTCGGAACACGAGCTGTCTGCGCTCCCGCAAGTATCGAGGTCGCACACGTCGGATGGGACCAGATGCCGATCTGTTGAACAAGCCGGCTGAGAGTTCGCAGTAGAAACACCGCCCCGAGCGGGCCGTCCGTTTCGTACGCTGGCGGATTCGCGGTCGGGATGAAAAACCCGGTCGAGATGTCAACGGCGTCTTCGTGCGTCCGGCCGATGCTACGACACGCCGCCTCGAAGTCGCCTTTCGTGGCGGTGAACAGGTTGTCGTGCGGGTCGCGGGCCAGGCCGCGGTTGCCGGGGTCGGTCTGCACGGCGGCGAGGATGGCGGCGAGCTTGTCGTCGGCGGTCATGATTTCGCCGTCGGCTGGGTGGCGACGGCGGGCGCCTTCGGCACCTTGTTCGCCTCGAACAGGAGGGGCATGAAGATGACCGTACTGAGGGCGAAGAAGACCACCGCCAGCCCGATGGCGTGCCCGAGGTTGAACTTCAGCACCGGCCAGAAGCAGGCGACCCAGATCACCAGGTGCAGCACGTTCAACAGGATGGCCAGGAACACCACCCCGCCGCTCGGCACCACCACGCTGAGCGGCTCGGCCGGGTCGGCGTCCTGCCCGCGACTCAACTCGATCGTCCGCTCCCCGCCCTTCTCCTGGAACAGATACTTCGGCCCGGTGTACTGGTTGTTGGCCATCACCGCCTCGTACCGCACCGGCTGGCCGTTGTCGTCCGTAGTCAGAATGGCCGACGTGTAGTACCCGCTCGCGGTGACGGCGAACGGCCGCGCCTCGCCGGTCGGCTTCGGGTGAGTCGGCAGGTATCGCATCCCCTTGTCCGTCTGCTGCCGCTCGAACGTGACCGTCTCCTCGCCCACCGCCTTCTGGTTGGTGTCCAGCTTCGTCCGCACCGCCTGGAACTTGGGGAGCGGGGCGGACTTGTCGTTCGGGCTGAACTGGTGGATGACGCCGTACTTGTTCTCCCCCTCGGCGCGGGTGTTCACGTACACCCAAAAGGTGACGAAGCAGCCAAGCAGCAGGCCGGCCACCGCCGCCCGCAGGGGCAGTTTGTCCGCCGGCTCGTTGTACAGGTACCGCTGGAAGAACAGGCTGATCCCCCAGAAGGCGGCGAACCCCGCCGCCGAGATGCCGACCAGGGTGAACACGAGTGCCACGGGATCGCTCCACGCCAGAAGGGGTGCGGTGGTTGTACAGACGGAGTCAGTTCCGGGTTCCGAGTTCCGCGTTCCGAGTTGTGAAGACGACTGCCGCTCCTCTCGGGACGCGGAACCCGGAACCCGGAACTGGTTACTTCCCGTACAGTTCGCCGACGTGCGACGCCTGCTCCCGCTCGTTCAGCCAGTCGGCGATCTGCTTCGTTTCCGTGACCAACGCCTCGGCCTGGCGTTTCTCGTCCCGCACGGCGGTGGCGATGGCGTCCGGCACCGGCAGGAAGACGGTGTTCAGCTCGGCCGTCAGCTTCTGCCGCAGCCGCTCCTGGAACTGCCCGCGGATGCGGGACCACCGCACCGGCAGGAACAACGAGACGGCCAGTTGCACCAGCACGAGCACACCGAGGGTGGCGTACACCGGCAGGAGCAGCAACACCCAGTTCAGTTCCTTCTCGCCGACGACGAAGTACTGGAACAGCACCAGGGCGAAGCAGGCGAACAGCGTGACCGGCGGCAGGCTGTTGCACAGGAAAATGAACCCGCCTCGCACCCACTTCCGCCAGCCGGTCGGGCGGGTCACTTCCTGTTCCACTTCGGTCAGCGATTCCACCAGCCCGCGGGTGAACTTCTCCTCCCACCGCTGTTCGGCCAGGGCGGTCGTCGGTTCGGACAGCAGCGTCAGCGGGAACCCCTTTTGATCCGCCTCGACCAGCAGCTTGTTGGAGAGGGCCGACAACCGCTGCGTCAGCACCCGCTCGCCGGCCGTGCGGGAGCAGTTCTGCACGAACTCGGACAGGTTCCAGTCGGTCGGCGTCTCCACCTTGCCGGCCGTCACCTTCGGCACGCCGGGGATGCGGTCCCGCAGGGTGCTGGAGAAATATTTCAGCTTGGTGGTGAGCCGCAGGTACGCGGCGGTGAGGCCCCAGAAGTTCTGTTGGCCCCGCACGGTGAAGTGGTGCTCGACCTCCTGCTGATACGGTTCCAGGGTGCTGACGAGCACGTCCGCCTGGGCGTCCGCCTCGGTGGTCAACACGTCCTCCCAGGCGGTTCGCACCTTCGCCGCCTGTACGCTCAGGTCGGGCGGCTTCACGCCCTCGATGACCGCCTCGGTGGACGTGATGAGCTGCCCCACTCCGCGGGCCTTCACCGCCTCAATCTCCAGCCGCGTCAGGCCGGCTTCGAGCCACTGCACCAGTTCCTGAAACTGCTCGCCGGGCGGCAAATCGGGCGGCACGGCCCGGTCGGCCTTCTTCGCGTCCACCCACAGTTGGGCCGTGGTGCGGAACAACCGCGGGTTCTCGAACCCCTCGTTCTTCAGGTCCTTCAGCAAGTCCTCGTCAGGCCGCACGCCGCTGCCGGCGTCGATGCAGCGGTCCCACTTGTTCAGCACGAACGCGAACGCCCGCCGCTGCCGCTGTTCCTTGAACAACTCCCACCCGAGTTGGTCGTGGTACTTCTCTTGCGAGCCGACGTAGATGACCACGTCGGCGACCGGCAGCAGTTCCTTCAGCTTGTCGCGGTTGGCCAGGTCGTTGCTGTCCACGTCCGGCGTGTCCACGATCACCTTGTGCATCAGCGACTCGCGGTCGTGCTGCACGAACCGGCACAGCCGGAGGGCCGGGTCCAACCGCTCCGATTTCACCGACTGGTGGAAGTAGACCACCGGATCGCGGGTGGTCGGGCGGGTGAACGACGCCTGCGCCACGCTCGCCCCGGCGAGGGCGTTCATGAGCGTCGATTTGCCGACCCCGGTGCCGCCCATGAGCAT
>CAYMHO010000134.1:16657-17776 GCA_964390195.1 uncultured Fimbriiglobus sp. | reverse complement strand
CCCCCCCCCCCCCCCCCCCCCCCCCCCCCCCCCCCCCCCCCCCCCCCCCCCTGGGGAGGAGAAGCACCGTGCTTCCGCCGTCCCCCTCACCCCTAACCCCTCTCCCCTGGGGGAGAGGGGAACCAACTCAGGCCCGCACGCCGGCGGTGAACAGTTCCCGCAGCCGCTTGGTGATCGGCCCCTGCTTGCCGGTGCCGAGCACCCGCTCGTCCACCTTCGTGACGGCGATCACCTCGGCCCCGGTGCCGGTCAGGAACATCTCGTCGGCAATGTACACGTCGTGCCGCGTCAGGGTCGCTTCCTTGAACGGGATGCCCGCCTTCTCGGCCAGGTCGATGACGAAATTCCGCGTCACCCCTTCCAGAATGCCGGCGTCCGGCGGGGGCGTCTTGAGCACCCCGTTCTTGACGATGAACAGGTTGTCGGCGGTGCATTCGGCCACCTCGCCCTTGTGGTTCAGCATGATCGCCTCCAGGCAGCCGGCCCGGGTGGCCTCGATCTTGGCGAGCACGTTGTTCAGGTAGTTCAGGCTCTTCACCCGCGGGTTGGTGGCGTTCGGGTGGTTGCGGATGTAGCTCGACGTGATGACCTCCAGCCCGCTCTCGTACAACTCGGCCGGGTACAGGCTGATGTCGTCCACGATGACGATCACCACCGGCTCGCACCGCCGCGGGTCGATGCCCAGGTTGCCCGCCCCGCGGCTCACCACCAGACGGATGTACCCGTCCACTTTCTTGTTCTCGGCGACCGCGTTCTCCACCACCTGCATCATCTCGGGCGGGCTCATCGGGATGGTCAGGGCGATGGCCTTGGCGCTCTCGTACAGCCGGTCGATGTGTTCCTTGTGCTTGAACACCTTGCCGGAGTAGATGCGGATGCCCTCGAACACCCCGTCGCCGTACAGGAAACCGTGGTCGTAGACGCTCACCTTGGCGTCCAGTTTGTCGAAGTATTTGCCGTTGATCCAGATCTTGTTCGACATGTGCGGCGGCTCCAGGGGAGGTGGTGGGATTTTAGCCGGTCGAAGGCGTGTTGTCTTCGCCGCGAGCATCGCGAGCGGCCGCGCCCGGGGGGGGGGGGGGGGGGGGGGCGGGCACCACCCCCAAAGACGGCGGGGGG
>CAYMHO010000134.1:0-16647 GCA_964390195.1 uncultured Fimbriiglobus sp. | reverse complement strand
TGTTTGTCGATGTTTTGGCCGTTGTTCCAGATGTGGGTCGACCTGTGCGGCGGCTCCCGGGGTGGGGGTGGGATTTTAGCCGGTCGAAGACACGGCACTTGCGGGAGGGGTTCATCCGGAACACAATTCCCCCGCCCCTCCCGCGGAGTTCCCCATGCGTCGCTCCGTCGTCCTCTTGGTCGCCCTGGCCCTGCTCCCGTTTTCGCAATCGGCCGACAAGCCTGCGGAGAAACCGGCCGATCCGCCCGCCCCGGCCGGGTTCCACCGCGTCACCATCGGCAAACACACCTTCACCCTGCCGAAGGGGTTCACCATCGAACTGGTCGCGGAATCCCCACAAGTGGACCGCCCTGTCACCGCCGCGTTCGACGACAAGGGGCGGCTGTACGTCGCCGATTCGAGCGGGTCGAACGCCAAGCCAGCGGACCAACTGAAGAACCCGACGCACCGGGTGGTGATGCTCGAAAGCACCAAGAAGGACGGCAAGTTCGACAAGTCCACCGTGTTCGCCGACAAGCTGTCGTTCCTACAAGGCACCATGTGGCACGACGGATCGCTGTACGTCGCCACCCCGCCGACCATCCAGAAGTTGACCGACACCGACGGCGACGGCGTGGCCGACAAGCGGGAGGTGTGGTTTGACGGCGGGGTGCTGACCGGCTGCGCGAACGACGTCCACGGCCCGTACCCCGGCCCCGACGGGCGGATTTACTTCACGAAGGGGGCGTTCGCCAAGCAGGAGGTGAAACTCGGCAACGGCAAGAAGTTCGTCACCCGCGCCGCCCACATCTACAGCGCGAAGCCGGACGGCAGCGACATCCGCGTGGAGATGACCGGCGGAATGGACAACCCGGTGGACGTGGTTTTCAACGGGGCGGGCGAGATGTTCTTCACCACCACCTTCTTCCAACACCCGGCCAACGGCAAGCGAGACGGCATCGTCCACGCCACCTATGGGGCGGTGTACGGCAAGGACCACGACGTGGTGAACGACCACCCCCGCGCCCGCCCGGAGCTGAGCGAACCGATGACGCACCTCGGTCCGGCGGCCCCGGCCGGGCTGCACTGCTATCGGTCGGGGGCGTTCGGCGAGGACTACGCGAGCAACCTGTTCGCCTGCCAGTTCAACCTGGCGAAGGTGAGCCGGCACGTCCTCAAGCCGCTTGGTAGCACCTACCGCACCGAGGACAGCGACTTCGTCGTGTCCGACAACCGCGACTTCCACCCAACCGACGTGGTCGAGGACGCCGACGGGAGCTTGCTGATCGTGGACACCGGCGGGTGGTACAAGTTGTGCTGTCCGAGCAGCGTGATGGAGAAGAAAGACGTGCTGGGGGCGATCTACCGGGTGCGGAAGGAGCAGAGTGGTACCCGCGTCGAGTCGATGAAGAAGGAGAAGGGCAAGCTCCGGCAGTTCATCGACCAGCCTCCTCACGAACGGCGACGGACGGCAGCAGAGTTCGGCCGGGCCGGCGAAGCGAAGGCCGTTCCCGACCTCCTCGCCGCCCTCGCCGACGAGAAGAACGACACTGTGCTCGACACGGCACTGACGCGGGCGCTTATCGACATCGGCGACGCTAAGGAGACGCGGAAGGGGTTGGATCACAAGTCGCCGCGGGTGGTGCGGGCGGCGCTGGCGGCCTTGGAGCAGATGCCCGACGGGAGGTTGGCGGTTGACGACGTGGTACCGCACCTGATGAGCACTCACCCTGATCTGAAGGCGACGGCGTGGTGGGTGGCCGGCCGGCACCCGGACTGGGCGGACGAGTTGGCCGGCGTGTTCGCCCGGCGACTGAAGGAGACAATGACTCCGGAAGAGATGGAGGAGTGGGCCGGGCGGCTGGCGAGGTTCGCCAGCGGGGAGATGGTGCGGAAGGTGATCGCCGACGCGGCCGGGGAACTGCCGACCTACGGGGTCGCGCTCCGGGCGATGGTACTGGCCCGGCCGAAGGTGGTTCCGGCGGAGTGGGCGGACGCCTTGACCGCGGCGGCGACCTTCGCCCCCTCCTCGGTCGTCCGCGCGGTGCGGGTGCTGCCGTGGAAAGACGGGGTGCCGAAGCCGCTCGCTGGAGCAGTGGCGAAGGTCGCGGCGGACGAGAACCAGCCCGCCGACGCGCGGCTGATGTCACTCGACCTCCTCGGCGACCTGTCCGGCGAGCGGTTCGCCTTCGTGCGGACACATCTGAGCGGCGACCACCCCGCCGCCCTCCGCGGCCTCGCCGCGGAGGTGCTGTCGAAAGCCACGCTCTCGCCGAAGCAGTTCGCCACCGTCGCGGAAGCCATCCCGACCGCCTCGCCGCTCGACTTCGACAAGCTACTGGCCGCCTTCGCCAAGTCCACCGACGAGGCGGTCGGGCTGGCGCTGGTGAAGTCCCTGAGCGAGCCGAAGGTGCGGGCGGCGATCCGCGCCGAGCAGGTGAAGCCGATCATCGACAAGTACCCGCCGGCGGTGCAAACCGAGGCGGACAAGCTGTACAAGCTGTTGGAAGCGGACCGCGCGGAGGTGACGACGAAGCTGAACACGCTGTTGAAGGACACCCAGCCCGGCGACGTGCGGAAGGGGCAGGCGGTGTTCAACTCGGCGAAGGCGGCGTGTACGGCGTGCCACAAGGTGGCGTACGTTGGCGGACTGATCGGACCGGACCTGACCAAGATCGGCAGCATCCGCAGCGACCGCGACCTGCTCGAAGCGGTCGTGTTCCCGAGCGCCAGTTTCGTGCGGAGCTACGAGCCGGTGCGGGTGGACACGAAGGACGGCAAGAGCATCAACGGGATTCTGAAAGCGGATCGCCCCGACGAGGTGGTGCTGACGGTGAGCGCGACGGAGGAGGTGCGGATCGCCCGCAAGGACATCGACGAGTTGAAGCCGGGCACGGTGTCGGTCATGCCGGCCGGGCTGGACCAGCAGTTGACCAAACAGGAGTTGGCCGACCTGGTGGCGTTCCTGAAGAGCCTGAAGTAGGCGAACCCCGCCCGCAAGGGCGGCGGGGGGGGGCCACGAGGCCCACGCACCCGCCCCCCAAGCGGGCGGGGTTCGCCCGGCAAGTCACTCGCCCCTTACTACTTGTCCTTCTTCTCTTCCTTTTCCGGCTCTTTCTTGTCGCCGGCCTTGGCCTTCTGCAGCTTCTGGCTGATCTTCTTGCGGCGCTCGCCGTCCCGCTTGGTCAGGTCCTCGAACTTGAGCGCCTTCGTCCAGGTGTCGATCGCCGCTTTGGTGTCGCCCAGGGCCATGTGCACGTCGGCCAGGTGGTCCCAGATCTCCAGGTGGTCGCCGTCGTCCTGGTCCTGGCTGGCTTCCACCAGGGCCTTCTTGGCCTCCTCGTACTTCTTCTGCTTGAACAGCACCCAGCCCAGGCTGTCGACGTAGCTGGCGTTCCGCTTCTTCGCCTCGTCCTCGGTGATCTTCTTCTCCTCTAGCAGCTTCTTCCGCTGCTTCTCGTCCAGCTCCAGGGCGGAGCGGATGAGCTTCTCCGACTCCTCCAGGTTCATGTCGTGGTCGCACCAGATGAACCCCAGGTCGTTCGGGTAGGTGGGGTTGTCGGGGTCCTCCTTGATCAGCTTCTTCAGGATGTCCGCCGCCTTGTCGACCTTCTTCGCCTCCACGTACGTGCTGGCCGTCATGTACTTCGTCTGGCGGATCAGCCGCTGCTTGGTGTCGTCCTTGTCGAACTGCTCGTCCTCCAGCGCCTTGCCGGCCTCGACGAGCGCGTCGGCCGCCTCGTCGAACTTGCCCGCCTCCCGCAGGATGTAGCTCTTCAGCTGCTCGGCGTACCACGACTTGAACCCGAGCCGGCCGACCATCCCCAGGGCCTCGTCCGTCTGCCCCTTGCGGGCGGTCGCCTGGATCATCTTCTCGATGGCGAAGAACTGCAGCCCCTGCATCTCCTTGCTGTCCCCGCCCAGTTCGAGCGCCTTCTTGCTCTCCTCGATCACCCCGTCGAAGTCCTTCTGCGCCCACGCCAGGTCGATCAGCCCCTCGCACGCCAGGATCAGCTTCGGCTCGCTGTCCAGCTTCTCGGCCGTCTTCTTGCAGAAGGCGTAGAACGTCTTGGCCGCCTTGTAGTCCTTGCTCACCTGGGCCACCTGGCCGAGCAGCAGGGCGGCGTTGAACTTGAACGGCTTGTCGTCCGCCTTGGCCTCGTCGTGCATCTTGACGGCCACCTGGGCCAGCCGCTTGGCCGTCTCCCGGTCCTTCAGCAGTTCCTTCAGTTTGGCGGTGCGGGCCTCGTCGGTGGTGACGTCGTTCAGCTTGGCCGCCCGCTCCTTCAGTTGCTCGTCGGTGACGGCGGCGGGGACGGGGGCGGCGTAGGCCAGCCCGGCGGCGAGCAGCAGCACCGCCGGGGCGATTCGCAGCGTTCTCATGGCACTTCCCGTAGGCAGAAAAGACCGGACAGCCCGGCGTACTCGCCCATCTTACTTAATCGATCCGGCCCGATCCATGCGGATTGGTAACGCCGCAGGGCGGGTCATCCCGCCCGCCCGAGGATGTACCGCCCGGGGTCCACTTGCGTTCGCAAGATGGTCAGTTGCGACTCCGTCGGGGCGGGAGTCTCGGTCAACCCGTCCGCCACCAGCAGTTCGAACCCGGTCGCCGCCTTCACCTGTTCGAGCGTCTTGCCGGGGTGCAGGCTGAGCACCCGCATCCGCTTCGTCGTCGGGTCGAAGTCGAGCACGGCCAGGTCGGTGATCACCCGGTGCGGGCCGGTGCCGGCCGGCAGCCCGGCCGCCTCGCGGGCTCCGGGGCCGGTCAGGTAGCCCGGCGTGGTGAGGAAGTCGAGTTTGGGCACGAACTTCTTGGGGTCGTGCTTGATGACGATGAGCGTCCGCCAGCACAGGGTGGCCAGGTCGTTCGCCCCGCCGCTGCCGGGCAGCCGCACCTTGGGCCGGGCGTAGTCGGTGCCGATCAGGGTGCTGTTCAGGTTGCCGAACGGGTCGATCTGGGCGCCGCTCAGGAAGGTGTAGTCGATCGCCCCCCGCTGGCAGAACTGCATCACGTCGGCCATGCTGGTGGCAAGCACCGCCTTGTGGAAGGTGGTGCTGTCGCCCACGCTGATGGGCATGGTGGGCAACAGCGGGGCCAGGCCGCCGGCCTCGAAGCACACCACCAGGGCGGGGGCGTGGGTCTTCTGGGCGAGCATGGCGGCAGCGCACGGCAGGCCGGTGCCGACGGCCACCGTGCGGCCGTCCTCGAGGGCGGCCGCCGCGGCGCAGATCATCAACTCGGTGGACGAGTACATGGGACACCACAAGGTAGGTGCCGCCGTCCGGGCGGCACGTCTGACTGTGCCGCCCGGACGGCGGCACCTACTCATACCGCAGCGCTTCGACCGGCGGGATGCGGCTCGCTCGCCGGGCCGGGAACACCGCCGCCGCGGTGGTCAGTAGCACGGTGAACAGGAGCACCGCCGGCACCAGCCACCACGGCCAGCCGAAGTACGTCTGGGTGATCATCTCCTCCCGCCGCTGCTGCTCGATCAGGCTCTTCACCCACCCGTCCGACGGGATGGACGCCACCCACGCCACCCCCAGCCCGATCGCCCCGCCGATCAGCCCGACGGCCGCTCCCTCCAGCAGGAACATCCACAGGATGTGCCCGTCGCGGGCGCCGACTGCCTTCAGGATGCCGATCTCGCGGGTCCGCTCGAGCACGCTGGTGAACAGGGTGTTGGTGATGCCGATGGCGGCCACTAGCATGGACAGGACGGCGAACAGGTTCAGCCCGCCGGCGATGAGCGTCACCTCCCGCTTCACCGCGTTGTAGAACCGCAGGCTGCTGATCGGCTGTACCCCCATCCCTTCGAGTTCCCGCACCACCGCCTCCACGTCCCCGCCCGTCCGCACCTTCACCGTCACGTCCGCGTACCCCGGGGCGTGTTCGGGTCGGTCGGCGAACAGCCTGTTTTCCGCGGCCGGGCCGACGAACACCTCGGATGCCGGCATCGGCGCGCCGGCCAGCAGGTCGGTCGGGTCGGGCTCCTTCAGGTCGGGCAGGCGGGTGACGCCGACCACCCGGAACTCGACTGACACCGAGGTGTCAGCGGTCCCGACGGGCTTGGGGGTGTCGGCCGGCGGTTTGGCGGTCAGCACCGCCTTCACCGCCGCCTTCTCGAACTCGGACAGGTCGAACTTGTCGATGTGCTGGGGCAACTGGCGGGCGATGCGGTCGAGCACTTCGGCCTGTCCGCGGTCGATCTGCTCCTGTCGGGCGCCGGGGGCGAGCAGCGCCGCCAGTTGGTTGCCGCGGGCGAACTCGGGTTTGCCGAGCGTCACCCGCAGGGTCATCCCCACCGCCGCCTTCATCTGCTCGTCCGTCTTCATCCCCAGCCGGTACAGCATGAACTCGGACACCACCGCCTCATCGGCCGCGACCGCCGCCCGCCCCCACAGCAGGTGCGACTCCAACGACGGGGTGAAGTCGTTCAGCGCCCCGCAGTACACCGTCGCCCACCGGCGGGTCTGGCCGGCCGTCACCGTGCCGGACGCGATGTGGTACGTCTGCACCTCGTCCACGCCCGGCAGCCGCCGCATCGCCGCCACCTGCTCGGGGGAAATGAGCGCCGCCCGCTTCGGCGGGTGGTTCTGCCGGTAGTCCTGGACGAGCCGCTTCCGCAGCCGCTCGCGGCGGTCGGCCGGCAGGTCGTCGCCCACCGCGATCTCGGCCGGCGGGATGTCGCCCTCGGGCACTGGCACCCGCCCGTAGTTCGGCGGGACGACGCGAATCTGCCAGAACTCGCGGCGAGACTTGAACTCGTTCTCGATGAACGCCCGCAGCCCGACGCCCAGGGCCAGGGTGTACGCCAGGGCGGTGGCCCCGACCGCCACCCCGAGCAGGGTGAGGGCGGAGCGGGCCTTCTGCCGCCACAACCCGCCGAGGGCGGTGCCGATCAGGTCGCGGGTTCGCATGGAGGGGGATGATACCCGACGCGGCGGGCCGGGGCGAGCGGCTACCCGAACGTCACCGGGGTCGGGGGTGTTCCGCCCGGCCGCAGGTGGAACCAGTAGTGCCCCTCGTTCACCAGGGCCAACTGCCAACCGTCGGCCGGTTGGTCGGCGGGCAGCGGGAAGGTGAGTCCGACGGCGGCCGACTGCCCCGGTTCGAGTGGCCGCGGCAGGTGGGCACGCCCGGCCTCGACGAGCGGGCCGTTCGGCTGCCGGCACAAGCTGACGGTAACGAACCCGCCCAGGTCGCCGGGCCGCCAGGCGAGCAGAGTCACCGGCCCGCTGTTGGTGACGGCGCATTCCACCCGCGCCACCCGGTCCGGGCCGAGACGGGCCGACCGGACGGCGACCGCGGCCGCGGCCGCGGCGGTCGGGTCGGCGGTGGTGGCCGGCCCGGCCGATTTCGGCTTGCGGGCGGTCAGGCAGTTGGTGCTGGCCGCCGGACAGGTGGCCGCCTCGGCGATGGTCCGCCCCCCCTGGTCGGCCGGGAAGAAGCCGTTGACGGCGTGGTACCGAACCACCCGCTCGAACCCGGTGCGGGCGAGCAGGTGGTCGAGGTACTCGCGGGTGAACGGGTTCTCCAGGGTGCCGTACTCGGCCATCTCCGCCTCCAGGTTCGCCTCCAGCGTCGGCTCGCCCGGCACCCACGCCCACTCCCCTGCCACCGCCAACACCCCGCCCGGCCGCAGCACCCGGAACGCCTGCCCCATCCCCGCCCGCTCGTCCACGATGTGGTGCAGCGACTCGTAGAAGAGGACGGCGTCCACGCTCGCCTCCGGCAGGCTGCACTCCTCCAACGGCTCGGGCAGGTGCTGCACGGCCGGCGGTTGCGGCAGCCGCCAGTGTTTGACCGCCAGTTCCAGCCGCCGCCGGGACACGGCGTGCATGGCCGCCGCCGGGTCGAGGGCGACCACCTTGTACCCGAGGGCGAGCAGGATTTCCGTCAGCCACCCGGGCCCGCTGCCCACCTCCAACACCGTCGCCCCCTGGGGCAGGCGCATCACCCCCAGCACGTTGGTCAGGTTGCAGAACGCGGTGAGGAAGTACGGGTTGCCGGGGTTGGGGTCGAACGGCTTGCGGTAAAACCAGTCCTGGTCCTTCGCCTCGAAGTGGTTGGCGTAGTCGGCCGCCGCCTTCAGGAACTGGTCATACCGTTGGGGCTGTCCGGACAGGTAGCGGCGGCGGTTCGGCGGCGGGGGGTTCTCGGTCACAACGGATTCCCTGCGGGTGCGGGGCGACGGTTCTCACACCGACGGAGTCTGGCCGACGGTACCCAGTGCCAGTGTCAGGAAGTCACCGGACAACCGCTTCGCCTGGGTATCGACCGCCGCACACGTGACCGCCCAGTCGGCGTCGCCCACACCCGCCTTCGGCGGCGGGCAACTCACCTCGATGTACGCCTTCGCCTTCGGCTCGGTGCCGCTCGGCCGCAGACACACCTTCGCCTCCAGCCCGTTCCCGCCCAGCCGGAAGATGAGGAAGTTGCGGGCCGCCTTGTCCGTCTCCCCTTTGAACGGCCCCATCCGCCCGTCCTCGTTCCGCAAGTCTTCGAACCCGACCACCGGCAGCCCGCCGATGCTCGCCGGCGGGTTGGTCCGCAGGGCGTCGAGCATCTTGGCCATGTTCTGCTTCCCCTCCAGCCCGGTCATGACGATGTTCTGCAGCTCGTTCTTGAAGTACCCGAACTGGCGGGCGAGGTCGGCCAGCAGGCCCGGTATGGTGCGGCCTTGACGCTTCAGGTGCAGGGCGAGTTCGGCCAGCAGCAGGGCGGCGCACGCCGAGTCCTTGTCCCGCAGGTGTTCGGTCGCCAGGATGCCGTGGCTCTCCTCGGTGGCGATGACGAAGTCGGCCGGGGTGCCCTTCACCTCCCCGTACTGGCCGGTACTCTCCAACTGCCACAGCACGTCGGCGTGGTACTTGAACCCGACCAGCAGGTCGTTCACGATCTGGGCGCCGAAGTGGCGGGCGATGCGAGTGATCTGGCCGGTCGTCACCTCGGTGGTGATGACGATGGGGGACGCCGGCAAATCACCGGCGGACGCCAACCGCGACAGCTTGAAGTAAGTGAGCAGCGAGGCGAGTTCCTGCCCGGTGAGGAAGCGGTAGCCCCCCTTCCCGTCGGCGGTCGTGCAGGCCATCCCGCCGAGCCGATCCGCGTCCGGGTCGGTGGCGATGACCACGTCCGCCCCGACCTCGCCCGCCAACTTCTCCGCCCGGTCGAGGCACTCGGGCACTTCCGGGTTCGGCGACTTGGTCACGTTCGGGAACTGGCCGTCGGGCGTGGACTGCTCCTTCACCAGAGTCAGCTTGAACCCGGCCGCTTCGAGCGTCTCGCCGGCACACCCGTGGCCGACCCCGTGCAGCGGGGTGAACACCACCCGCAGTTCGTCCTGCTTCGGCGGGGGCACCAGGCTCTGCTTCTTGCACAGATCGATGTACGCGGCGTGAACGGCGAGATCGAGGAAGTGGACCTTGCCCGACTTCACCGCGTCCGCCCACGGGAGCGTCTTGATCGTCGTCACCTGATCGACCAACTCCATCATGATCTGGTCTTCGGGCGGCACAGGTTGGGCGCCGCGCTCGTCGTAGAACTTGCACCCGTTGTCGTCCGGCGGGTTGTGGCTGGCGGTCATGTTCAGCCCGCCGTGCCCCTTCAGGTGACGGATGCTGAAGCTCAGTTCCGGCGTGCTCACGAACCGCTTGGCGTCGGCCGGCAGGATGTGCGAGTGGATGCCGTTGGCCGCGTACACCCCGGCGGCGTACTCGCAGAAGTTGCGGCTGGTCAGGCCGAGCACCGGGTTCGGCAGCTTCGGGTTGTACACCCCGCGCTTGTCGTTGAACTGCCGCACGTCGTAGGCCAAGACCACACTCACCGCCGTGCCGGGAAACTTCTGCTTCAGGTACTCGCAGTGCCCCTGCACGCTCGCCCCGACCGACCACAGGTTCATGCGGTTCGGGCCGATGCCGACCGCCCCCCGCCGTCCGCCGGTGCCGAACGGGATGATCTGGTAGAAGCTGTCGAGCAGTACGCTCCACTTCTGTTCGGCGATCAGCCACTCGATCTGCGGCTTGTACGCGGCGTAGTCGGGGTGGGTCAGCCAGGTGCCGATGTCGGCGGCGGCCTTCTCTTTCAGGGCGGGGTCGGCGTCGATGCCGGCGAAGGCGGCGCGAACGGCGGCGAGCGAGTCCATGCGGGGAGCCTCGGAGAGTGCGGTGCCCGAATGGGGATTGTTGTATTCGACGAGCCGCGACCGCCCGCTCACTTCTTCGCGTCTTCGTCGGCGAACGGGTAGTTCTTGTTCAGCACCTCGCCCAGCCCCAGGTACGGGTCGTCCAGGTCGGCGTGCAGCACCTCCTTGTACAGCCACCTGGTCACGTCCTTCGGCTGCACGTTGCCGGCCTTCGCCAGGTGGGCGTGGATGGCCTTGCGGTGGGCCGTCTCGTTCAGCTTCGTGTCGTCCGCCATCTCCTTCCACCCGCGGAGCGTCTCGGCCGCCTTCGACTCGGCCGGCTTCGGCTGCCCCCCCTGGCCGCCTTGTTGCACCGCGATCTGAGCGTTGTCGCCCTGCCCCTGACCCTGCCCCTCTGCCTTCGCCGGCGGTTGACCGACGATCACGAACTTGACCGGGTTCTCGATGCGGGCCTTGCTCACCGCCGCCCGCATGTTGAACTCGAACTTGCCCGGCTCCTTCCCGTCGGCCAGCAACTCGGCCTGCTGCTTGTGGTACGTCACCAGCCGGTCGGCGGCGGTCTCTTTGGGATTGTCGCGGTTGCCGTACGCCACGAACTTGGACAACAGGGCCATCTGCCCGAGTTGCGTGACGTACTCCTCCGGCTGGTAGATGCCCGGCAAGATGTCCAGCACGGTACCGTCGGGCCGCAGGGCATAGGTGGCCACGTTGCCGTTCAGCGTGCGGGTGATCGTCTTCCCGCCGCCGAAGTCGATGGTCACCAGCGGCACGTCCCGCACGCTCACCCACACCGGCTCGAACTGGTCGTTCATCGCTTTCGCCACCGCGTCGGACGAGAACAGCACGGTCCTCGCAATGCGGGCGTTGGTTCAGCAGAACTTCTTGTCCAGGTAGCCCATCATCTGGAACAGCAGCACCGGCTTGTTCGACTTCTTGGCCGCCGCCTGGGCGTCGTCCAGCGTCTTGTGCCACTTCACCTTGCCTGCGTCCACGGTCGGGTTCTCGGCGAGAGGGGTCGGGGCGGATTTCGCCACCGCATCCTTCACCGGACGCTCGATGAGGCGTTTGGGTTCAGGTTCGACCCCCACCACGCTCCCGACGCCGCCGAGGGCGACGGCCACCGCCCCGGTCAGCATCCAGCGGGTGAATCGCGGCATGCCCATGACAGTCCTCCGGTTCGGGCTGCGGCAGCGGCGCGGCCCACACCCGCACCATACCAGGCCGGGGGTAACGCCGGGGTAACGACCGCCCGCTACGATAACACCCCCGACGGACACCTCCCCGGCTGGAGTTTCGCCCGATGACCCTGGAGGCGGGGCTGACCGCGACCGAAGTGGCCGACCTGACCCGCCGCGGGCTGGTGAACCGCGCGCGGCGGTCGGCGTGGGCCGACTACGCCGTCATCGCCTCCCGCCACCTGTTCACCGTGTTCAACTTCGTGGTCGGGCCGACGGCCGTCATCCTGTTCGCGTACGGCGACTGGCGGGCCGGCATCTCCGTCACCGGCACCGCCCTGGCGAACACCGTCATCGGGCTGGTGCAGGAGTTCCGGGCGAAGCGGCAACTCGACCGCCTGGCCATCCTCACCGCCCGCAAGGCCCGGGTGGTTCGCGACGGCCGGGTGTGCGACATCCTGGCCGACGACGTGGTGCAAGGGGAGTTGGTGCTGGTGCGGGCGGGGGAGACGGTGGTGGCCGACGGGGCGGTGGTGTCGGCCAACTACCTGGAAGTGGACGAGGCCCTGCTGACGGGGGAATCCGACCCGGTGCACCGGCACGCCGGCGAGCGGGTGCTGTCCGGCAGCATCTGCGTGTCCGGCGAGGGGGGCTACCGGGCGGAGAAGGTGGGCGACCGGGCGTTCGCCCAGAACGTCACCACCGAGGCCCGCCGCTACCACTACACGGCCAGCCCGATCACCCGCGCGGCCAACCGCATCATCACCGCCCTGAGCGTGCTCTCGCTGGCGCTGTGCGGGCTGTACGTCGCCCTCACCCTGTTCGGGGTGGTGGAGCCGGAACGGCTGTTCCGCATGATCGCCGCCACCATCGTGTCGATGATCCCGCAGGGGCTGGTGCTGACGGCCACCGTGGCGTTCACCCTCGGGGCGATGGCCATCGCCCGCCGCGGCGCGCTGGTGCAACGGCTGAACGCGGTCGAGGCGATGGCCGCGGTGGACACCATCTGCACCGACAAGACGGGCACCCTCACCTCCAACCGCCTGCGGGTCGAATCGGTGCGGCTGCTCGCCGACGACCTGGGCGAACCCGAGGTCCGCCGCCGGCTGGCCCTGTTCGCGTGGGCGAGCATCGACCGCGACAACAAGAACATCCAGGCCATCCGCACGGCCGTCGGCGAGGTGGCGGTCGAGGTGCTCGACCAGTTGCCGTTCAACGCCCGCACCCGGTTCAGCGCCGTGCGGGTGCGGGCCGAGGGCGTCGAGCGGGTGCTGGTGCTCGGCGCGCCCGAGGTGCTGTCGGCCGGCTCGACCGGGCTGGACGCCACCCTCGACCCGATGCAATCTGCCGGCCTGCGGGTGCTGCTGTTCGCGGAAGGCGAAGCGAACGGGGCGGCGTTCGAGCCGGGGGTGCTGCCGGCGGCACTCAAACTGGTGGCGCTGGTCGCGCTCGCCGACGAGCTCCGCCAGGACGCGGCCGAGGTGCTGAAGGCCCTGTCCGCCCAGGGGATCGCGTTCAAAGCGGTGTCCGGTGACAACCCGCGGACGGTGCGGGCGACGCTCGCCCCGCTCGACCTGCCCATGTCCCGCGAACCGGTGGTGAGCGGGGAGGATTTCGCCGCGGCGGCCGACCCGGTCGCGTTCGTCCGCCTGCACAGCGTGTTCGGCCGCATCGAGCCGCAGCAGAAGGTGGCCATCGTCGAGGCCCTGCAACGGGGCGGGGCGAACGTGGCCATGATCGGCGACGGGGTGAACGACGTGCTGCCGATCAAGAAGGCCGACCTGGGGATCGCGATGGGCGAGGGCAGCCCGGCGGCCAAGACGGTGAGCAGCCTGGTGCTGGAGACGAACGACTTCGGCATCCTCCCCGAAGCGATCGCCGAAGGCCGCACCATCGTGCGGAACCTCCGCCGGGCGGGCAAACTGTTCCTCACCAAGAACGTGTTCTCGCTGGCGTTCATCCTGGCCTACGCGGTCGGCTTCCTCGGCCTGCCGTTCCCGTACCTGCCGCAGCAGGTGAGCCTGCTCAACTGGATGACCATCGGCGTGCCGGCCCTCATCATGGCCCTCACCCGCGAGCGGTCCACCGTGCGGCAGGCCACCCCGTACCTGAGCGACGTAATCGGGTTCGCCCTCCGCACCGGGGGGGTGTTCGCCGCCGCCGGCCTCACGATTCTGGTCCTCGGCGAGCACGCCTGGGGGTACGACGAGAAGGCCCAGCGGACCCTCCTCCTCACCCTGCTCATCTTCCTCGGCATGACCACCCTGTGGCGGGTGTTCACCGACGGGCAGAAGCTCACCTCCGACCGCTGGCTGCTCTGGATCTCGCTAGTCATCGTGCCCATCTACGTGGTCATCATGTACTGGGACTTCACCAACGACTTCTTCCAGCTCACCTCCTTCGGCTGGCTGGACTGGGGGCGGGTGGCGGTGGTGTGGGTGCCGGCGTTCCTCCTGACGCTCGCGGGCGACCGGCTGGCGAACCGGCGGCGGGTGAACCCGACCGCCGCCGCCGG
This sequence comes from uncultured Fimbriiglobus sp., assembly GCA_964390195.1. Taxonomy (GTDB): domain Bacteria; phylum Planctomycetota; class Planctomycetia; order Gemmatales; family Gemmataceae; genus JALHQU01. The sequence goes on along the minus strand of CAYMHO010000134.1, from coordinate 2,827 downwards.
CGTCGTTCCGGCGGAGGTGACGCATGTTCCGCTACCCGGAGATGGCGGGGTCGTCCGGAGCAAGACTGGGTAAGCCACGCACCCAGGCCTCCGCTCGCTTCGCTCGCTCCGACCTGGGCTGTGGGAATCGGCCCTTCGGGCCGACCCCGGCCGACGGCCGGGGTGAGAGCACATCGCCCGGAGAGGCTCTCGACACCGCATGACCCGCTCGCGGAGCGAGCGGACCACTACCCGTACCGTTTTCGCACCTCCAGCGACACCAGTTCGTTCAGGCTGCCGCTGCGGAACCCCTCCAGGTCGATCGTCACGAACTTGAACCCGAGTGCCTTCAGCTTCGCCGTCAGCGGGCCGCGGACGTCCGCCGCCAGGAACCGCTCGATCTCATCGGTGGGCAGTTCGACCCGCGCCAGATCGCCCTCGTGGTACCGCACCCGACAGTCTCGCACGCCGAGTGACTTCAGGTACGCCTCCGCCGACTCCACCCGCCCAGTCCGTTCCGGCGTCACCGCCAACCCCGGCGCGAGCCGCGACGACAGGCACGGCGACGCCGGCTTGTCCCACACCGGAAGGCCCCACAGTTTCGCCGCCGCTCGAACGTCCGCCTTCGTGAACCCGGCCTCCTGCAACGGGTGCCGCACCCCCTGCTCGGCGGCGGCCGTCAGGCCGGGGCGATAATCGCCCAGGTCGTCCAGGTTCGCCCCGCTGCACACGACCCCGACACCCAGTGTCGGTAAAATCTGCACCACCCGCGAGTACAGTTCGGACTTGCAGAAGTAGCAGCGGTCGCCGCCGTTACGGAGGTAGTTCGGGTCATCAAACTCGTTCGTCCGCACAACCACATGACGAATTCCGATGGCGGCGGCCAATCGTGCCGCCTGTTCGAGTTCGGCCCGAGGGACGCTCGGTGAATCGGCCGTCACCGCCACCGCCCGTTCCCCAAGGGCCAGGACGGCCGCTTTGGCCACAACCGAACTGTCCACCCCGCCGCTGAGCGCGACCGCCACGCCGGGCAGGTCGGCCAAGGCGCCCAACAGCCTCTCACATTTCGCCCGGACATCGGTGTCGCCGACAGTTGCTGTACCCATGCCCCTCATTTTAGCGGGAAGAGTGAAAGACTGACCGCCGGCGGCGGCTCTCATTAGGTGTTTCTCACAGCGTTCTCAGGCGTCACTCACCACGCACGGACTATTCTTGGCTCAGGGAACGACCGCAGGGTGTGGTGTCCCGTGCTTAGCGGAGCGAGACTGTGGACTACGCCGACATCTTCAACCGCTTCATCCTGGTGACCGCCATCACCTCGGGGGCGAGCGTGGCCGGCGTCGGCCTGCTGGCCTTCGCCCCGAAGACGTGGGTCGGCCGCACCATCCTGGCGGCGGCCGCGGTACTGGTGGCCGTCGGCCTGTCGGCGGTGTGCGCCCCGCAGTACGCCGGGTGGCTGGCCGGGGGCGGGTCGCTGGTTGCGGCAGGCGGGGTGCTGGCCAGCACCGCCGCCGTGAGGCGGGCGGTCGCCCGGTGCGCGGCTCCGCTGTGCCGCCCGCGGGTGGCCGGGCTGGCCGCCCTGGCCGCCGCCGCCGGGCTGTGGGGGTTCGAGTCACTCGGGTACGACAGCCGCAACGAGCAGATGATGAACTCCGCCCTGACCGGGGCGGACAGCACCCCGCCGACGGCCGCGCCCGTCGCCACCGCCCGCACCGACCGCGGGACGGCCATCGACCTGTTCGCCGCCGCCAACCCGCTCGACACCGCCGCCATGTCCGAAATGGAGGCCCAGTCCCCCACCCTGAACAACCTGTCCGGCCGCTACCTCCGCCGCAAGCCGGGGGGGGACGAGAGCAACTGCCACGGGTGGGTGTTCACCGGCGGGCGGTACCTGCTGCTCGGCCACTTCATCGACGTCATCCTGTCGGACAACGGGTACGCCACCGTGACCGACCCGGCCGCCGGCGACGTGTGCGTGTACCGCGACCCGCTCGGGCAGGTGACGCACACCGGGCTGGTGCGGGCGGTGCTGGACGACGGCACCGTGCTGGTGGAGAGCAAGTGGGGGCGGCTGGGGGTGTTCCTGCACGGGGTGGGCGAGTCGTGCTACGGCACCCGATTCACCTACCACCGGACCGCCCGCGGCGGGCACCAGTTGGGCGGGCTGACCCAGGCCGAGATGGCCGCCGCCGAACAGCCGTGAGGCGGGGTACAATGTCGGGCGGCGGCGGGCGAACCACCAGTACCCGCCGCCGCCCGGACCCGCCGCCATGACCCCCGACACCCTCGACGACCGCCTGGGCGTGCCCGTCCCCGCCAACCGCCCGGCGGCACCCCCACCTCCCCCTCCCCCGCCCGACCCCGAACCGGCCATCCGCCCCGGCGAGACCGACCTCGGCCGCCCCGAGCAGAAGCCGGCCCACGTCAGCCCGCTCTCCGACGCCGACCGCGAGAAGCTGCGGGTGGCGGAAGAAGAACAAGCCCTCCGCGACCTGGCCGAAGCCGAAGAGTTGACCGCCTCCGACCCGGCGGTCGGCTGGTTCGGCTGGTTCGCCCACCCGCTGGCGGCCGCCTTCCTGCTCGGGGCGGCCGGCGCGCTCGGCCTGTTCGTGTACTCGCAGTCGATCCAGATCCTGGACGCCCTGGCCCACCAGCCGGAGTGGGTGCGGTGGCTCGGGTACGCCGGGCTGGGGGTGTGCGGCGGGGCGGTGCTGTACGCCGCCGGGCGGTTCGTGCTGGTGTACCTGCGGGTGCGGCGGAACCGCCAACTGCGGCTGGCCGGGCTGGAGGAGCTGCACCAGCGGACCCGCCTGCGGTGGCTGGCCCACGCGAAGGCGGCCGAGGCCCG
>CAYMHO010000133.1:0-17796 GCA_964390195.1 uncultured Fimbriiglobus sp. | reverse complement strand
TACCGCCGTCGGCTCCGGCCGAAAGGTGACAACCAACTCCGGCTATGTGCTTAGGCACCAGCGTCGGGCCGACCGCCCTGATGGGCGACCTCGGAGGGGCTGAGGGAGGGGGCCTTCTCGTGAGCGGTGCGGGTCACGCCGAGCCGCGGGCGGTGGACACGGGAGGGCTGCCCGAAGCCGGCCGGTGGCCGGTGGCAGGTGTCAGTTCACTTCCGCCGTCTCTTCGGCGTCGGCAGGTCGGCGGGGGGGCCGGACTTGCGGGGGCGGGGACGCTTGCCCCCCTCTCCCACGTCCGGGAGGGGGGGCCGTGGGGTGAGGGCGACTTTGACCGCCCCGTCCCGCACGATCCGCCAGTCGAGCATCCGCTTCTGCAAATCCACCCGCGCCACCTCCACCCGCACCCGGTCGCCCAGCCGGTACCGCTTCTTGCTCCGCCCGCCGGTCAGGCTGTGGCTGCTCTCGTCGTAGTGGTAGTAGTCGTCGGTGAGCGACGAGATGTGAACCAGCCCCTCGGCCGGGAACTGCTGCGCCTGGGCGAAGAAGCCGTACTCGGCCACCCCGGTGATGACCGCGTCGTGCTGCTCGCCCAGGCGGGTGCTCAGGTGCTGGAGGATGCGGAGTTTCACCAGTTCCCGCTCGGCCTGCTCCGACCGCCGCTCCGTCTTCGAGCAGTGGTCGCCCAGGGCGATCAGCTCGGCCTCGTCCGCGCTCACCTTCTTCACCTTGATCCAGCGGTCGAGCAGGCGATGCACCTGCAAGTCCGGGTAGCGGCGGATGGGCGAGGTGAAGTGGCAGTAGTCCTGGAAGGCCAGGGCGTAGTGCTCGTCCTGAATCGGCGAGTACGCGGCCTGCTTCAGACTGCGGAGCAGCGAGTAGTGGATGGCCGCCCGCTCCGGCTTGTCGGCCGTCTCGTGCAGCAGGCGTTGCAACTCGAACCGATCCAGGTGCCGCTTCATCGGGTGGCCGAGCAGCGCGGCGAACTGCGAGAAGTCGTACAGCTTGTCCTCGTTCGGGGCCGGGTGGACCCGCCGCAGGAACGCCACCCCGAGCCGGCCCAGGTGTTCGGCCACCGCCACGTTCGCCGCCAGCATGAACTCCTCGATCACCTGGTGGCTCAGGTCGTGCGGGGCGAAGTGGGCGCCGCACACCTTGCCGTTCTCGTCGTACTCCAGCACCGCCTCCGGCATGGACAGTTCCAGCGCCCCGCGTTGCAGCCGCTTGGCGCGGAGCTTGAGGGCGAGGGCCTTCATGCGGGGGAGCATGGCGAGCACTTCGGGCGACACGGTTTGCCGCGAGGCAACGCCGAGCGGGTCCGCCTCTTCACGCTCGGCGTTGCCTCGCGGCAAACCATCACCCGCCTCCGCCAGCAACGCCTGCACCTGCTCGTAACTGAACCGCTGGGCCACCTTGATCGCCCCGTTGAAGAACTCGACGTGGGCCACCTTCACGTCCGGGGTGTACTCGATCCGCACCGACCGCACGTACCGCACCTTCCCCTGTTGCAGACTCGCCAGCCCGTTCGAGATGACCTCCGGGAACATCGGGATCACCCGCTGCGGCAGGTACACGCTGGTGCCCCGCTTGCGGGCCTCGGTGTCCAGGGCCCCGCCCGGCTTGCAGAATTGCGCCACGTCGGCGATGTGAACCGTCAAGATCGTGTGCCCGGTGTCGGCGTCCTCGGTCACGCTGACGGCGTCGTCGAAGTCCTTCGCGTCCACCGGATCGATGGTGACGACCGTCTCGCCGGTGAAGTCGGTGCGGTTGTGCAGGTCGTTCTCGTTGAACGCGTCGGCCTGTGCCCGCGCCTCTGCCAAGACCGGCTCGGGGAACTCGTCCGGGATGCCGAAGGCACGAATCACCGTGATGAGATCGACGCCCGGCTTCGTCAGCGGGCCGAACACCTCGGTGATCACCCCCTCGCCGCGGCTGTCGGCGGTGGGGAACTTGAGCAGGTCGATCTGCACCTTGTCTTGCGGGCGCACCCCCTTCGCGCCGGGGTCGCCGACCGACACGCTGTGCGCGAACACGGTGCCGTCCACCCGCACGAACGCCTCGCCGTCCCGCTCGAAGTAGGTGCCGACGAACGTGCGGGTGCTCCGCTCCAGGATCCGCACCACCTCTCCGCGGGGGCTGTCCGACTTGTTCGCCCGCTTGTTCACCTTGACCATCACCCGGTCGCCGGTGGCGGCGTCCATCTCCCGCCCTTCGCGGATCATGATGTCCGGGGGTGGCACCTCGCCCGGCTTCATGTCCTGCCGCACGAACCCGGTGCCGCTGTTCGTCCGCCGGTAGGTGCCGACGACGCTGCCGTGCTTGTCGGCCAGCCGCAGGGTGTTGTTGCGGCCGACTTCCACCCGCCCGTCGTGGACGAGTTGGCGGAGGGTGCGGCGGAACTCGGGGTACTCGTCGTCGCCGACGTTCATCCGCTTGGCGAGAACCTTCGGCTTGAGCGGCGAGTAGCTCGGCCGGCCGAGCGCGTCGATGATGCGGGTGGTGAGATCGGGCATGGAAACCGGGGGTTCGATTGGCGTGACAGGGTCAGCCGGAAACGTGGGTGAGACAGAGTTCCAACTCGTCCTCCCAGTATCGTCGTTTGTGCCACTTCCGCCCGGTGGCAGTTGGGATGTCGATTAACAGGTAGACGCGAGATTCCTTCAGATGCCATCCCCGGCACCGGACCCAGCCGACACGAGGTGTACCGACTTTGGTACGGACGGGGTCGCCGATTTTGAAGCGTGGTGGGGCAACCCAGATCACTCGTGCGGGGTTCACCCTGTATTCGTAGCCCTGCTCGTTGCGAACGACCGCGAACCCCTCTTCCAGCCGGACACATTGGTAGAGCGTTTCTCCGAGCGGGCCGTGAATGTATCGTTCGGCGTCCTCGGGAGGCATCAGATCGCCGGGCACCAAACACCCCAGATACACCCAGCGGCCGACGAACTGGCCGGACGGTACCCCAGCCGTTCGCGGATAATCGGCCTCTATCGCCTCCGGTCGGACGTGGTACAGCATCGTGAAGGCCCCCACGTTGGGAAAGTATCCAGCCACCCACCGCAGAGCGGCGGGTGGCTGGAGTACGGCACCCCACCCCCGCCGTCTCCGCTCCGCGGGACGGCGACCCCTCCCCGGCGGGGAGGGGTGGGTGTTGTCGGCTCTCTTCGCCTGAGCAGGGACACCGGCCACGCCCAACCCTCCCCGCCGGGGAGGGGTCGCCGTGGGGACGCAGTTCCCCGGCGGGGGTGGGGTCTGTCATCACCGGCGGACTCACAACACGCCGTTCGCCCCGCCGCCATTCTACACCCACAACAGTCCCACCGGGCCGTCACGAGGTTCGCCCGTTTTCGCCGCACTCTGGGCAAGCACGGCAAGCTGTCCGGGTCGTGATGCCACACGCTCCGCCTTAGCCAACCCCCGCGGCATTCACCGTCCGCAAACCGCCCGCCCGCGGTCGATCAACGGTGTGCGACCCGAGGGCGTTCAACCGCCCGACGGGTCCGGCAGACCGCGAGGGGTCGGAGGCCGAAGGATCGGTCCCCCCAATCCCCGGCGGTGGCGTCATGGAGGACGACCGGCGATGGCCCGCCCGTGGCACGCGCTGACGCTCGCAACGGTCATCATGATCGGTGCTGGAGATCGCGCCCCCGCCCAGGCGGTCACGCCCGCGTCCCCGACGCCCCCCGACCCCTCCGCGGTCCTGCTCCCGCCGGTCGTCTCCGGCCCCGTCCTCGACCCCACCCCGGACGTCCGCCCGGCCGGTGGCAACGAACCGCCCCTTCCCGCACCGTCTCGCGAGCCGGCCGCCCGCATCACCCTCGACGGCAACCAGTACATGCCGGTGCGGTCCACCGAGTACGAGGACGCCCGCCGCACCTCGCTCGCCCGCCCGCAGGCGGAAGGGACCGAGGACGGGTTGGCCTACCTGACCGAGGGCCGCTACCGTCGCGGGTCGGACGGGCTGGCCACCCGCAGCAAGTGGGAGGAGTCCGCCACGCGGAACGAGGGCTTCCTGGCCGGGCTGTGGAACAAGTGGGTCGGGCCGACCGAGGCCGGACCGGAGGCCGGGCGTGACCAGCCCGAGGAGCGGCGGTGGTTCGAGAGCGACCGGGCGTTCTGCGACTTCGTCTCGCCCATCTCGAACCCGTTCTACTTCGAAGACCCGCGGAGCCTGACCGAACTGCGGGCGATCGGCTTCTACCAGGGCATCCCGAACAACGACGGGTTCTTCCGCGGGGGGAACGCCTGGTTCTTCGGCGGGCAGGGGCGGCTGGCGTTCACCAAGCGGATCTCGCTGGTCGTCCACAAGATGGGGTACACGTCGTTCAACCCCGGCAGTGGGTCGATCTTCCGCGGCGGCGGCGGGCTGAGTGAACTGTGGCTGGGGCCGAAGGTGGTGGTGTACCGCGACCCGGAGTTCAAGTCGCTCATCACCCTCGGCACGCAGTTCCAGATCCCGCTCGGCGCCTCGGCCGCGATGCAGGACACCGGCAACCTGTCGATCGTGCCGTACGTGTCGGCCGCCCAGAAGTTGATGGCCACCCAGATCGGGACGTTCAACGGGATGGCGTCGGCGGGTTACTCGTTCAGCACCACCCGCGACCGCAGCGACTTCTTCTACAGCAGCTTGCACCTGGACTTCGACATCGCCAACGGCCACCGCTTCTACCCGGTGGCGGAACTGAACTGGTTCACCTACACGACCGACGGGCGTGCCCGGCCGGTCACCACCGAGGGGCGGGATTACGCCAACGTGGGGGCGGCGTCGAAGGGGGCGAACCTGGTGACGTGGGCGGTGGGAATGCGGTGGCGGAGTCTGAACGGGCGGGTGGAGGTGGGCGGCGGGTACGAGGGGTTCATGTTCGGCCAGCGGGGGCTGTTCGACGGCCGGTTCACGCTCGACTTCATCTGGCGATTCTGACGTGGTCTGCTCGCTCCGCGAGCGGGTTCAGACAAGGCCGCTCTCGGAGCGAGCAGACCACTTACCAGTCCGCGTCCTCATACCAGTCGTCGTCCGGCTCGAACCCGCACTTCTTGATCAGGGCATCGAGCGTATCGCAGATGTCGTCCCGCTCGATGGTGTTGATCCACCCGTCGTCGTCCATCTTGTTGAACCGCTTGACGCACCGGGCGACCGCCCGCCGCGCCTTCTTCTCGTCCGGCTCGTCGCCGAGCAGGATCAGGTCGTCGATGAGTGTGTCGATGCTCCTCTCGGACCGGGCGACCAGTTTCGTCTCAACGAACGTGTCCCAGCTCTTGAAGTGCCGCTTGCCGCGGAGTTTCGCCAAGCGCTCCGGCGGGGTGAGCTTCTTCCGCTTGGCCATCGGCCGGACCTCAACTGGGGCATACTCGGCATTCCAAGCTCTACGGACGGTCTTCCGCCTCGCGTTCAGACAGGTACCTCAAATCCGATGCCGCTTGAGACGCACCAGCCGCGCGAGCAGAGTCGAGCCACCGGCGAGCTTCCGCGTAGTCCTTCGGAATGTGACTACTCGTGCCGAAGATCGCGTTGTGCCCGACATGGTACATCGCTTCGGGATGGCCTTGTGAGGCTGCTGCCAGCCACCACCGGTCGCGGGACTCCCGATCCGTCCATAGGTAGCCCAGCCGAGAGTCGTAATGCCGGCCGAGGTGAAACTGCGCGTCGCGGTGGCCACACTGGGCGAACACCCACAGAACCCACCCCGGCACGAAGTAGATGAGCAAGAACAAGGCAAGCAGCCCACCAGCGACTGCCAAACCTGAACGCCGAGGCCGACCACCGCGGACGACGGCGACCGCGAGGGCTACGACGATCAACACCGGTAGGATCAAGACGAAGTAATCGACCGGCATCGGTTCACCGTGTTCGGGACGGGTGTCATCTCAACCGCACCACCCCGAACAATATCACGCTTCTGTCACTTCTTCAGCTTCACCCGTGCCCACTCCTCGTTGAACACCCCGCCCCCCTTGGCCGACTCGAACTTGGTCGGGCGGGCTTGATCCGCTGGGCCGTAGCATAGCTTCAGCTTCTCCGCCGTGACTTCGTAGATGCCGTGAACCTTCTTCCCCTCGCCGTGCCCGGTGGTGATGGTGAGGGTGAACGTGCCCGCCTTCTCGTCCACCGTCAGCGTCGCCCCGGACACCTTCTTGCCGATCAACTCGACCGGGTCAGTCAGGGCGTACAGCTTGTACTCGCCGTTCTCGATCGACAGCCGCAGGGTGTCGCGGGTCTTGGCGTCCGACATCATCTCCACCCCGTCGCACACGCACGACACCGGCGCCCACACGCCCACCCACTCCTTCGGAGTCGGGGCGGCGGGTTCACCGGCCGGGAACTTGGTCGGCGGGGCGGGGACCTGGGCGGCCGCCTGCGGGGTCGGCCCGCATCCGGTCGACATCACCAGAATCGCCACCGCAACACCGCACACGAGCAGAATGTGACGCACGTCGAACCCTCCGCGAGGCAGGTTTCGGCGGCTTATGCCCGCCGCGGGGGAATGGGTCAACGGCAGTCGGACCGGTGGATGGTGTACTAATGTAAAGATTTCGGACAGGGGATGAGGCGCCGGGCTGATCATCTTGATCATGTTGTGAGCGTCGCCGCCCGATCCCCCGACACCCCCACCCCAAACGGGCAGGGGGTTGGGGGACGTGGTGGGCCTGTGTCGCACTCCAACCCGGTGCCCGTCACTTGGCGTACTTCTTCTCCATCTCGGCGAACACGTCGCGGTCGGCCGGGTGGACGGTCACCACCTTCAGGCCCTTCTCCTTCGCCTCGCGGAAGTGCTTGCCGGCGTCGGTGGCCGTCTCCCCGCCGAGCAGGTGCTCGGCGAGCGCCAGGTGGAACAACCGCAGGGGCGTCTGGTCCTGCTTGAGCGCCCCTTCCAGGTCGCGGCGGGCGGAGTCGTACTCCTTGCGGGCGATCTTCACCCGGGCGCGGGTGTCGAGCAGTTCGCCGGTCAGGCCGACCGCCCGCACCGCCTGGTCGATCATCTTCAACGCCCGGTCGGCGGCGTCCGGGTTGGCGGCCAGCACCCACCCCATGTTGCTCAGGGCGATGACGTTCTGGTCGTCGGCCGCCAGCACCGCCGCGTACGCCTTCTCCGCCTCGGCCAGATCCCGCTTCAGCAGGTGGTACTCGCCGGCGTTGCACAGCACCGCCGCCGACCCCGGTTCCTCCTGGCGGGCGGCGGTCAGCCACTCGCCCACCTGCTTGAACTGCGGGTCGGTCGCCCCGCCGGTGCGGAGGATGGCCAGCCCGGCCAGCAGTTTCACCCGGCTGGGCAACTGGGCGGCGTGCTTCTCGATCTTGGCGAACCCGGCGTCGGCACGCCCGTCGGCCGACAGCAGCCCGACGGTGGCGACGATCGCCTCCGGGCGGGTGACGAACAGCCCCTCGTACTTCTCCACCGCCGCGTCGGTCATCTTCCGCCCGACGGGGGTCCCCTGGATGCCGGGTCGGCGGGCCAGTTCGTCCAGCAGTTCGGCCGACCGGGCCGACCGCAGTTGCAAGTCGCCGGGGGTGGCGTCGGCGGTGCGGGAGTACGACACCGCGTGGGCGAGGGCGTTGACCGGGCGGTTCATCCGGCACTCGAACCGGCTGACCGCCTGCACCACCCGATAGTCGGTGCGGTGGTTGGCGATCAGGTACGCGGCGCACTTCTCGGCGAGCTCCTGGTCGGCCGTCTCGGTCATCTCCTCCAGGGCGGCGACGTAGTACTCGGGGTTCTTCGGGTCCTTCTTGATCAGCTCCTGAATCAGCGTGCGGGCCTGCTTGCGGCACTCGGTCGCCTTCTTGTCGTCCGCCCGCACGGCAGCCGTGCGGTACATCTGGGCGAGCAGGAACTTGTCCCGCGGGATACCGGTCTCCTTGCCCACCTCGGTGAGCACGTTGATCGCCCGGTCGAGCACCTGATCGCGGTCGGCCCCTTCCAGTTGACGGGAGAGTTGCGCCAGCACGGCGACGGTGCTCCGCTTCTCGTCGGCGTTGTCGCCGGGCGACTTGTCCGCGTCAGTCAGCAGTTCTTTCGCCCGCGCCCGGTCGGCGGTGGTGCCGCGGGCGGCGAGCAGCATGGCCAGGTTCCGCCGCGCCCAGGCGGTGCCGTCGGCCACCGCGTCCTTGTCCGTCAGGAAGTCGTCGAGCACCGCCACGGCGGCGTCGCGGTCGAACTTGGACAGCTTCACCGACAGCCGCGCCTGGGCGTACAGCTTCTTGTCGGCGGCGGACAGCTTCTCCGGCGCCCACCCCTTCGGGGCGGCCGGGTGTTCGGCGAACAGGGCACAGGTCATCAGGTGCAGCGGCGGCGAGTTCAACTTCTCTTTCGCCGCGGCGATCACCTGGATCGCCGCGTCGGAGTCACCCGCTTCGGCCGTCCGCACCGCCTTCCGCAGCCAGTCGTCGGACGTGGTGACGGGGGTGGCGACGGCGCGGTCGTAGCACACGGCGGCGTCGCCCTTGAACCCGCACGCGGCGTAGCAGTCGCCCAGCCAGCCGAGGCCGTCCGGCTCTTGCTCGACGGCCGGGCGGACGGTGTCGAGGAGCCGCTTGGCGGCCACCGGCGGCACGCGGTTGACCGTCTGCCGGACGGCGCGGCGGATCGGCTCGCCGCACCAGCGGTAGTCTTGCGTCAGCCGTGCCAGCAGGCGGGTGAGCGGTTCGTCCTGCCCGCCGGCGGTGAGGAACGCCAGGTACTCCTGGGTCGGGCCGAACCGCGCCGGCTCCAGGCGGACGGCACGGGCGAACAGGGTGTTCGCCGCAGCGGGGTCGCCGGTGAGCGCCTTCAGTTTGGCCAGCGCGACGCACACGTCGCTGCGGTCCGGGTTCGGTCCGAACTGCTTCACCAGGGCATCAATCGCGGCCGGGGCGTCGCTCGCCCGCCGGCCGTTGGCCACCTCCCAGCCGCTCAGCAGGGCGGCCGACTTGCCCGGTTCGGTCTCCAGCTTCGTCAGCATCGCACGGGCTTCGGCGGCGGTGGCGGTGTCGCCGGAGCGGGTGGCGCGGTCGAACAGCCCTTCCCACACGGTCGGGTCGGACGGGTAGCGGCCGGCGATGCGGCGGAAGGTGCGGACCACCCCGGCCTCGTCGCCCATGCGGTCGTAGATCTCGACCAGCCCGTACAGCAGGCGGTTCTGGTCCACCTCCGGCCAGGTGTCGATTTGGGCCGCGAGCGGGTCGATCGGCCGCAGGCGGGCCGGGTCGCGGGCGTACAGGGCGGCACGGGCCAGCCGCAGTTCCGCACGGTCGCCGCACATCGCCTGGGCTTCGTCCAGGATCGACAGCCCGGCCGGCACCCCGGCGTAGTCCGCCGCAGAGATGGCGTAGACCGCCCACAGGCGGCCGTCGGTCGGCCGCTTCATCGCCTCGTCCCGCACGGCGGCGATGGCCCGGTCGGTGGTCCGCCGCAGGGTGAACAGTTCGGCCCGCAAGAGCGCCAGATCGGTGCCGTTGAACGCCGGGGCGAACTGCCGCGCCTGGGTCTCGATCTCGTCCCACCCCTTCTTATCTCCGCCGGTCATCCGCAGCCGAGCTGCCTTCATCTTCAGCAGAGTCGCACGGGTGCCGGAGGTGGCGAACCGGCTGCGGGCGGCGTGCTCGAACTCGGCGATCGCCTCGTCGAACCGGCCGGCGTTCAGGTAGGCGGTGCCGAGCGTGACGCGAGCGGCGGCATGGTTCGGGTCCTTGCCGAGCAGCAACTTGAGCGTCTGCTCTTCCTGGTCGAACTGGCCCATCCGCTGGTGGCAGAGCGAGAGCAGCAGGTTCACCTGACACTCCAGCCCGAGCAGTTCGTTCGCCTGGCTCCGCAGTTGGGTGAGCAGATCGACCGCCTCCGGCCACCGCGTCTCGCTCATCGCCAGCCGGCCTTTCAGGTACAGCACCTGCATCTGCACCGTCCGCTGCCGCACCTTGTCCGTCACCTTCAGCCCTTCCAACTTCTTGATGAGCGCCCGCGCCCGGTCGGCGTCCCGCAGTTGCAGCAGCAGGTCGGCGAGCGGCACCAGCAGGTCGAAGGCGTCCTTCTCGCCCACGCGGGTCATGCCGTCTTCGAGCGCCGCCACCGACGCCCCGGTGTTCCCGCGGTTCACCTCCAGCCACGCCAGCCCGCGGACGAACCGCGCGTCCGTCGGGTGGGTCTTGATCCCCTCCTTGTACAGGTCCACCGCCGCCTGCACGTCCCGCCCCTTCTGCATCTGCTCGGCCAGCAGCATCATGGCGTCGGCGCAGGTGGGGTCGAGTTCGAGCGCCTTGCGGGCGTCGGCGATCGCCCCGGCGTCGTTCTCGGTGACGGCGTTGAACCGCCCGCGGGCGGCCAGCGCCCCGCCGTCGTTCGGGCGGGCGGCCACCAGCCGGTCGAGCACCTTCTTCGCCTCGTCCTTCGCCTTCACGTCGTTCACCAGGTACTCGGCGTACTCCTGGTACGCCACCGACAGCTTCGGGTCGGCCTTGAGTGCCGCCTCGTAGCACTCGCGGGCCTCGGCGTGCTTCTGCAACCCGCGGCGGGCGTACGCCAGATCCAGCCACAGTTGCGGGTCGGTCGGGAACTGCTGGGTGAGGGCGGCGGCGTGCGATTCGGCGTCGGTGAACCGGGCCATCCGCAGCGACACCTTGAGCGCCTCCCGGCGGGTGTCGTGGCGGTTCGGGTCGGCGGCCAGGATCTTGTCGTACAGCCGCAACAAATCGGACGGGTCGCCCCCCTTCCGCCGCTCCCGCAGCCACCCGGCCAACTTCTCCATCGCGTCCACGTCGGCCGGGCGGAACTCCAAGTACTGCCGCAGGTAGCCGATGGCGGCGTCCGCCTTCTTCGGGTCTTCGGCCGCCTGCTCGTGCGCCCGGTCGGCGTGTGCCAACAGCGCGTCCGGGATGCGGCCGGCCTGCACCGTGTGGGCGAGCACCAGCCCGCCGGCGAGCAAGGCGACGACCACCGCCAGCTGGAGCAAGAACTTCTTGTTGATCGTCGGAAGCATGGCCCCGCATCCGTGCGTGAGGCCGGGGTTCGGGTTGGGCTACAGAGTGACGTCCGTGTGGAACCCCGGTGAGGGGGGAGAGTGTAAAAGTTGCAACGCCGGGTCGTCAACCGCAATCGCGGGGCGGAGGCGTAAAACATTCGTGATCCCCGAGGTGAACCTCCGTGGTCAGTCCCGAACGGCTCGACGGCCTGCAACGCTCGTGGGTACACCTGCTCGCCTCCTTCGGGGTGACGCCGGCCGCCGCGTATCCGCCCTTCGACCGGCTCGTCGAGGCGTACTCCGAACCGCACCGGCACTACCACACCCTGGAACACGTCGGCGAGGTGCTGCGGGTGGTCGGGCGGTTGAAGGGGGACGCGGCGGTGCAACTGGCCGTGTGGTTCCACGACGCCGTGTACGACCCGCGGGCGAAAGACAACGAGGCGAGGAGCGGGGAACTGGCCGTGTGGGAGTTGTCGGCGGTGGGGCTGCCGGGCGAGGTGGCGTTGCGGGTGGCGGAGTTGGTGCAAAGCACCGCCCACTTCGACCCGACCGACGGGAGCGGCCCGGATTTCGACACCCTGCACGACGCCGACCTGGCCATCCTGGGGGCGAGCGAAGTGCGGTACGCCCGATACGCGGCCGACATCCGCAAGGAGTACGACTGGGTGCCGGAGGCCGACTACCGTGCCGGCCGGCGGATGGTGCTCGAAACGTTCCTCGCCCGCCCGCGGATTTACCGCACCGACGTGATGTTCACCGAAGGGGAAGAGGCGGCCCGCCGGAACCTCGCGGGTGAAATCGCGGCTCTCCGAAAGTAGCAGGCACACTCCGTGTGCCGTTCGGTGACGGCACACGGAGTGTGCCTGCTACTTTGGGCGGTTCCCCATGCACAACTCGCCCGCCGGCGGCAACATACCGGTGATGTCCCCGCGGCTGCGAACCCTGATCGACCTCGTCTCGGCGTCGTCCGACCCGGACGCGGTGCTGCTCCGGCGGTTCGCCCACACCCGCGACCCGCAGGCGTTCGCCGAACTGGTGCGGCGGTACGGGCGGTTGGTGTGGGGGCAGTGCCGGCACCTGCTGCCGACTGAAGAGGACGCCGACGACGCCTTCCAGGCGACGTTCCTGACACTCGCCAAATCCGCCCACACCCTCCGCGACACGAACAAACTCGGCCCGTGGCTGCACGGGGTGGCGTACCGTGTCTGCCAGCAATCGAAGCGCGCGGCCGGGCGGCGGAACAAGCGGGAGAAGGCGACGGCGAAGGCCGAAGCGACCAAGCCTGTCGCCGATTCCGCATGGGATCAGGCCTTCTCTACCGTTCACGACGAACTGGCCCAACTGCCCGACACGCTTCGAGTGCCGTTCGTGTTGTGCGTGCTCGAAGGCAAGGGGCTGACTGAAGCGGCCAACCAACTCGGGTTGAAGGTAGGTACGCTGTCGTCGCGACTGAGTCGGGCGAAGCAAGCACTGCTGGAGCGGCTGTCGGCTCGTGGGTTAACCGCCGGGCTGGCGGTGGTCGGGGCGGCGGCGGTCGGGGCGACAAACGCACCGGCGGCGGTGATGGGTCGGGCGTGCGACTTCGCCGCCGGCGGGCCGGTGCCGGCGGACATCCTTTCCCTTTCGAGTGGGGTGATGCAGATGGTCACGATGAACGCCAAGCGGTGGGCGATGGCGGCGGTACTGACGTGCGGGCTGGCGGCCGGCGGGGCGGGCGTGTGGCAGGCGAACGCCCAGGACAAGAAGCCGGAGTCGAAGCCGAAGACGACCGCGGCCGACGACGACCTGAAACGGTTGCAAGCCGAGGCCGAGCTGAAGAAGTTCGACGCCATGAGGGCGGAGGAACAACTCCGGAAGGCCCAGGCGGACCTCGAGGCGGCGAACCAATTGCTGGCGGCGCGGGCGAAGAAGGGCGACGTGGCGCCGGAACCGAAGCAGCAGGCCGCGCCCGAGTTCCTGTACCTCGGCCAAGCGGCCGAGTATGCCCCGACCGCCGAGGAACTGGAGAAGACGGTGAAGGGGGTCGAGGCGAAAGGGTACACGTTCGTCGGCGTGGTCAGCATGAAGGGGCAGTCGAAAGCCAGGTTCGACATCCCGGTGCCGACGCTGGTGTTCCGCCGCGGGCACGGCGGCCACCCCGCCCCCTCCACCGCGAAGGAGAAGCTCGGGCTGTTCACCGAGAAGAAGGTGGAGACCGACAAGCAGACGAACCGCGAGCGGGAGCTGCAGGACCAGATCGACAAGCTGACGGCGGAGTTGAACAAGCTGACGGGAAAGACGAAGACGGAGTCGGGGAAGGAGCCGCCGAAGGTGCCCGAGAAATTCCCGCCGAAGGTGCCCGAGAAATTCCCGCCGAAGGTGCCCGAGAAGGACCCGGTCAAGCTGCCCGAAAAGGTGCCGTCGAAACAGCCCGAGAAGGAACCGGCCAAGGTGCCCGAGAAGAAGCCGGCGGCCGAAGGGTTGTACATCGGGGCGATGGCCGATTTCGGCGGGAACATCAACGAGGCGGCCGAACTCGTCCACGGTCTGGTGAAGGCGAAGTACGGGGCGGCCGTGTCGACCCGGATGAAGGTGACCGGCGACTCGCAGAAAGGGGTGTTCGTGTACGACCTGGACAAGCCGCAGGCCGACTGGCTGCTCGGGGTGTTGAAGCAACTGGCTCCGGGCAAGTCGTCGCCGAAGTGACCCGATCACCCTCTTCGCGGCGAGCGGCAGCGCGCCGGGGTGCCCGGGCCGCGGGCGCGCGGCGCCGCAGCCATTACCGGGGGGGCCGGAGGGCGCGGTTGGGCCCCCCACCCCCGGGGGGGGGGCGCGCGCCCGCGCCGGGGGCCCCCGGGCGCGGGGCCGCTCGCCGCGAAGACATTTCCGTGCGGTCCGTTCGGCGGTGTGCGGGGTTGAATGCGGGTGGTACACTGACGGCACCCACCCCACCGCACCTTTCCGCGGAGTTCGTGTCATGCCCCGCCGGTCGCTCGCGGCCCTCGCCGCCTGTCTGTTCGTGCTGCCCGCGTTCGCCCAGAAGCAGATCAGCTTCATCAACGACGTGGCCCCGATCCTGAAGGAGAACTGCTACGCCTGCCACGACGCCAAGAAGCGGAGCGGCAAGTACGACATGACCACCTTCGAGAAGATGATGGCCGGCGGGAGCGACGGCGAGCCGGTGCTGGCCGGCAAGGTGGCCGACAGCGACCTGCACGCCCTGATGGTGACGAAGGACGAGCGCCGCATGCCCCCGCGGGACAAGGGTGACGCCGTGCCGGCCGAGAAGGCGGCGGTGGTGGCCGAGTGGATCAAACAGGGGGCGAAGCTGGACACCGGCCTCGACCCGAAGGCGGACCTGCTGAAGGAACTCCGCATCCGCTGGAAGCCGCCCACCCCGCCGGCCGCGTTCGACAAGCCGATCGTCGTCAACGCCCTCGCCTTCACCCCGGACGCGAAGAGCGTGGTCGTCGGCGGGCATTACGAGCTGACCGTGTGGGATGCCGCGAAGGGCACTCTGCAAAAGCGGGTCAACACCCGCGGCGAGCGGGCCTACGCGATGGCCTTCCTGCCCGACGGCAAGTTGGCGGTGGCCGGCAGCCGGCCGGGTCAGGAGGGCGACGTGCGGGTGTACGACCTGTCGGCCAAGCCGAAGAAGTCGGACGCCGGCGTGGACTACCTGGACGGGGTGGGCGACAAGGCGGTGATGGTGAAGCACCTGCACGACGCCGACGACTCGGTGCTCTGCCTGGCCCTGTCGCCGGACGGCAAGAAGCTGGCCGCCGGCGGGTGTGACCGGGCCATCCGCGTGTGGGACATCAGCGGCGGGGCGGCTTCCGCCAAACTGGAACAGACCATCGAGAACCACGCCGACTGGGTTCTCGGCGTCACGTTCACCGCCGACGGCAAGTACCTGCTCAGCGGGTCGCGGGACAAGACGGCCAAGGTGTGGGACCTGAAGGCGAAGGAGAGCGTGATGACCTTCCCCGATCACCAGAACATCGTGTACGGCGTCGGGGTGAAGGGGGACGGGTCGGTCGGCTTCTCGGTCGGGGCGGACAAGCAGGTGCGGACGTGGAAGCCGGGGGGCGACGGCAAGCAGATGAAGAACACCGGCGGGCACAACGACGAGGTGTTCAAGATCGCCTTCTCGCCGAAGGACCCGCTGTTCGCCACCAGCTCGGCCGACAAGACGGTGAAGGTGTGGGACGCCGACAAGCTGACCGCCACCAAGACGCTGAGCGGGCTGACCGACTTCGTGTACGCCGCCGCATTCAGCCCGGACGGGTCGAAGGTGGCGGCCGGCTCATTCGCCGGCGAAGTCGCCATCTGGGACGCGAAGGACAAGTCGGACAAGCCGCTGGTGGTGTTCAACGCCACGCCGGGACTGAAGAAGTAGGGCAGGTGCCGCTCGCCGAGCGGAACCACACCGCCCCGGTTCACTTCTCCTCGCGGGGCGGTGGCAGCACCTCGCGGGCGTCGGCCGGCTTCGGGCTGTCGTGCCGCACCGGCAGGAACTCCCCCTTCGGTCTGGCCAGCGGCGGCTCGTCGAACGACACGAACTCGCCGCTCGCCTCGCTCTTCGCCGCGAACCGGGCCGACAGGTCGGTCACGTCCACCACATCGCACGCCCCGCTCTGGCACTTCACGCACGGGGCGGCCGGGTCAATCGGGTCCGCGGCGACCGTCTGGGCGGTGGTGTCGGCGGTGTGGGCGATCGGCGGGGCCGGGCGGTTGGTGAGCAGGAAGGCTACCCCGCCGCCGGTGACGAACACGAGTGTGGCGGCCACGAGGGCGTGTTTCACGAGACCCCCTCCCTGGGATCGGAGATTTGACCGGCGGAGTATAGCACCCGCCCGCCGGCGGTCTAGGCGGACTCATGCCGCCGCGCTCACCGCCAGCCGACCGGCCATCTCGTTCAGCCCCCGCAGGTCGAGCTTGCCGTTGCCGAGCGCCGGGAACGCCTCCACCGGGAAGCAGTCCCGCAGGTCGGGCACCCACAGGTTGGGCAGCCCCTTCACCCGCAGCTTGTCGAACGCCTCCTTCAGCTTCGCCCCCCACTCGGCCAGGTGCAGCACCACCAGCCGCTCGCCCCGTTTCACGTCCGGCACGGCCGCCACCGCCACCGCCCGGTCGGCCGGCATGCCGAGCACCTCGTGGATCTCGTCCTCCAGCCGTTCGAGTGGGACCATCTCGCCGGCGATCTTGGCGAACCGCGACAGCCGCCCGGTGATCCGCACGAACCCTTCGGGTTCGACCCGCCCCACATCGCCGGTCAGGTACCACTCGCCGGCCATCACCTGGGCGGTCCGCTCCGGCTGGTGCAGGTAGCCGAGCATCACGTTCGGCCCCTTCACCCCGAGCACCCCCTCCTCGCCGACCGGCAGCGGCTCCTTCGTCTCCGGGTTGAACGCCTTCACCGCCACGCCGGGGATGGGCTGGCCGATGGTGCCGAGCGAGTTGGACACCTGTGTGTGCCCCTTCACCGTCACATCGGGCAGGTTGGTGCCGACCACCGGGGACACCTCGGTGCAGCCGTACCCTTCGAGCAGGAGCGAGCCGAACCGCTCGCGGAACTCGGTCTGCACCGCCACCGGCAGCTTTTCCGCCCCGCAGATGAACAGCCGGCAACTGGCGAAGCTGTCCGGAGCACACCGCCGCAGGTAGAACCGCACGAACGTGGCCGTGCCCAGGGCGATGGTGCATTGCCACCGCTTGGCCAACTCGCCGACCTCCTTCGCCGCCCGCGGGTCGGGGTAGTACACGCTCATCATGCCGATGCTGGCTGGCGCCCACAGGCACACCGTGTACCCGAAGCTGTGGAAGAACGGCAGGGTGCTGAGCATGCGGTCGTGGCGGGTGAAGTTGACCCCGAGCTGGAACCCGTCGGCGTTCGCCGAGATGTTCCGCAGGCTGAGCATCACCCCCTTCGGTTCGCCGGTGCTGCCGCTGCTGAACACGATCGTCAGCAGGTCGTCCCACTTGAACCGCCGGCAGTTCAACACCACGCGGTCGAGGAACCAGCCGGGCAGCAGAACCACCAGCAGGAACCGCCACACCTTGGCGAGCGACGAGATGCCGGCGAGGGCGTCCTCCAGATAGATCACCTTCACGTCGGACGGCGGGAGGGGCAGGCGGTCCGTGAACCGCTTCGCGGTGATGATCGTCTTCAGCCCGCTCTGCCGGATGGCGGCCAGCACAGACGCATCCCCGGCGGTGTAGTTCAGGTTCACCGTGGTGCGGTACAGGAACGCCAAGGCGAAGTTGGCGAACGCCGATCCGAGGCCGGTCGGCAGCCACACACCCACCGTCTTCTCGTCGGGCGGCAGGTTCTTCTTCAGCCACCCCGCCAGACTCCACGCACCCACGAGCGCCTTCGGCCACGTCAGCACGCGGTCCTTGCCGCTGCTGGCGTCCACGAACCCGACGGTGAACAGGTTGGACTTGCGGGCGGCGTACCGCACGAACCCGGCGTGAACGGGGATGACGTACTCGCTCTGGTGGATGCCGCACTGGGCCTGCGTCTCGACCACCGCCGCCCGCACCTCAGCAATGGAGGTGTCGCCGGGCAGTGGCTTGCCGAAGCACACGGCCACCCGCCGCCACAGTTGCGGCCACTTCCAGAACATCCGCCCGCCGTAGTAGCTGAAGATGCTCCCCCACACGTTCCACAGCGCCACCGGCACGATCGGCACCCGCACCCCTGCGCGGGCGGCCACCCGCTCCACCCCGCGGCGGAACGGCAGCATCTGGGCGTTGCGTGACAGCCGGCCCTCCGGGAACACCAGCACGCACTCGCCGCGGGTGAGGGCGGCGGACACCTGATCGAGCGTGGTGGCCAGGGCGTGCGGGGCGGTGGTACGGTCGATGAACACGGTGCGGTGGCGGACG
>CAYMHO010000132.1:15011-17798 GCA_964390195.1 uncultured Fimbriiglobus sp. | reverse complement strand
GCCGGCACCACCACCTCGAAGCGGTACAGGTCGGGCGTCTGCTCGGCCGCCTTCGCCGGGGCGATCAGCTTCCACCCCGGTCGCACCGCCTGCGTCACCCACACGGTGGCGGGCTTCTTGCCCTTGTTGAACGCCTCGTACCGGGAGACCGCCTTCAGCCGGGCGACGGTGTGCAGGTCGCCCTTCACGATCTTCCGCGAGACGACGGTGCGGGCCTCCGGCCGTGTGTCCAGGTTCACCGGCACGTCCAGGTCGAGGGCGTACCCGATCAGCCGCGACTCGCCCGGCTTGACATCACTGATGCGAGCCTGCCCGACGGCCGTGCCGCCGTCGTACACCGTCAGCGGGCCTTGCGCCAGGAACTGGTTGGTGGTGTTCTTCAGGTGGAACCCCTTGAGCGGGTGCGTCGGGTGGATGGCCGGGTTGTACACGCTCAACGGGCGGGCCTCGACCGGCTCCCGGAAGACGGTCAGCAGGGCCGACTTGAACCGCGGCAGCGTGACCGGATCGGCGACGGCGTACTCGAACGACTCGCCCAGGTTCTTGGCGTCGGCCACCGACGGCAGATCGGACGCGCTCCGCGGAGTCGGCTTCGGGTCACTCCCGAGGCCGCTCGCCTGCGGGCGCAGCATGCTCCGCACGCTCTCGCGGGTGACGCCGCCGTACCCGTACCCGTACCCGGTGCTGCCCCGCATGATCCCCCCGCCGCCTGTCACGCCGAGGATGCCGCCGCCCACGCCCAGGTTCTGTTGGTTCCCCTGGAGGCCCAACTGACCCGCGAACCCGCCGCCGAACCCGAGGTTGCCGCCGCCGAACCCCTGCCCCTGGAAGAGCGGCGGGCGGAGGGACGCGTACAGTTCCGGCTCGAATGTCGGCCGCGGCACGAACAGCGGGTCGTACAGGTCCATCTTGAACGTCACCGGGCGGCTGCTCACCAGCGTCACCTTCACGCCGTTCCAGTCGTCGTCGGTGGTGTTCTCGACGGCCGCCAGGCATTCCATCGTGGTCTTCCCGTCGGTCGCGTTCAGGCGGTAGGTCGGCTTCCACAGGGGGGCGTCGGCGACGTACCCGATGCTCACCTTCCGCTCGCCCTTGCCGCGGAACGTCACCCCGACCGTCTTCCGCGCCTCCCCGCGGGCGGACGCCAGTGCTTCGAGTGCCTTGCGGAACTCGGCCTGGAGTTCCGGCTTCACGAACTTCACCCGCGTGATCTTCGGCACGGCCACCGTCTCCAGCCCGTCGTCGGTGAACAGGGTGAGTTGCTCCACCTGGGCGGGCGGCGTCTCCTTCACCGTCGTCGGGCGGTCGTCCTCCGTTCGCGCAGTCGTCTCGACGGTCGGCTTCGGCCGGTCGACGCTGACGATGCTGCCCGTGGTGACGTTCTTGCCGTCGGTCGTCACCGTCACCTTTTCGCCCCGCACCTGGTGCAGCAGGTGGCCGAGGCCGGGGTTCTCGGTCAGGTCGATGGCGAACGCCTTCAGGGTGATCTCGGCCGGCGCGCGGTTGTCATACGTCACGCTCTTCCCGTCCCCCTTCGGGTCGTCGGCCAGGAGGGTCAGGATGAGGTCGTTCACGTCCTCCTCGTTCACCTTCAGGTCCACGCGGGCGGTGCCGTCCACGGTGCCCTCGCGGTGGAAGTAGCCGACGCCGGCGGTGGTGAGAGTGACGCGGGTGACCGGCAGGGCGGCAGCCTTCACCACCGCCGGCGCGTCGCCGGGCTGGGCGAACAGGCGGGCGAAGCAAACGGCGAACGTCAGCCCGCCGGCGGCGAGCAACAGGGTGAGGCGGTTCATGGGGCACTCGGGAGGAAGGGTCGGCAGGATAACGGCCGGGCGGGGGGAACGTTGGCGGCGGGACGGCACCTCACCCGCCCGCCGGCACCCCCGCCCGCGGCTTGCGGGCCGGCACGTACTTCCACGCCAGGGCGGCCAGCAGCACCGCCCCGCCGCCGAGCGTCCACCACGTCGGCACCTCTTTGTCCGGGGCGATCAGGTACGCCCACACCGGATTCAGCACCGGCTCCAACAGCGTGATGATGCCGGCCTCTTGCGGCGAGAGCGTCCGCAACCCGCGGGCGAACAGCCAGTACGGGGCGGCCATCTGCACCACCCCGAACAGCGCCAGGTAGACGAGTTGCAGCGGGGTCGGCATGGTGAACCCGCCGGTCAGCAGCAGGTACACACCGAGCACCGCCGCGCTGCCGAGCAGGTTGAGCACCATCAGGAACGCCGGCGAGTGCGCCCGCAGTTGTGACAGGAACAGCACCACCCCGGCGTAGGTCATCCCGCTGCCCGCCCCCATCAGGAGGATGACCACCTGCGCCCGCTGCTCGTCGCCGGACACCGTCCACGGCCAGTTGCCGGCGACGATCACCCCGACGCCGCCCATCGCCACTGCCGCCGACGTGAGTGCCCGCCCGTCCGCCTTCTGCTTCAGCAGGTACACGCCGATCAGGTACACCCACACCGGTGCGGAGTTCTGGAGCAGGATGGCGTTGGCCGCCGGCCCCAGCCCGAGGGCGGACAGGTACAGCCCGCTCATGACGGCGAAGCAGGCGACCATGCCGAGCATGACCGGGCGGAAGCGGGCGTACCGGAACCGCACCAGGGGGACGAGGGCGAGGCCGGCGAACAGGCCCCGCCAGAAGGCGATGGGGATGGGGTCGAGCTGCGGGGTGTGCAACCCGAGGGGGGTGTCCTCGCGGAACACCTTCATGAAGCTGCCGGCGCTCCACAGCACGGCGGCGAGTACCACCATCAGGCGGGCGACGGTGGGGGAGGAGGGCAT
>CAYMHO010000132.1:0-14911 GCA_964390195.1 uncultured Fimbriiglobus sp. | reverse complement strand
CGGCGGTTCCACCCGCGTCGGGTGTTCGGCGGCGGCGGGGGCGGCGTCGCGGGTGCGGGTGACGTACTCGGTGTACTCGGCGTCCGAGCAGGCCGGGCCGACGTCGGTCAGTGCGGCGATCACCTCGGCGGCGGTTTGATACCGCCGGCGGGGGTCGCCGGCCAGCATCCGCTCGATCACCGTGTCCAGTTCCGCCGGCACGTCCGGGCACACCCGGCTGGCCGGCACGGCCGACACCAGCCGGCTGTCCGGTTTGCTCTCCGAATCCGGGAACGGCACCCGCCCGGTGAGCAGGTGGTAGAGCGTCGCCCCGAGCGAGTACACGTCGGAGCGGCCGTCCACGAGGGCGGCGTTCCGCGACTGCTCGTAGCTCATGTAGTGCGGGGTGCCGACGCCCTGGTTGGCGGCCGTCAGGGCGGTGTCGCCGGCGGTCCGCTTGGCGAGCCCGAGGTCGCCCAGCTTGGCCGGCGGGGCGGGTTGGAGGAACACGTTCTCCGGCTTCACGTCGCGGTGGACGTACCCGCGGGCGTGCATGTACTCCAGGGCCATCGCCACGTCGGCGGTCAACCTGACGGCCACCGTCGGGGGGAGTCTGCCGGTTCGCTCGATGACCGCGCGGGCGGTCGGGCCGTCCACGAATTCGAGCGCGAGGAAGTGGGCGGGGGCGGCGGTGTCGAACCCGTGGTCGAGGCCGCGGACGAGGGCCGGGTGCGCGAGCGAGCGGGAGAGCACCGCCTCGCGGTAGAAGCGGTTGACGAACCGCTGGTCGCCGCTCAGGTGGTCGGCCAGCACCTTCACCGCCACCTGCCGGCCGGTCTTGCGGCAGTACCCCAGGTACACGCGGCTCATGCCGCCGACGCCGAGCAACCGCAGCAGCGGGTACCCGCCGACGGCGTTCGGGCGGCCGCGGTCCCGGTCCGGGTCGGGCGGCGTGGGCGTGGGGGCCTCGTGGCCGATCAGTCGCATGGTCTCCCCTGGGCAGCGGTCAGGGTCGGGTGCGGCGTCGGGGCGGGCGAAACTTAAAAAGTACGGTGAGAGTTTACCCGGAACCCTCAGCGAAAGCAACCGGGCCGCGGAGCCACTCCCGGCGGGCCGATCGCAGTTGTGCCAGTCGCTCGTCCGCCCCGTCCGCCCCGACCAGTGCGGTCGCGGGGACCCGCCCGGCCGGGTCGGCCGGAGACCAGGTGTCCCAGTACACCGCCCGCACGGGCGGCGCGCCGAGGGCGGTCGGCACCACCGCCGGCACCCCGCTGGCGAGCGTCACCTCCAGGGGCAGGCCGAGCTGGCCGAACGACTCGAACAGTTGGAGCATGTCCAGCGGGTCGCGGCCGAACCCGCCCCGCCGCCCGGCCCCGCCGAGCACTTCCAGGTCGATGGCGGCCACCTGGAAGCCGGCCCGGATGAGGGTGTCGGCGAACACGAACGGGGCGTAGGTGTGGTCTTCCGAACTCAGGTACTCGCCCCACGGCTGGGCGAGGGCGAACGTCCGCTCCCCTTTCGGGTCGGACTCGGTGGCCGCCTCCAGCACGCGGGCGGCCAGGCGGATGCGGTCGTCCTCGCTCAGCCCGAGGGCGTCGGCGTGGTTGAACCCGGCGAACGCCTGCCAGCTCCGCACCTCCCGCTTGTACCGGTGGACCACCGTCGCCACGAAGTCGGACACGAACGCGGCCAGGTTGGGCAGGTCGCCCGTCCAGGTGGTCAGCCAGTCGGGGAACGGGCCGTCGGCCAGGTCGATGAGCGGGCCGACGGAGATGTCCAGCTTGGCGGCCGTCGCCCACTCGATGGTCGCGTCCATGACCGACCAGTCGAAGGCCGACTCCCGCGGCTCGATCTGCCGCCACTGGGGGACGATGCGGACGGCGTGGAAGGTGTCGGTGAACAGGGCCGTCTGGTCGGGCGGGAGGGGGCGGGCCAGCCGCGCGCCGAGCTTGGTCGGCAGCGGGCCGTCCATGTTCAGCCGCGCTTGCAGGCGGTACTCGGTCAGCCGGCTGGCGCAGTTGTCGGCCAGCTCGCACGCCGCGTCGATCACCTCGCACACGGCCGCCGTGTCCGTCTCCGACTTGAGCGCCACCCGCCCGAACTGCTTGCTCACCCGCCCGACGGCGTCGGCCAGCGGCTGCGGCACCGGCAGGCCGGCGTTGTGGAACATGGCCACCAGCGACCGCACCCGGTTGACCGCCCCGCGGGCCAGTTCGGTGAGCAGCGGGTAGGCGTCGCGGGCCAGCCGCAGGGTGCCGCTCGTCACCACCCGCTCGTGCCCGTCCGACCCCGGCCACGGGGCGGCGGCGAACACGCTCTCGTTCTCGGCGCGGGTGAGGGTCAGCCGGCCGTTCGCCTGGTGGCGGCGGGTGGGCACCGGGGCGCCGTCGTACCCGCCGGCCAGCCACACCCGCTCGACGGCGTCGCGGTGGGCCGGGGACAGGTCGGCGGGCAGGTCGAATGCGATTTGACCCATAACTCGCGGCCGGGCAAACGGAAGGGTTCAGCCGACTATGATACGCGACCGCCGCAGCGGATGCGAGAGCGGTTCCGCAAGGGGTGCCTCCGTACAATACGCCACTTGCCCGGAGGTGCCCGCATGTCGGTTTCGGTGACGTGCCCGTTCTGTCGGACCGTGTTCACGCTGGCGGAAGTGCCCGCCGCCCACCGCACCCCCTGCCCGAACTGCGGGGAGAGCGTGCCGGTGTCGGCCGACCTGCCCGCCGCCCCGCCCCCGCCCGCCGACGTCACGACACCCGCACAGCCCCGCACGTCCAACGTGGTGTTCCTGTCCCTCGGGCTGACCGCGCTGATCGTCGTCGGGTTCGCCCTGTGGTTCTTCTTCGCCCCGAAGCCGCCGGAGCCGTTCACCCCGCTGCCGGCGACCACCACGCCCCCGCGGTCGATCAACGGGCTGAAGTACGTCCCGAAGGACTCGCAGGTGCTGGCGGTGGTGCAGCCGTCCGCCCTGGACGAGTACGCCGCCGCCCGCAACCGCACGGCCGGGGCGGTGCTCGCCGACCTGGGCCTGCCGGCCGACCTGCTCAAGCCGTTCGCCGACCTCGGCCTCCGCCCGCAGGACATCCACTCGCTGGTGTTCGCCGCCCACGTGGACGACCTGCGGCCGACACTGGTGCTGACGCTCCGCAAGCCGCTCGCCGACGCGGGCCAGTTCCGCGACAAGCTGAAGGCGCAGGGCCGCGACCCGGCGGGCGTCGAGCTGGGCGGGTTCCCGCTGGTGATGAGCGAGGTGAACGACCGCACCTTCGTGTTCGCCCTGAACGACAGCGGGCTGACGGCCGCCAAGGCGCCGACGGCCGGGTACGACGACCTGGCGGCCGGAATGAAGGAGTCGATCGACCGGGTCAGCCCGTCGGCGTTCGCGTGGGCGGCCACCGACGGCAAGGAGTGGGCGAAGGCGCCGCAACTGAAACTGGTGCCGGCCGGGGTCCTCCCGCCGGAGGCGGTGGCGAAGCTGGACGGGGTGCGGGCGGTGGCGGTCGGGGTGTCGCTGGAGCCGGACTTGTACCTCAGCCTGTCGGTGCGGGTGAACGACTCCACCGTGGCGAAGCAGACGGCCGACGCCCTGGTGAAGAAGTTGACCGAGCTGGGCGGGCGGGCCTCGGCGGACGGCGAGTGGGCGGACGCGGGCGTGCCGCTCACCCCGCCGGGCGAGAAACTGCCGAAGCTGAAGGAGCTGCTGAAGAAGTAGGGGCCGGCCGCCGGGCGGCACAACTGTAGCCGGGGTGTGTGACCCCGGACCGGCCTCACAGAGGCCGGCTACAATCAGGCGGCACCTGCTTCGTCCGAAACTCGTCGCCGAACAGAATCCGGTCGCCGTACCGCCCCTTCAGCCGCGCCCGCTCGGCCGCCGACACCCCCGCCGTCAGCGGCATCCGCCGCATCCGCTTGCCGCCCAGCAAGCGGCCGAGCAGCAGCATCGGCAGCAGGAGCGGCAGTGTCACCCAGCGGACGAGGCGATCCGTCCACCGCTGCGGGCCGAACGGCCGGGTGAGCGCGTCGATGTAGCCGATCGTCATCAGGTTGAGGGTTCGCAGTTCGCTCGCGTCCAGCGCGGCGGCCAGCCCCCGCGCCCCGGCGTCCCCGATCCGGTTCTGGCTCAGCCCGAGGGTGCGGAGTTGGCGGAACAGCGGGGACGCGGCCAGCGCCTCCGCCCCGGCGTCGCCGATGCCGTCGTCCGACAGGTCCAGGTCGCGGAGCGCCGGCAGGGTAGTCGGGCCGATCGCCGCCAACGCTTTCGCCCCCGCATCCCCCAGGCCGCCGGTCGACAACGTCAGCCGCTCCAAACGGCTCCAGTCGGTTCCGCTGAACAGGCGCTCGACCTCCCCCGCCCCGAGCGTCAGCCCGTGCAGGTGGAGTTTCTTGAGCCGCGAGGCGAAGGGTAAACGGGCGAGCGCACCGAACGCCTGCGGGGGCGGGGCGGGTTGGTCGCCGAGCGCGTCCATGCCCATCACGGTCAGCTCTTCGAGAGGGGTGTCGGCCGGGGCGTCGGCGAGCGCGGGCAGATCGGCCCACCACCCGGCCCCGCCGCCGCTCGACAGTCGGAGGGCGGTGAGCCGCGGCCACAGTGGGGATGACGTCAGCCGTTCCAACACCCCGGCGGTGCGGGCGTGCGTCCACTCGGGCGTCGGTGAATGGCCGGCGGCCTCCAACCGCCAGCCGGCATCCAGGTCCAGGTTGGTGAGGGCGGACAGGTGCGGGGAGGTGAACACGGCGTGGGCGAGCGGGTCGAACTCGTCGGCGGCGGACATCGGGATCAGGGTGAGCTTCAGGTGGCGCAGTCGCCGCAGGGGCAGGCCGTCGAGCCGCTGCCAGACGGGGGCGAACGGCGGCAGGGCGACGGTCAGGTGCGTGACCGGCTCGGCGGCGAGCAGGCGGTTGAACGCGGCCACCCGCCGCACCGCCTGCCCGCCCAGGTGGAGGTGGGTGATGACGCCCCGCTCGACCTGCACCATCGTCATCCGCGACAGGTTGGCAAGCTCTTGCGGGGCGAGGCCGCCGGGGTGCCGCCGCAGGACCTCGGTCCAGTCCGGCCGCAGGGTGACGCCCCACGCGGTCACGTCGACGACGATCGGCACGTCCACGCTCACCGGCTCGGACAGGTCGGGCGGCGGGGCGGCCATCGGGGCGACCACCCCGCTCCCGAGGGAGAGCATTTGCATCGCCCCGTGCACGGCGGCGGCGGACTGCTCGCGGTCAGCGTCGGGGCGGACGGACGCGGCGGTGCGGAGCAGCTCGTAGGCCGGGGCGAACCACCGCTCGCCGTGCGCGGCGAACAACTCCCTCACACGGGGCACCGCCGACCCGTCCGGGGACGGCTGGCATTGCAGGACGATGAACTCGCCGCGGGCCGGGTCGC
The DNA here is from genome assembly GCA_964390195.1 of uncultured Fimbriiglobus sp. Taxonomy (GTDB): domain Bacteria; phylum Planctomycetota; class Planctomycetia; order Gemmatales; family Gemmataceae; genus JALHQU01. The sequence goes on along the minus strand of CAYMHO010000132.1, from coordinate 9,552 downwards.
CATTCCTCGCCAGCCATTCGGCGTAGGCGAGCAGCGGGGCCGTGTCGCCCGGGTCGGCGGACGCGACCGCATCGAGGTGGGAATCCAGATCGGACACGGTGAACCCCCGGCGGGCGAGACCGGATGGTACCACCCGCCACCGGGCGGGTCACTTCGGAACCAGCTCGCACACCACCCGGAAGCCGCACCCCGGCTGCTCGACGACCGGCCGGACGGCGGAGTTGGTGAACACGTGGCCGAGGCGGAAGATGCTCCCGCCCCGCTGCACCCGGTGGGCGGTCTTGCCCTTGCCGGGGGCGGGCGGCCCGGTCGGGTCGTCGGTCGGGGTGTCGGCCGGGAGTGTCTTGTAGTACCCCTCGCCGTACCAGTCCGAGCACCACTCCCACACGTTCCCGTTGATGTCGTTCAGCCCGAACGGGTTGGCGGTCTTCAGCCCGACCGGCTGCGGGCAGTCCTCCTTGGACGCCGGCGCCCAGGCGTGCTGGTGGATGGTGGCGAACGGGAAGTAGGTGCGGCCGGGAGTGCCCGCCCGGCACGCCCACTCCCACTCGGCCTCGGTCGGCAGGCGGTACGTCCGCCCGTCCTTCTTGGACAGCCACTTGCAAAAGGCGGCCGCGTCTTCGGCGCTCACGTTCCACACCGGGGCCAGGTCGGGCGGGTCGTACCCGGGCTTCTCCCAGGTGTACCCCTTGCCTTCCGTCAGCTTGCCGTTCGCCACCCCGTGCCCGCCGATCACCGGGCCGGTGGGGCGGTACCCGCCGGCCGGGTCGGTGACGAACTGGCGGAACTGGCCGACCGTCACCTCGTTCTTGCCGATGGCGAACGGGCGGGTGATCCGCACCGGGTGCTGCGGCATCTCCGCCTCCAGACCGGCGACGAGGGTCTCCCAGCCGGGCGGTTTGTTCAGCTTCAGCCGGGCGACCTCCGGGTTGACGACGGCCGCCGGCGACCCCATCGGGAACTCGCCCGGCGGGATGACCCGGAACTCCATGCCGAGCGTCCTGTCGGCGAACTCCGGCGTCTCGCCCGCCTGCTTCGCCCACCGCTCCTGGTGTTCCTTCGCCTGCTTCTCGTCGAACGGGGCGGTCGGCCGCTCCGGTTCGAGGCCGAGCTGGGCCGCCCGCCCCCACGCCGCCTTCAGTCGCACTTCGGCGTCGAGCACCACCTCCGGCTTCTCCACCCCCTCCTTCGCCCGCAGGCCGATCAACTCCCGCTCCTTCTGCCGCCGCATCCGCAACTCGCCGACCAGCGCGACGGCTGCCGCCCGGTCGCCCTCGGCGGCGGCCAGTTCCGCCTTCGCGTCGGCCAGGTCGCCGTCCGCCCGCGCCATCTCGACGCCGCTCACCGTCTCGGCGTCGAACCGCGTCTTGGTCAGGTCGCGGGCGGCCTGCATCGCCGCCACCTTGTCCCGCAGTTGCTGGGCGGTGGCGACCGGTTTCGCCGACGGTGAGACCCGCCGGGCGACGCCGGTCGTCTCCCTCACCGGCTTGTCGTCCCCGTCCTTGACGGTGATGCGGAACTCACTCCGGTCGTCGCCCTTGAACGTCTCGACCGCCACAGTCGCCTTATCCGTCGAGGTCCAGGTCATAGCCTTTGCCGTGTCATCCCACGTGCCGGTCAATTCCGTCACCGGGCCGCCGCTGAAGTACCACCGGCGGTACACCTTCGCCGCCGGGTCGAACCAGGCGATGGTGTAGTCGCCCTCCCCGGCGAGGTCGTTCGTCACCTGCTCCTCGACGAACCGCCCGCCGAGGATGAGCTTGGCCGTCACCCGGAACGTCTCGGTCTTCGTCTTGTCCGGCGTCGCGGGGTCGGTCACGGTCTGCTCGTTCCGCCACTCGCCGACCATCCGGTCGAGCACCGTCATCTCCGTCGGCCGCTTCGGGTCGAGGACCAGTTTGGGAACGACCGGCGGCAGGGCGGAGCGGGTGAACGTCCCCCACGACTCGAACGCGATCTTGCCGGTCGCGTCCGTGTCGTAGTGGCGGGCGGTGACGGTGTTGCCGTCCACGACGGTCAGGTGGTGAGCCGACTGCCCGCCGTCGGGCAGTTTCTCCTGCCACGCGAACAAGCGGGTGGTCGGCTCGTAGGTGCCGAAGTCGGAGGCGATGGCCACCCCGTCCGGGCCGAAGGACCAACTGCTCAGCCGACCGGAAGTGGGGTCGTACCGGTGTAGGACGAGGCTGGTCGGGATGGCGTGTTCGTTCACGTTCAGGCCCCTCCACAGCGTCCCGCCGGCGACGGGGTCGAACGTAAACTGCCCCCCGACGCGGCCGGCCTCCGCCTTCGGCTCGACGACCTCCGCGTTACGGGTCCAGGTGCCGCGGACGAACGGCAGGAACTCGGCCGCCGTCTTCGGCACCGCGGGGGCGGTCGGCGGTGCCACCCGCGTGGTCGCCCGCAGCCGGAACCAGTCGCCGCGGGCCATGTCCGCCAGGAAGATCGGGGTGCCGGCCTCGTCACCGGGTGACGGCTCCGCGAAACCGGACTCGGACACCTGCCATTTGATGAACTCCCGACCGGGGGCGACTTTGGCCACCAGTTTGTAATCCCCGGACGGCAACTCGATCTCCTGCACACGGGTGGCGTCGAACTCGCCCCAGACGGTGCCGTCGGACCGATAGACCGTCAGGCCCTCCACCCCGTCCGCCGGCACGAACTCGATCGCCCCGCGGTCGGTCACGTACCGCCGGGCGGGCGGGGTGGCCCAGACGGCGACGAGGAGCGCGACCAGCACCGCCGCCGCGAGGGCGGCCCACTTCCACCGCGTCGGCTTGCCCGTTGGCTTTCCTCCGGGGATGCGGGAGTAGTCGGTCAGTTTGTTCCCGTCGGCCAGTTGCCGCTCGCAGTCGGTCAGCAGGTCGGCCACTTCTTGCGCCGTCTGGAACCGCTCGGCCGGGTCTTTGGCGTGCAGCTTCTCGACGATCCGGCAGAACCACTCGGGCACCTCGGGGATGACCTCGCGGATCGGCCGCGGGGTGTCTTCGGCCACCCGCTTGAGCACCGCCAGGGTGGTCTCGGCGCGGAACGGCGGGCGGCCGGTGACGAGGGCGTACAGCACGCTACCCAGGCTGAACAGGTCCGAGCGGTGGTCGAGGGTGTCCCCGCGGGCCTGCTCCGGGGACATGTACATGGGGGTGCCGGCAACGGTCCCGCTGCGGGTGAGGGAGGCGTCGTCGGCGGCGCGGGCTAGGCCGAAGTCGGTGATCTTGGCCGTCGGGTGTGGGCCGGTGTCGAGCAGGATGTTGGACGGCTTGATGTCGCGGTGGATCAGGCCGGTGGCGTGGGCGGCGGCCAGCCCGGCGGCGATCTGCCGACCGACCCGCACCGCCTCGGCCAGGTCGAGCGGGCCGATCCGACGGATCCTCTGCTGCAGCGTCTCGCCGGGGATGTAGTCCATCACCAGGTGTGGCAGCGGGTGCTCCTCGACGGCGTGAACCGGCACCACGTTCTCGTGCCGCACCGCCCCGGACGAGCGGGCCTCCCGCAGGAACCGCTTGCGGGCCGGGCTGGTGGTGGCCATCTGCGGGGACAGCACCTTCACCGCCACCACCCGCTGCAGGCGGTCGTCGAACGCGCGGAAGACGATGCCGAACCCGCCCCTGCCGAGCACCTCCAGCACGTCGTAGTGGCCGAGCCGGCCGAGCGAGTCCGGGCGGCCGGGCGGGTCGAGGAAGCCGAGCGGCACCTCGTCGTACTCCTCCCCTTCCGGAGCCGAGGTGAAGGCGACGGTGGCGGCGTCGGCCGGGTCGGCCGCCGGCCCGTTCAGGAAGCTGCCGGCCACGTCGTGCGAGCGGAGCAGGGCGTCCACACGCACCCGCAGGTCGGCGTCCGCCCCGCACGCCCGGTCCAGGTAGGCCGGCCGTTCGCCGTCGGGCAGGTCGACGGCGGCCAGGAAGATGTCTCGCTCGGACACGGCACGGCCCTCGGGCGGGATCGGGGCGACCCACCCCCAATGCGTCGGGGCGGCGGGATCACGCCACGATTTCGCCGGAATCGTCCGAACCGGGGTCGGCCGTCACCGCGCGGTGCAGCCATGCGCGGGCGAACGCCCACACGCGGTCGGCCGTGCGGGGGGCGATGCCGAGCACGTCGGCCGCTTGCGTGACGGTCAACCCGGCGAAGTGGCGGAGTTCGACCAGCTTGGCGGCCTCGGGGTCCTCATCGGCCAGTCGGGTGAGGGCGCGGTCGAGGGCGAGTAAGTCGTGCCGCGGGTCGGGCGGGTCAGCCGGCATGTCGGCCAACTCCACCCGTTGACGGTCGCCGCCGTGCTTCTCCCGCTTCTTGCGGCGGGCGGCGTCCACCAGGATGCGGCGCATGGCCTCGGCGGCGGCGGCGAAGAAGTGCCCGCGGTGCTCCCAGCGGGCGGCGTCGGCCGACCCGACCAGCCGCAGGTACGCCTCGTGGACGAGGGCGGTGGCGTCGAGGGTGTGACCGGGGTGTTCGGCGGTCAGGCGTGCGGCGGCGAGCTGGCGGAGTTCGGCGTACACCAGCGGCAACAGGTCGGCGGCGCGGGCGGTGCCCGCCCGGATGCCGTCCAGCACGCGGGAGACGTCGGTCATGGCACCGCCAGAGTATCCGCCCGTCGGGTGGCGGGCAACAGGCGGACTGGTCGTGACACCGACCGCGTCGGGTGATAAACCGCCGGCATGGAGCGAACCAGGAGAAGTTGGCTGATCTGGGCGGCGGTGGCGGCGGGGCTGCTGCTCCGCGGGTACCACTACGCCCGTGACCCGGCGGTGTGGCACGACGAGGCGGCCATGCTGGCGAACGTGCTGAACCTGCCCGTTTCGGGCTGGCTCGGCCCGCTCCTGCACGACGAAGCCTCCCCGCCGCTGTTCCTGCTGCTTCAGAAAGCGGTCGTCGCCATCCTGGGTGACAGTCAGTACGCGCTCCGGTTACCGTCGTTCCTGGCGGGGTGTCTGTCCGTCGTCGTCACGGCGGTCGTCGCCCGGCGGTGGCTGCCGCCGGTGTGGGCGGCCGTCGCGGTCGGGCTGGTGGCGGTGTCGGACCGGCTGTTGTTCCACGCCTGCGAGGCCAAGTCGTACTCGTTCGACGTGCTCCTCGCGGGGGGTGCTATCTGGTTCGTCACGAAGGACCGTTGGCCGATGTGGGTTCGCAGCCTGATCGGTGCCGCCACCGCACCGCTGTGCATCTGGATTGCGTTCCCGGCGTGCTTCGTGTTCGGCGGGGTGTTAACCGCCCTGTTGCCGTCCGCGTGGCGTGCGAACTGGGCCGGCAAAGCGGCGTTCGTCGCATTCGCGCTGTCGGTCGGCGTGTCGTTCGGGTTGCTGGTGGTCGGCCCGGCGAAGGCTCAGCGTACAGGTCCGATGGAGGCTTGTTGGAAGGATGGCAGTTTCCCCCCGTGGGAGGAGCCGGCGAAAGTGCCGGTGTGGGCGGTGGCTAACTCATTCGACGTGGTGCGGTACAACTTCCACCCCTACGGCTGGCCGTTGCTGGTGCCGGTACTCGTCGGGGCGTGGGCAGTGTCCCGCAAGCCCGGCGGGTGGGCGGTGGCGTGTGCCGCCCTGCTTCCCATGCCACTCGCCCTGCTGGCCGCACTGTTGGGGAAGTACCCGTACTCGGCCTCGCGGCTGGAGGCGTTCCTGGCGCCGGGGTTGGCCCTGCTGGCCGCAGTCGGGTTGTGGCAGTTTTGGAACTGGTGTCGGCCGACCGCGGCGAAGGTGGCGTTCCTGCTGATCTGGGTGCCGGTGCTGCTCATCCCCGTCGGGTACACCGCCCGGCGGGTGATCGACCCGTGGCCGCGACCGGCGGCCGACCGCGCGGCGGAATACGTGCTTTCACACCGGGCGGCCGACGAGCCGATTAATGCCAACCACTGGGAGTACGAGTATTACCTCCGGCGGGTGAACCCGGCGGTGGTGCGGGTGGAACACAACCCGTCGAAGGCGAAGACGCCGTGGGCCGACTGGGCAGGCAGTTGGGCGAAGGCGGCGACCCCGCCGAAGATTTGGTACGTCCACCAGACCGACGACCCGCTGCCGGAACTGCCGCCGGACGCACTACCGCCGGGGTATCGGTGCGAACCACCAATCACGTTCGACCGCGTGCGGGTGTGGGTGCTGGTGCCTGAGAGGTGACCGGCCGCGTGCGCATAAAAAAACCGAGAGCGTAGTGTAGGGTGCTGTCGCCCACTCAGCCCCCACATCGCTACGCTCTCGGCGGCGACCAACGTTTCCGCCGGTCGTGCAGTGAACTATACGCTGGCTCTGTGCTACCCACAAGCGGGCCGCGCTGAGTTTTGATGAGTTGGCTCTCATCTATGACTGGAATTCGGACAGAGCGCGTCCCAATTCGGCGGGGGCACGGGCACGATCTTCGGCTCCTCCGGCCGCGGAATCGGCTTAGGCTCGTCGGTTAAAGGTATGCAGTCGAGGGGTTTACGAATGATCGGCACCCGACGGGCGGAGTCGGTCAGGATGCCGATCAGCTCGTCCACTGTGGCGGGGTGGTTGGGCAAGCGGGCGTGCCCGACTTCCGGGATTCTCAGGTTGTGTGGGGTTGACAGCCTGGGCGACCCGACCCACAACCGTGAGCGGACGACGGCACTGGCATAGGCAGCCTCGTCGGTCAGGTCGCCTTTGCCGCCGACGGGATCGAGGAAGACGACCGCATCCAGCGGGATGCCGTCGTTGGTCACCCGGCACACCAGCTCTTGCATCTGGTCCGCCGCGGTGCCCTGCCCGACCAGCACGAAGCGGTTGTCCGGGTCTTCCCGCCGCAGGCGGTGCAGTTCCTTGTAGTACCACTCCTGGTCGAACCGCTGGGCGTAGTACACCTTCGGGAAGCCGGCCCGGACGATGCTGCACTCCAGTTCGTGCAGGTGGCCGACGTCGAACAGGTCGGCCCCGTTCATCAGGAAGACGTACACCTTCGCCCGCGCCGGGGCGATGACGGACACCTCTTCCACCGGCCGCAGGCAGTCGTGCGGGTTCTTGGGGCAGGTGTGCAGGCACCCGCCCCCGCCCAGCACCGCCGCCACACCGCCGAGCAGAAGCCACTTCTTCGCTAACATGCCCGACCCCCCAGGCCGACGAGGTTTCGTCTGCCCCTGAAGATCGGCCAACTTGCCCGGTCGAATCGAGGAAACCTATTTTTCCTGATTCGCCAGATGTGCTGGTGAGGCAAGGTGGCGAATATGGGGCGATCACGAACTGCGGATGCGACGGTTCGACCTTACAGAATGCGCGGCGGTTCATTGAGGGTTCGTCGCATGAAGAACACCGCCTCCTGCCGTGTCACGTCCTGCATAGCCCCGTGCCGCTCGGTCTTGCCGATGAATGGGATGAAGTCCAGGGTGCGGCCGAAGCGAGAATCGACGTTGGTGTTGCTGACGTTCTTGCCCACGTTCGGCGCCCCGTGGGACCCGTTGAGCGAGGGTGCCGTCTGGAAAAAGTTCTGGTTGCGGAGGACGTTGTCGGGCACGCTCCGGTCGAGCGAACTTGTCCCCCGTCCGGCGGCCACGTCGATGGTGACCAGAAGATCCACCAACACGCCCGGCAACTGCTGGGCGAGCCGGCGGCACAACTCCATCGCGTTGACGCCGCCCGCACTGAACCCGTACAGGATCAGTTTGCTCGGCGCGGCGCTCACCTTCTGCATCGCCCGGATGAACACCAGGGCCTGTTCCACCCCGCGAGTCGTGACCAACGAACCGCCGAAGCCGATCTCCTTTTTGTCCTCGCCGGCTCTGGGTGTGGGCAGGTTCTCCATGTCCGTCAACACGTCCTGACCGTGGGGTCTCGCCAACACCACCCCTCCCATGCCCTCCTGATCGACCACCCCGCTGAAGTAGACGAGGAGGTGCCGTTTGGGGAATGTGGGCGCGATGACGTCGGGCGGCAGCACCAGCGGGCCAATGAAGTCGGGCGGAAGCACCAGAGGGGCGTCGCCGACCTTCGCGGGCGAGGTCAGCGCCTGCCGGTTCCCGCCGGCGACGCCGGGTGCGCCCCCTCGTTCTCTCGCCGACAGTTCCGAATCGAGCGCCGCCACCGTCTTGATGCCGACGATGTTGTCAATCCGGCCCGAGGTGTTGAGGATGTTCCGCCGGGTCTTGAACACCACCACCGCCGCCGCCGTCTGCGGGCCGTACTGCGAGTCGACCGCCAACTTGGCCCCGCCCACCCGGTTGAGCGCCTCCTGAATCTTGGCCACGTGCGGCCCACGGGCACCGGGGGTGATGTGGCCCCGGTCGCTCGTGGCGGCGGCCAGGAGTTGCCGGTCGCCGCTGAAGAGCTGGGAGAGCAGTGACATCCCACACCTCGAAGATTGTGTTCGCGTCGCGGGATCGCGTTGCCAGCATATCCGGCTTCCGATGCGAATGCGGACACGAATCGGCCAAGTTCGTCGCCGGCGAACCGTAGACGCGGCCGCACCAATCTGTCACACCATCACCACCGCCCCGGTTTTCACCGACTCGCACTCCTTGTGGCACAGCACGAGGGCGTCGCGGGCGAGCTGGCCCGACAGCAGCGCCGGCATCTGGCCCGACTTCACGGCATCGACGGCGGTCTGGATCTCGGTCGTGAACGCCGCGATCGGGTCGCCGTCGCCGAGCTTCGGCTGCTCGCTCGTGCCGTCCGACTTGAACACGGTCAGCGGGGTGCCGCCGCTGCTGTACGCCAGCGTCGCCTGCTCCAGGTACACTTCGAACCCGTGGACGAACGGCCGCCCGCTCGTCGCCACCGCCCCGCTGCTGCACGAGATCGCCGGCCCGCCGGGGCCGTACAGGTAGTTGGTGGTCAGGTAATCGACGCTGCCCCCGTTCACGATGCCGCTGCTGCTCACCGCCTTCGGCACCCCGGCGATCAGCCCGATGAAGTGCGTGTCGTGGATGTGTAAGTCCACCGCCGGGCCACCGGTGCTGTCGGCGTCGCCGATGGCGGCGCTCCAGTCGGGCTTGGTGATGACGCGGGTGAAGTGCCCGCCGAGCAGCTTGCCGTACTTGCCGCCCTTCACCGCCTCGTAGGCGAACGCGAACTCGGGGAAGAAGGGCAGGACGTGCGCGACCATGAGCAGGCGGTTGGCCGTCTTGGCTTCGGCGACCATCAGGTCGGCGTCGGCGGTGGTGAGGGCGATGGCCTTCTCGACCAGGACGTGCTTGCCGGCCCGCAGTGCCCGGATGGCGGTGTCCGGGTGCTGGGCGGTCGGGTTACAGATGTCGATCAGGTCGATGTCGGGGTCGGCGAGCAGGTCGTCCAGGCTGGCGTACTTCTTCACCGCGGAGAGATCCATCATCGCGCCGGGCGGGCCGAAGTTGCCGCGGATGGATCGCCAGTCCCCGGACAGCTTGACCGGGTCGCGGCTGCACACGGCCGTCACCTTCGCCCCGCCCACCTTCTGGGCGGCGAGGTAGTGGATGTACCCCATGAACCCCAGCCCGACGACGCCGATGCGGACCATGACGAACTCCCGAACGGTTCGAGATACCATACGAGGCGAGCCGAGCGGGGTGTGCCGCCCGGGGGGTTTTACACCACCCCGCGGCGCACCCCCCGCGGCTCGCCAGAGGAACCCCGCCCCCCACCGGGC
>CAYMHO010000131.1:13627-17921 GCA_964390195.1 uncultured Fimbriiglobus sp. | reverse complement strand
TCACTGCGTTCACTCCGGCGACCTCTCCCCAGCGGGGAGAGGTGGGGGTGATTGGGCAAATGGGACGGCGGCAACGGTCCGCTCGGGTATGGGACCACCGCTCGCCCTACCGCTTTTTGCCCACTTTGGTGTGGTCGAAGTCGGCGTCGGTCAGTTCGCCCACCAGTTTGAAGTCGGTGAAGCAGTAGTACTCCACCTCGCGGCCCTCGTGGTCGAGGGAGATGACCAGCACCGGCAGGCCGGCCGACGGCGACTTCGGGTCGGCGTCGAAGTGGTACACCCGCTTGCCGCCTTTGGGCAGGAACTTGTCGTCGTCGGCGGTGAGTGTCACTTCCACCACGTGCGGCTTCGTCTTGTACTCCTTGCGGTCCACCGGCCCCAGGTACCGCACGCTGTCGGCCGGCCGCTTGCCCGCCTCCGCCTGCTCGACGAACTTGGTGAGCGCCCCGATCGGCCGCTGCATGCCGGCCTCGTAGATGCGGTACCGCGACTTCGCCGTCACCAGCGGGTCGTCCGGGTCCATCGTCATCTTCTTCCCGGCCCCGAGCAGGATGTTGTCGCCCTTGCCGGTGATCAGCGTCATCTTGTTGTCGTTCTGCCCCTTCACCCACATCACCTCGCGGCCGGTGCCCACGTCGCCCACCACCCGGATGTGGACGCTCAGCGGCTCCTTGCGGAAGCGGTAGATGGCTTCCTCCGCCGGCAGTTCCTTGCCCTTCACCACCTCCCGCTTCACCAGGCGGGCCTCGAAGCTGGCGGTCGCGTCGTTCTTCTTCTTGGCCGCGTCGAGCAGTTCCCGCACGGCTTTCAGGTCGTTCGCGGCCGGCTCCTTCGCCTGCACCGGCGTCACCTTCGGGTCGGCCTTCAGCTCGATCTTCGGCTTCGGCTGGGTGTCGTCCTTCGGCGGCATCGGCGGGGCGACCGGCGGCCGCGGCTCGATGGCCGGGGGGAGTTGGTTGTCCTTCTCCTTCTCTTTTTCCTTCTCCTTCTCCCGCTCCTTCCGCCGGTCCTGAAGCCGTCCGCGGATGCGCTCCAGGATGCCCCGCTTGTCGTCGTCGGACGCCGCCAAGAGCGCCTGCCGCTCGGCCGGGGTGGCAGCGGCGAGCAACGCATCGGTGCTGAAGTCGTCGGCCTTGCCGGTCGGCGAATCGGGTACAGTCGCCGGCGGGAGGGGCTGACTCGGGCTGCCGGGCATGCCGGGCAGGGCGGGCACCGGGCTGGTCTTCGGGTCGAATCTGGGCGGCTGCACCCCGCCGCCGGTCGGGGCGGGCGGATCGCCGCCGGTGACGGGCAGCGGCGGTTGCGGGGCGGGCAGTTTCGGCTTTTTCAACTCGTCCAGGATCGACGGCTCCTTCCGCGACCGCAAGCAAGCCGACGGCAGGACGATGGCGACCGCGAGCGACACGACCAGAAGGCGGCGGAACGACATGGCGACGACCTCTGGGCAATCCGTGCAAAAAGTACCGTCCCGCCGGCCGGCGGGCAACCCCGACCATCATACGCGGCGGCCACACCTGCGGTAGACGCCAGGCGGGTCGGGCGGTACACCCACCTGCTGGAGGTGCCGCGTGCTGTCCCGCCTGCTCGACTACCTGTTCGCCGCCCTGTTCGGCACCTTCCAGCGGATGATCTTCTGGGAGCTGGCCCGCGTCTTCCTGTTGTGCCTGCTCGCCCTGGCGGGCATCTTCACCCTGCTGGCCGTCCTCCAACAGATCCAGTTCGGGGTGTCGCTCGGGCAGGCCCTCCGCATGCTCCCGCTGCTGGTGCCCACGTCCATCCCGTGGATCACCCCGCCGGCCTGCCTGTTCGCCTCGTGCGTGGTGTACGGGCGGATGGCCAACGACAACGAGGCGGTCGCCCTGAAGGCGGCCGGGGTGGACCTGCTGTCCGCCCTCCGCCCGGCGGTGGTGCTCGGGGCGTTCGCCGCGGCCGGCACCGCCTACCTGCAGTTCGACGTCACCCCGCAGTCGTGGCGGGGCAGCCGGGAGGTGCTGCTGGAAGACCCGGAGGAGGCCATCGGGCTGGTGCTCAAGCGGAAGCAGACGCTCGAGTTCTCGTCCGGCGACACCATGACCAAGCTGAGCGTGCGGGACGTGCAGACGGTCACCCGGCGGGAGGAGTCTGCGGACGGCAGGCGGGAGGTGACCGAGCAGCGGCTGACGGACGTGGTGGTGAAGCAGCGGAAGACCAGTTCGAAGAGCTGGGAGGAGCCGGACGTGGTGCTGCGGACGCACACGGCGGTGCTGCGGGTGATCCCCGCCGAAGGTGAGGGCGAGGGGAAGGTCAAGGGGAAGGTGAAGCTGGACGCGAAGGAGTGGGTGTCGCTGAAAGCCGGGTCGCAAGGGACGGGCATCCACAGCACGACCGACCAGCCGACGGAGATGGACCTGCCGTCGGAGTTCGACATGGGGGCACTGCAAGAGCAGAACAAGAACAACCCGGCGATGGTGGACTGGAAGGACCTGCCAGCGCGGGCGGCGTTCGGGGCGGAGTTGTCCGCCAAACACCTGGGGTACGCCCGCCGGCTGGCCGAGCTGCCCGACCGCCGGCTGACCGACGCCGACGTCAACCGGTTCAAGGAGGAGGTGGGGATCCCCCCCATCCCGGAGCCGGCCGAGCGGCTGACGCAGGCCCAGAACGAGCAGAACACCGCCAACACGTTCGCCCGCCTGGACCGGAACATGCGGTACGAGTACCACCTGCGGCCGGCCATCGCGTTCGGCTGCCTGCTGTTCGCCGCCCTCGGCTGCCCGGTCGGGCTGTGGGCGAACCGGGCCGACTACCTGAGCATTTTCGTCATCTGCTTCCTGCCGGCGCTGCTGGTGTACTACCCGGTCCTGTTCATGGTCGGCGGGTACGCGCGGGACGGCAAAATCGACATGGGCATCGGGGTGTGGGCGGCCAACGGGGTGCTGGCCGCCGGGACGGTGGTGCTCTCGTGGCGGCTCATCCGGCGGTGACGGGTGCCGCACTGTAGCCGGGGTCTGTGACCCCGGTCGGACCGGCCTCACAGAGGCCGGCTCCAGCAGGCGGTGGCTCACCGCACCTTCGGCAGCCGCTCGCGGAACTGGTCGGCGCGGCTCTTGTCCCCCTCCTTGTCGCCGGTGGCGGCGAAGATCTCGGCCAACCGCAACACCGCGAACAGCCGCTCGTCGGCGTCCTGCGGGTACACCACGTCCACCGTGCAGAAGCTCCAGGTGGCCGGGCGGAGTTGGCGGTAGGCCAGTTGCACCTCGCCGAGCAGCCCGTACCCGACGCTCCGGGCGGCCGGGTCCTTGCTGGCGGCGACGGCCTTCTCCAGGTCGGCCACGGCGTCGGCCGCCGCCTTCTTCGCCTGCGGGTCGGCGTCGCCCTTCGCCGGCAGCGCCTTCAGGGCGACGGCGTACATGCCGGCCCGGTCCTTCAGCCCGCCGGTCAGTGCGGCGTCCCCGGCCACCTCGTTCAGCACCCCGCCCGCCTCGGTCGGCTTGCCCGCCCGGATGTGGTAGCCGACGCGGGCCAGCTTCACGTCCAGCCGCAGTTCGATCGGCGCGTCGGCGATGCCGCTCAGGTCCTTGAGCACCGCCTCGGCGGCGGCCCAGTCCTTCAGCTCGCCGTACAGGCGGGCGGCGGACCGGCCGACCTGCCACTGCTCCCACGACTTCGGGTACGCCTTGACGAACGCGGCCATCTTGTCGGCGGCCCTCTTCGCCTCGGCCGGGAAGTCGGCGTCCGGCTTGCCGGCGGCCACCACCCCGGTCCAGTACGCCTCGCGGAAGGCGACCGTCCGTTTCGCCCGCTCGGCGGCGGAGTTCGGCAGGGCCTTGGCCGCGTCGGCGTAGAACTTGAGCGCGTCGGCCGGCGGCTTGGCCTCGGCCTGCACCACCGGCACCTTGCCGGGGGCCGGGTCGAGGGCGACGTACTCGATGCGGAGGATGTCCGGGGCGGGGATCACCCGCTCCTTCCCGGCGACGGTCAGCTTCACCCCGCCGGACGTGTCCACCACGTCCCCGTCGGCCGTCTCCTCCTTGCCGGTCGCCCGGTCGCGGAAGTGAACGCGGTCCTTCTGGGCGACGGCCGGGGCGGCGGTGGCGGCGAGCAGCAGGCAGACGACGAACGCCCGTCGGGGCATGGGAGGGTCTCCGGGATTGCCCCCCTCTCCCCTGGGGGGAGAGGGGTTGGGGGTGAGGGGGACGGGGGGTGAAAGCACCCTGCTTTCCCCACCCCCCCCCCACCCAACACCCCACCCCCCCCCGGGCCGGGGCCCCCACCACACCGTGTGGCCCCCCGCGGGGCGGCCCGGCGGCCCCCCCCG
>CAYMHO010000131.1:9609-13617 GCA_964390195.1 uncultured Fimbriiglobus sp. | reverse complement strand
ACCCCTAACCCCTCTCCCCCAGGGGAGAGGGGAACCGATCCTACTGGTTGGCCGCCGGCGGGGCGAGCAGGTCGACCCCGCCGGCCTTGCGGTACTCGTCCTTCAGCTCCTTGCTGCCGTCGAGCAGGTCGAACATCTTCTGCCGCACGTTCACCGGCAGCGGGCGGTTGTTCTTCTCGAAGTCGGCGATCGACTTGCCGTGCTTGGTGACGAACTCGGCCAGCTTCACCTTGTCCGCCTTCAGAGCGGCCGACTGGGCGGCGAACAGGCAGCGGAACTGCTCGGACAGCACGTCCTGCCAGATGGACTTGAGCGGGTTCATCCGCCGCTCCTGCTCGCCCATCTCCTTCTGGATCGGGTCGAGTTCCTTCTGCACGACTTTGGCCTCGTCCGCCCAGTCCACGTTCGCCTTCTTGGCGTACTCGTCCAGCATGGGCAGGCGGGCCTTCAGCTCGCTCACCTTGCGGCCGGCGTCGGCGGCCGCGTCGCGGGCGGCCTCCAACTTGTCGCGGGCCTTCTCCAGGTCGGCCGGCTTGGCGGCCGCCGCATCCACCCCCTTGGCGGCGTCGGCCACCTCGCCGTCCGCCTTCGCGGCGTCCCCTTCCGCTTGTGCCAGGTCGGCGGTCACCTTCGCCGTCACCGCCGGGAAGTTCACGTTATTCATCTGGGCGAGGTCGTCGATCAGCCGCAGGCGGGTGCTCAGTTGCTCCACCTTCCGCTTGTTCGGGCCGAACTTCTGGTTCAGCTGGTTGAGGGCTTGCAGGTACTCGCCGGCCCACCCGGACCAGTTGTTGATGGCCTCGTTCCAGAGCGGGATGGCCGTCTTGGCGTCCGGGGCGGCGGCCGCCTTCGCCTCGATCAGCAGGATGGCCTCCTTGCGGAACTCGGGGAAGCGGGTGGCCCACCCGCCGGCCCGCGGCTTCACCCGGCCCTTCAGCTCGCCCTCCTTGCCCAGGGCGTCGTCCAGGATGGCGGCGGCCTCGGGGTACTTCTTCAGCAGGCGGTAGCTGCGGATCAGTTCCAGTTGGGCGATGCGGTACAGCGGGGCGGCCGCGTTGTCCGCGTCCCGCTGCTTGGCCTGTTCGGGCGTCTCGTTCTCGGCCGCCTTCAGTTCGGCCTTCAGTGCCTCTTTGTTGGCGGGGGCGGGCACGTCCACCAGCAGCTCGACCGCCTTCGCGTACTCGCCCAGGTCGCGGAACGACCGGCCCAGGTTCAGCCGCACGTCCACCGGCAGGTTCTTCTCGGTCGCCAGCTTGGCCACCATTCCGGCGACGGCCGCCACCAGTTTGTCCGCCTCCTCGGTCTTCTTCTCCCGGCGGAGGGCGTCCACCGTCGGGCGGATGCTGGCCACACCCTGCTGCACCACCCGGGCGGAGGTGCTCAGGTCGCCGCCGAACGCCTTCAGCGCGTCCAGCAGTTCGGCCGTCTTGGCCGCGGAGCCGTCCCGCACGTACGCGTTGAGCGTCGGCACCAGCAGCAGGCGGATGCGGTCGGCGTCGAGCGACTTGGCCAGGTCGGCCACGTCGGCCGGCTGCTTCGCCTTCACCGCCGGGCCGGCCTTCAGCACCTCGGCCAGCAGTTCGGAGAAGCGGGCGGCGGCGTCGCCGTACTTGCCCTGCTGGTACAGGGGCATGGCCTGGCCGAACACCGTGCGGATCCGCATCTGCTCGCACCGCATGGCGAACTTGACCTTCTCGTCCGCCGGCAGGCCGGGGTGCCTGGCGGCCGCGGCGGCGGTGGCGACGAGCGTCTTCTCGGCCGTGTCGTACCCCTTCGCCCCCTGGGTGATGTGCAGTTGGGCCAGTTGCAGCCGCAGGTTGAAGTAGTCGGCCACCGGGGTGACGCCGGTGTCGGCGGCGTCCTTGGCGGCGTCCGGCGGGACGGGCACGGCGGACAGGTCGACCACCGCGCGGGCGAACACCGACTGCTTCTTGTCGGCCGGCAGGTCGTCGGCGCGGGTCTCGTCCGGGCCGAGCGGGCGGGTCAGGTCGAACGCGGCGATCCCCTCGAACAGCCGCGCCTGGGCCACTCGCGGGTAGCGGGCGGGGACGCGGGAGAACGCCTCGAAGGCGTCCAGCTTGCGGCCGGCGCGGTACAGGTCGGCTCCCAGTTGCAGGCGGGCGGCGTCCGTCTCGGCCTCGTTCGGGGCCACCTTTTCCAGGTGCATCGCCAAACCGATGCGGCGGTCGCGGTCGACCGCCCGCCCGTCCTCGTTGTCCGGGGCGGTGGTGTTGGCGGCGCGGGCGTAGCTGTCCAAGGCGATGGCCGCCGCCTTGGCGGCGAACGCCGGCGAGCGGGCGGTGCGGGCCAGGTTCTCGGCGTACACGGCGGCGGCGTGCGGGCGGCCGGCGACCGAGTACGTCCGCGCCAGGTCGAGCAGCGCGCGGGCGGCGTCGCGGGTGGACTCGGCCGGCACCGGCAGGCCGTCCGCCCGCTCCAGCAGTGCGATGGCCTTGTCCAGGGCCGCCCCCCGCTCGTCGGCGGCGGTGGCGCTGCGGGCGGACTCCAGTTGCACCAGGGCGGCCATGTAGCAGTCGTCGAAGGTGGCGAACTGGGCGGGCGGGCGGTCCGGGTTGCCGACCAGCCACCGCAGCGCCTGCGGCCGCTGTCGGGCGGCCCGCTCGGTGAACTCGTTCTCCGTCCGCACCAGGATCTTGAACTGGGCGTCGGCCTCGCGGAACATGGCCAGCCCGCCATCCTTCACCGCCACCAGTTTCTCCGTCGGCTTGTCCTTCGGGTTCATCGGCTTCACCTGCTCCCAGGTGCCGTTCTCCCGCTTCTGCGCCTCCAGGATGCACATCCGCCCGAGATAGTAGCGGGTGGCGTACACCTCCCACGTCGGCTTGCCGGTGTCGGCGTAGTCCTTCAGCCAGGCCTGGCAGGCGGCCCGAATTCGCACCCGGTCGGCCGACGCCCCCTCCGCCCCGCCCTTCTGCACGTACTCGTCCCGCAACTGGAAGAAGCGGGCCATGCGGGCGCCGGCGGCCGACGCCGGGGTGCGGACCTTGGCCGCGTCCTCCACCACCGCCTTCAGCCCGTTGTTCGCCTTCACCGGCTCGAACTGCAGCCGCAGGCACTCGGCCGCCCACGCCCGCGCCGCCCACCCCTGCGGCGCCTCCTTGTTCCGCCCCCACACGCTGTCGAAGATGAGCGCCGCGTCCTTCGCCGCCTTCTGCCGCGCCTCGAACTCCGCCCCCTTCGACTCGTCCGGGTAGCTGTCCGCCAGCAGGTACAGGTTCATCGCCTGGTCGATCACCGCCTGCAGGTAGTTCTGGGTCAACTCCCGCTGCCGCGGGGTGTTCGGCTCCTCCGCGTCGGCCAGCTTCTTGAGTGCGTCGGCGGCGGCCGAGAACTGCTTACCGGCGGACACGAACAGCGGGCGGGCCTTGGCCAACTCGGTCGCCTGTTGGTCCGCCGGCAGCCGGTTCGCCCGCTGCACCTGCGTCTTCCCGTCCAGGGTCTGCAACTGGGCCAAAGCCACCGCCGCCTCGGGCAGCCGCGGGTGGCCGGGGTTGGCCTTCACGAACTGGTCGAACTCCCGCTTCGCCTCCGCCACCAGGGCCGACCGCAGGGCCTCGTCGCTCTCCGTGCCGGCCAAATCCAGCCGGCACTTGGCCCGCTCCAACGGCAGCACCTTCTGCACGTCCGCCGGGGCCGCCTTGGACAGGTCGGTCAGGTACTCCAGGGCCAGGTCGGGCATGCCGCTCTCCCGCAGCCCGCGGGACAGGTCGAACGGCGACGGCGGGGGCAACTCCTGGGCGGGGGCGGACGACGCGACCAACAGGACGGCCAGCGGGACGAGGCGGCGAGACATGAACAGGTCTCCGAACGGAGCGACCGCGAAGAAAGGTAAACGCTCGGACGGGCGAACCCGGCGGACGGTTCCCGAACCTGCGGGCGGCGAGTACGGTCATTGTTCCGGAGCGGGAGGGGACAGGCAAGGGGGCGGGGGGGGCGCCCCGCCGGGGGCCCCCCGGGCCCAGTGCCCCCGCCGGGCCCCCCCCCCCG
>CAYMHO010000131.1:0-9599 GCA_964390195.1 uncultured Fimbriiglobus sp. | reverse complement strand
GGGGGGGGGGGGGCCGCCCGCGCGGGCTGCGCGGGGGGGTTCCTGCCCCCCCCGGCGCCCCCCGCCGCTCGGCTCGCCCGGTCGGCAACTTGACTCCCCCCCCACCCGCGTGTAAAACTACCCCAGCGCAGGAGCCGTCGCCGTGATTCCGTCCGCCGCCACCGTCGTAGTCGTCATTACCACGGACTGACTCCGGGGCGGCGACACCGTACACCATCCCCCGGAGCCGAAACGCTCCGGGTTTTTTGTTGCCCTCACCCGCGGGTTCACACCCGCGGTTCACCGGGACGCACCCCCATGGCTCGCATCGCCGTCTACGACACCACCCTCCGCGACGGCAGCCAGGGCGAGGGGGTGAACTTTTCGCTCCAGGACAAACTGCTGCTCACGCGGCGGCTGGACGATCTGGGCGTGGACTACATCGAGGGCGGGTACCCGCTGTCGAACCCGAAGGACGCGGAGTACTTCCGGGCGGTGAAAAGTATCCCGCTCAAGCACGCCAGGGTGTGCGCCTTCGGCATGACCCGGCGGAAGAATTGCGACCCGGCCACGGACACTTGTCTTTCGGCCCTGCTCGACGCCGGCACGCCGGTGGTGACGATCGTGGGCAAGACGTGGGACTTCCACGTGACGAACGTGATCGGCACCACGCCGGACGAAAACTTGCGGATGATCGCCGACAGCGTGGCGTACTGCAAGTCGGCCGGCCGCGAGGTGATGTACGACGCCGAACACTTCTTCGACGGCTACCGGGCGAACCCGGAGTATGCGCTGAAGACGCTGAGGGCGGCGGAAGGTGCCGGGGCCAGTTGCGTGATCCTGTGCGACACGAACGGCGGGACGATGCCCGAGCGGGTGGCCGAGCTGGTGACGGAGGTGCGGAAGCACCTGCGGTGCGAGGTGGGCATCCACTGCCACAACGACTGCGACCTGGCGGTGGCGAACACGCTGGCGGCGGTGCGGGCCGGGGCGACCCAGGTGCAGGGCACCATGAACGGCATCGGCGAGCGGTGCGGGAACGTGGACCTGGTGAGCGTCATCGCCAACCTCGCCCTGAAATACAAGTACGCGGTGCTTCAGCCCGAAAGTCTGGTGCGGCTCACCGAAGCCAGCCGGTACGTGTACGAGTTGGCCAACATGAACTTCCGGCCCGGCCAGCCGTTCGTCGGGCAGAGCGCGTTCGCCCACAAGGGCGGCATGCACACCCACGCCGTGGCGAAGGACCCCAGCACCTACGAGCACATCAACCCGGAGGTGGTGGGCAACGAGCGGCGGATCCTGGTGAGCGAGCTGAGCGGCCAGAGCACCATCGTGACGAAAACGGCCAAGTACGCCCTGGCCACCGACAAGGCGGTGATGGCGAAGATCCTGCAACAGGTGCAGGACATGGAGTACGCCGGGTACGAGTTCGAGGCAGCCGAGGCGTCGTTCGACCTGCTGGTGCGGAAGGCGACCGACCAGTACAAGCCGTGGTTCGAACTGGACAGCTACCGGGTGAAGACGGAACACCTGGTGAACACACTCATGACCGAGGCGACGGTGAAGCTGCGGGTGAACGGGAGCACCGAGCACACGGTGAGCGAGGGGGACGGGCCGGTGAACGCCCTCGACGGGGCGGTGCGGAAGGCGCTGCTCCCGCACTTCCCCAAGCTGGCGGAGATGCAACTGGTGGACTACAAGGTGCGGGTGGTGAACTCGAAGGAAGGGTCCGCCGGGCGGGTGCGGGTGGTGATCGAGAGCCGCGACCACGGCGACGTGTGGGGCACCGTCGGGGTGAGCGAGAACATCATCGAGGCCACATGGCTGGCGCTGATGGACTCGTTCGAGTTCAAACTGTTCAAGGACGCGGAATAACACAGACAGATTTCACCGCAGAGGGCGCAGAGGGCGCGGAGAGAAACAAAGAGATTGAATTCAATGATCTCTGTCTTTCTCCGCGCCCTCTGCGCCCTCTGCGGTGAATCCTTCTTTAGGACTCACCGATGCCGACCGAACTGCCGAAGGCCTACGAGCCGAAGGACGCCCAGGCGAAGTGGCTCGCCTTCTGGGACGCGAAGGGGTACTTCCACGCCGACCCGGCCAAGCCGGGCGAGGCGTACACCATCGTCATCCCCCCGCCGAACGTGACGGGCGCCCTGCACATGGGGCACGCGCTCAACAACACCCTGCAGGATGTGCTCATCCGCTGGCGGCGGATGCAGGGCCGCAACGCCCTCTGGATGCCCGGCACCGACCACGCCGGCATCGCCACGCAAGCCGTGGTGGAACGGCTGCTCGCATCGGAAGACAAGAACTTCAAGCGCCGCGAGTACGGCCGCGACAAGCTGGTGGCGAAAATCTGGGAGTGGAAGGACAAGTACGAGGCCCGCATCCTCGGCCAACTGAAGCAGATGGGGGCGAGCTGCGACTGGGAGCGCACGCGGTTCACGCTGGACGCAACCTGCGCCCGGGCCGTGCGGGAGACCTTCTTCCGCATGTTCCGCGACGGGTACATCTACCGTGGCAAGCGGCTGGTAAACTGGGACACGCAACTACAAACCAGTGTGGCGGACGACGAGACGTACACCGAGACCACAAAGGGCGGGTTCTGGACGTTTAAGTACCAGGTGATCGGCGAACACGACATTCACATTCAGTTCAGCACCACCCGCCCGGAAACGATGCTGGGCGACACTGCGCTCTGCGTGCATCCGGACGACGAGCGATACAAGGCTCTCGTGGGGCAGTACGCGCTTCAACCGCACACCGGCCGGCAGATTCCCATCATCGCGGACGGCCAGCTCGCCGACATGGAGTTGGGGACGGGCTGCGTGAAGGTGACGCCGGCCCACGACCCGAACGACTACGCCTGTTGGACCCGCCACCCGGAGATCGGCATCATCAACATGATGAACCCGGACGGCACCATCGCTGCCGGGTTCGGCGAGTACAGCGGCCTGACCCGCGACAAGGCCCGCGAAGCCGTGGTGGCCAAGATGGAGGAACTCGGGCTGTTCGTGGACAAGCAGGACCGCGACATCCCCCTGCCGTACAGCGACCGCAGCAAGACCCCCATCGAGCCGTTCCTCTCGGACCAGTGGTTCGTGAAGATGGCGGATCGGGAAGACGGCAAGGCAGGGTTGGGTCAGATGGCGATGGACGCCGTGACTGGCGGGAAGGTGAAGTTCTTCCCCGAGCGGTACGCCAAGACGTACCTCGACTGGCTCGGCGAGAAGCGCGACTGGTGCATCAGCCGCCAGCTCTGGTGGGGCCACCGCATCCCGGTGTGGACGAAGACGTACCCCAGTGTGCAGGAGCTTGAAGCTGATGCCGAACGGTGCCAGGCAGAATGCGGAGCGTACTCGGCGGACACGGCATATCAACCCCATCGCGAAGCTCTCACGTTACATGTGTGCCTCGGGATCGAGGATGAGGGACTGACGCAAGATTTGGAAGCACGCGGCTTCACCCAATCCGAAGATGTGCTCGACACCTGGTTCTCGTCTGCCCTGTGGCCGCACAGCACGCTCGGCTGGCCGGAGCAGACGCCGGAGTTGAAGCGTTACTACCCCACGTCCACGCTCGTGACCTCGCGGGACATCATCACCCTGTGGGTGGCCCGCATGGTGCTGACGGGGCTGTACAACCTCGGCGACATCCCGTTCGACCACGTGTACATCACGCCGAAAGTGATGGACGGGTTCGGCGAGACGATGAGCAAGAGTAAGGGCAACGGGGCCGACCCGCTCGACATCATCGACTTGTATGGTGCGGACGCGCTCCGCTACTACATGGTGTCGATGGCCGGCGAGACGCAAGACAGCAAGATGCCGATCTCGAACGTGTGCCCGCACTGCGGCGAGTTGAACCCGCAGAAGAAGGAACATCAGGCGTGTCGCACGAAGAAGGTGAACTGCACCAAGTGCAAGCAGGCGTTCCGCCCGAGCGGGCCGTGGAACGAGGAAGACCCGGAGTTGACGACGGCGAAGGCGGCAAGCGACCGCTTCGAGTTGGGCCGCAACTTCTCCAACAAGCTGTGGAATGCCACCCGGTTCATCCTGATGAACCTGGACTCCAATAGGGTGGCCGACTCTCTCCGAGAGTCGGAATCGAAGTCGCTCTCGGAGAGAGCGACCCACCCTACCGAAGACCGCTGGATCGTGTCGCGGCTCGCCACCACCGCGAAGGCGGTGACGGCGGCGCTGGAGGCGTACAAGTTCGCGGATGTGTCCAAGCACATCTACGAGTTCGCATGGAGCGAGTTCTGCGACTGGTACATCGAGATGAGCAAGGCCCGCCGGTCCGACCCGGCGTGCCAGCGGGTACTCGTGGGCGTGCTCGACGGCATCCTGCGGCTGGTGCATCCGGTGATGCCGTTCGTGGCCGAAAGCCTGTGGGAAGCCCTCGGCGAGGTGGCCCCCGAACGCGGCTTCCCGACCCCGAAGAAAGCCGAAGAAGCCGTGTGCATCGCCGCGTGGCCGGCGTATCCGGATGAACTCATCGACACCAGCACCGAGTCGGCCATCGCCCGGATGCAAGAAGTGATCCGCGGGGTGCGCGAACTCCGCAACCGCTACAGCCTGGACAAGACCCCGCTCACGCTGGCGGTGAAGTGCTCCGACGCGGTGGCGAAGGAACTTCAACCGCTGTCGCCGTTCATCACGCAGTTGGGCATGCTGACGGCGTTCGAGTGCGGGCCGACCGTGACCAAGCCGAAGCAGGCCGGTAGCATCGTGACCGGGGATTTCGAGGCGTACATCCCGCTCGCCGGGCTGATCGACCCCGCCGCCGAAGCCAAGCGGATCGAGAAGCAGGTCGCCGACATCCGCAAGCAGCTCGACGGCATGGCGAAGAAGTTGGGCGACGAGAAGTACGTGCGGAACGCCCCGCCGGAAGTGGTGGCCGAAACCCGCGAGAAGGTGGCCGAGTTGGAGAAGCAGGTGGCGGTGCTGACGGGGAACCTGGCGGATCTGAATTGATACGTCCGATGAGCCGCGACCGCGAGGGAGCGGGTGAAGCAACACCCGCTCCCTCGCGGTCGCGGCTCGTTCAGATTACCCCCGTGCGTTCAGCTTCACGCTCGCGTCGTCGGCCACGTTCACCCACACGTGGACGTGCGGGCAGCCGCGGAAGTACCACACGAAGCTCGGCCCCTCGATCCGCCAGTTGTCCCACACGTCGTCGAAGCCCACGTCCTCGTCCTCGAAGAAGCTGAGCTTGCACTTGTCCAGCCCGCCCTGGGCCTTCAGCATCGCCATGCACTCGTCGCGGTCTTCCGTGCGGAACGGCTCGATGAGCACCTCCAGCACCTTCTGAATCTCCTTCCGCACGTCGCCGGTCAGTTCGGAGATGAGCAGGCCCGGCTGGTCCTTCGCCTTGTCCCCCTTGAAGCCGACCGCCGCCTCGGCCGGACTCTTCTTCACCCGCGCCGCCTTCTTCTGCTTGTCGTCCAGCAGGGTGTACACCTTGTTGGCGGCCAGCGCCTGCGGCCAGAACACGTTGTCCGGGTGGTCCTTCTCCTCGGTGAAGTTCTTGCCCGCGTGCCCGTAGAAGATCGGCCCGCCGAACGCCACGTGCTTCTCGGTGTTCCCGTCCGCCCGGATGGTCTGGTGCCGGCCGGTCATCACGAACTCGAACTTCTCCCCGCCCGGCTCGCCGAACAGGGCGATACTCTGGGCGGTGCCGAACGCCTTCCCGCCGTTGTCCTGCTCCAGTTGCTTGATGAACCGCTTGTGCCACTCCGGGTTCACCAGCCCCTTGAAGATGTCGCCGACGATCCCCCGCTGCTCCTTGGTGAAGAACTCGCTGTTCAGGGTGTGCTTGGTGATCTGCCAGTTGTTGCTCACGAACGCCCGCAGCAGCCCGCGGTCCTTGTCCTTGTGGTCCCAGGCGAAGCAGACGTCCGCCTTCTGCTTGTCGGTGAAGCTGTCGTACAGGGCCTTCACGGCCGTCTCGGCGGCCGATTTGGCGGTCGGCCCGGCGACGGCGGGGGCGTCCTTCGCGGTGGCGAACAGCGGGAAGGCGGCGGCGGACGCGGCGGCCGCGGCGGCGGACCGGAGGAACTGACGGCGATCGGCACTCATGGCGATCCCTCGGCGGAGGAGAGGAGGCAGCGGGCGGGCGCTTGACAGGATAACGGACGGCCGGTGAGGAAGGAAGGAAGAAGGAGGAAGAGACCTCACCCCCCGGCCCCCTCTCCGCTTCGGAGAGGGGGTGTTCAACATGGGAAGGCTCAACACCGCTCGCACAGGAGTCGGAAGGGCAGGCGTCTTGAACACCCCCTCTCCGCTTCGGAGAGGGGGCCGGGGGGTGAGGTCTCCGTGATGCCCTCGATCCGGTCGTGACGACCCGAATCCGCCACCTTCCCCTTGTGCGGCCGTTTTTGGTCCGCCAAGATGGAGGGCGTATTCTTCATTTCGGTCATCGGTGTTGTTGCCCAGTCCGCTGTTGGGTTCTCCCACGCCGCTCGGTCGGCGGTTGACCGTTTCGCACTGATTTCATTTGCCCGTCCCCCTCTGTTCTCAGAGGATGACCCGAAACTCGCCCCCGCGCGAGTGTTCCCGGAGCGTGCCGCGATGGCCAAGGCGAACGACTACACCGACATCCTCGTCCGCAAGAAGGTCCTCACCGCCGAGCAACTCGGCGAGGCCCGCGACCTGGCCATGCGGACCGGGGTCAAACTGCAAGACGCGCTCATCAAGTCGAACTACGCCAGCCCCGGCGAGGTGATGGAGGCGCTGGCCGAGTTCCACGGGATGAGCTTCGTCGATCTGAGCAACGCCGAGATCCCGAAGGCGGTCATCGAACTGATGCCCGAGAGCGTGGCCCGCGAACACGTGGTGCTGCCGTTCGAACTGGAAGGGCAGGTGCTGAAGGTCATCACCGCCGACCCGACCAACTACGAGACGCTCCAGAAGCTGCAGTTCATCCTGAACAAGGACATCCAGCCGGTATTGGCCGTGCAGGAGCAGATTCAGGAGGCGATTAACAAGAACTACGGTCAGAGTGAAACCGAGTCGATGGACTCGATGATCAACGAGTTCACCGGCACCCAGATCGACAGCACGCAAATCGAGACGCAGGGCAGCCTGATCGACGCCGGCGACTCCGACGCCCCGGTGGTCAAGCTGGTCAACCTGATCATTCAAGAGGCGGTCAGTCTGCGGGCGAGCGACATCCACATCGAGCCGTTCGTAGACCGCGTGCGGATCCGCTACCGTATCGACGGAATCTTGGTTGAACGTGATGCCGTCCCGCGGCGTCTGCACACCCCGATGACCGCCCGCATCAAGGTCATGGGGAGCATCGACATCTCCGAGAAGCGCCGCCCCCAGGACGGGCGGATCAAACTTCAGCTTCAAGGTAAACATTACGACATGCGGGTGAGCCTGCTGCCGACGGTCCACGGTCAAAGCACCGTCATGCGGATTCTCGACCGCGGGAACATCTCGGTCGGCATCCGCGACCTCGGGTTCAGCGAAGAAGACTATCTCAAGTTCCAATCTCTCATTAAGAGGCCGAACGGCATCTTCCTCGTGACCGGGCCGACCGGTTCGGGCAAGACGACGACCTTGTACGCCGCTTTGAACGAGATGAACCGCCCGGACCGCAAGATCATCACCGCCGAAGACCCGGTGGAATACTACTTGCCGGGCATCAATCAGGTGGAGGTGAAACACCAGATCGGGCTGGACTTCGCCCGCATCATCCGCTCGATGCTCCGCCAGGCGCCGAACATCATCCTCGTCGGCGAGATTCGCGACAAGGAAACTGCCGAGATCGCCGTTCAAGCCTCGCTGACGGGACACTTGGTGTTCAGTACACTTCACACGAACGACTCGCCCAGCGCCGTCACCCGAATGATCGACATCGGGGTGGCGCCGTTCCTCATCGCCAGCTCGGTCATCGCCATCATGGCCCAGCGGCTGGTGCGGGTGAACTGCGTCAAGTGCCGCGAGCCGTTCCAGTTCGACCAGCAGGCGATCCGGGCGTGCGGCATCACCCAGGAGCAGGCGGCGAAGGCGACGTTCATGAAGGGGCGGGGGTGCTCGCACTGCCGACAGTCGGGCTACCGAGGGCGGCTCGGGGCGTTCGAACTCATGAAAATGACGTCCCAACTGCGGGAACTGACGTTCGCGCAGGCCCCGGCTCAGGAGCTGCGGCGGAAGGCCCGGGCGGGCGGGATGAAGACGCTGCGGGAAGACGCCATCCTGAAGGTGCTGAAAGGGACCACTACCCCGGACGAGGTGCTGGTCAACTGCCACGGCGTCGAAGACAAGGCGCTGACGGGGGCTTAAGTATTCGCCCCGCGGCGGGCGGTCTTACACGGATTTTTTTGGCGTTACGTTCGGGCCGGCCCAAAATGGGATCGGCCACCCGCGGCGGCGCTCGCACGCCTTCGCCAGCTCACCGGTCGCCGTCGTTCGCCCCACGCCCCCCCGGAGGGTGCTTCGTGTCCAATGTGGCCATGGAAAAGTTGCTCTCCACCGTCATCCAGGTGAAGGCGAGCGACCTGCACATCAGCGTCGGCCAGCCGCCGGTGGTGCGGGCCGGCGGGCGGCTGCGGAAACTCGACGCCAAGGTGCTGACGCCCGACGACACCTCGGCGCTCATGAAATCGATCACCCCGGACCGCTGCCAACAGGAACTGCAGCAGAAGGGGGGGGCCGACTTCGCCATCGAGTACGTGGACGGGTACCGCTTCCGCTGTGCCATCTTCAAGCAGCGGGGCAGCATCGGCATGGTGCTGCGGCGGATCCCGTTCCAGTTCCTCACGTTCGAGCAACTGCGGATGCCCGAGGCGGTGCGGTCGCTCATCGTCCGCCCGCGGGGGCTGCTGCTGGTGACCGGGCCGACGGGGTCGGGGAAGACGACCAGCCTGGCGTCGATGATCAACTTCATCAACGACAACTACGACCGGCACATCATCACCCTGGAAGACCCCATCGAGTACTTCCACAAGCACAAGAAGTGCACCGTCAACCAGCGGGAGATCGGGGTGGACGTGCACGACTTCAAGGAGGGCATCCGGCGGGCGTTGCGGATGGACCCGGACGTCATCCTGGTGGGCGAGATGCGGGACCTGGAGACGATCCACGCGGCCATCGAGGCGGCCGAAACGGGGCACGTGGTGTTCGGCACCCTGCACACCTCCGGGGCGGCCAGCACGGTCAACCGGATCATCGACGTGTTCCCGAAGGACCAGCAGGACCAGGTACGGACCCAACTGTCCACCGCCCTCATGGGGGTGCTCTCGCAGTCGCTGCTGCCCCGCATCCCGGACAGCGTGATCGCCGCCTACGAGATGATGGTGGTCACCCCCGCAATCGCCAACTTGATCCGGGAGAACAAGGTGTACCGGATCGACTCGGCCATCCAGACCGGGCGGAAGGAGGGCATGTTCCTCCTTGACGAGTCGCTGTTCCGGTTGTGGAAGGAAGGGCTGGTGGCGAAGGAAGAGGTGCTGCTCAAGTCGGGCAAGCCGAACGAGCTGGCGGCCAAGATCGCCGCCGCCGAGCGCGGGGCGTTCGACGACGACGACGAGGATGACGACGACGACGAGGATGACGACGACGACGAGGATGACGACGACGACGAGGATGACGACGACGACGAGGATG
>CAYMHO010000130.1:13296-18030 GCA_964390195.1 uncultured Fimbriiglobus sp. | reverse complement strand
GCGTACCGCAGGGTCAGGATTTCGCGGTCGGCGTCGGGCAGTTCGTCGAGCAGTTCCCGCACGCGGGCGAACGTCTCGTCCCGCTCCATCTTGTCGGCCGGCGCCACCCCGTTGGCGGCGACCGCGCCGAACAGTTCGGGCGATTGGGTGCCGTTCCGGCGGAACGCGCTCTTGGCGTAATCTTCGGCCAGGTTGCGGGCGACACGCAAGAGCCACGCCCGCGGATTGTCCAGAACCTCACCCGCCTCCAACTGCTTCCACAATCGCAGGAACGTCTCCTGCGTCACGTCCAGAGCGGAATCGGCGTCCATCCAGCGGGCGTAGGCGAGTGCCCACACTTCGCGCTGGTACTGCGAGTACAACGACTCGAACCGCTCGCGGATGCTAGCCTTACGCGGCACAGGCTACGTCCCTTATCGGCAACCCGCCCGCGACACCCAATTAGACGCCGGGGGACGGGGGGAATAACAGACGGACCGGGCGAAATGAACGGTCCTTCACACACCACCCGGCGGGAAACCGTACGCTCCCGTCTGGGCGAACCCCGACCGCGAGGTCGGTGGGTGGCGTGTTCAGGTGGCTGTGACCGCTACCCGCGGCCCTGGCGGGCCGGGTTCGCCCGATCGACCTACCTCACTACCACCAAGTTATCCCGGTGGATTAGTTCGTCGTAGGGCACTTTGCCCAGCACAGTTACGATCTGTGACCGATCCAGGCCGGCGATCCGGGCGGCGTCGGCGGCCGAGTAGTTGCTCAGCCCGCGTGCGATTTCGACGCCGGCCGAATCGACCACCGTCACCAAATCCCCCTTCCCGAAGTTCCCCGCCACCCCCCGCACCCCGACCGGTAGCAGACTCCGCCCCTTCTCCGCGATCGCCCGCCGTGCCCCGTCGTCCACCGTCAACGTGCCTTTCGGTCGGGCGGTGTACCCGATCCACCGCTTGAGCGCCGGTACCCCTTCCCCGTGCGGAAGAAAGAGCGTGCCCACAGCGTCACCCCGCAAAACCTCGTCGAGCACCCTGTCTCGGCTGCCGTTCGCCATGACGACCGCCCCGCCGGCGGCGGTGGCCAGCCGGGCCGCCTTCAGCTTGCTCTTCATCCCGCCCGTACCGAGGGCGCTTTTCGTCTCCTGGGCGAGGTCAGTGATACTCCGGTCGATATGCGGAACCGTCGGCACCAGGACGGCGGTCGGGTCCGAGCGCGGGTCGCCGTTGTACAGGCCGTCCACGTTGGTGAGCAACACCAACAGTGGGGCTTGAAGCAGGTTCGCCACCATCGCCGCCAAGTGGTCGTTGTCGCCGAATTTGATCTCGGCCACGCTGACGGTGTCGTTCTCGTTAATGACCGGCAGGCAGCCGTACTCGAACAGGGTGGAGATGGTGTTCCGCACGTTCAGGTAGCGGGTGCGGTGGTCGAAGTCGGACGCGATGAGCAGGATCTGGGCAGGGAGGATGCCGTGCGGGGCGAGGGCGTGCTGGTAGAGCTGCATGAGGGCCGTCTGCCCGACCGCGGCACACGCTTGCAGGTGCGGTAAGTCCGTCGGCCGACTGCCGAGCTTCAACTGCCCGATCCCAGCCCCGATCGCCCCGGAGCTGACCAGCACCACCCGCCAGCCGTTCGCCCGTGCCCGCTGAATCTGATCGGCCAGTGACTGAATGCGAGCCGAGTCGAGCGTGCCCGACGAATCGGCGAGGACGTTCGTGCCCACCTTCACGACGACCGTGCCGGGGGACGAAACGAACGGCAATCGGTCGGCAGCGAGCATCGGCCGGCGGCTCCGGGGGAGCGGGTGTTTTATGGCGAACAGGAAGCGAGTGGGAGCGGAGGTGTTTGACGTTGGGAAAACGTGCGGCTACCCTGGTCCGGCGTGTGGTACTCCCGATCCAGCGGAATCACAGATGACGAGGGCCGAGATTATCGTGGACATCACGGCCATGCGTTTGCCGCCTCGACAGACCGCGGCGATGATCGCGCTCGCCGAGTTCCAGGCCAAGCTACCAGTGGATCAGGAGTGCCCGGACTGCGGTCGAGCGGTCCAGATCGCTGGGCTGCCGGAGGGGTCAGAGCATCCGCGAGCGTGGGTGATCCGTTGCGGCTGTGGGGAGTCGAGCGCCCGAGGACTGTGACACCTGACCGAACCACACTCGGCCGACCAATCCCCACCCCCGCCGTCCGCGCTCCGCGGGACGGCGACCCCTCCCCAGCGGGGAGGGGCGGGCCGATGATTTCGCCTGAGCGGTCGGGCACGACCACCGACACCCCTCCCCGCTGGGGAGGGGACGGTTGCGAAGCAACCGGGGGTGGGGATTCATTCCACCGGAGCGCCCTCCTGCCCGCCGACCCGCGGCTGATCGCCTTCGCTCCGGGGTTCGTCGCTGATTCGTCGCCGAACTTCATCCCAGTGCTAACGGGTGCCGCACGGCTCGCGGCACCTACCATTCTGGCATGCTCCCGCCGCACTCCGCGTTCGTCGCCCTGGACTTCGAGACGGCCGACCACGGCCCGGACAGCGCGTGCGCCGTCGGGCTGGTGCGGGTGGAAGCGGGGCAAGTCGTTCACCGCGAAGGGTTGCTCATCCGCCCGCCGAGATCCCGCATCCTGTTCACCGGCATTCACGGCATCAGTTGGCCGATGGTCGCCACCGCCCCGACCTTCGCCGACGTGTGGCCGCGACTGGTGCCGCTGCTCGACGAGGCCGGGTTCATCGCCGCCCACAACGCCCCGTTCGACCGTCGGGTGCTCCAGGCGTGTTGTGCCGCCGCCGGACTGGAACCCCCTGCCCTACCCTTTGTCTGCACCGTGCAGGTGTCCCGCAAGAAGTGGGGGCTGAAGCCGAACAACTTGCCGGCCGTGTGCCGGCGGCTGGGTATCGGGCTGATCCACCACAACGCCGCCTCCGACGCCGAGGCGTGCGCCCGCATCGTCCTCGCCGCCGTCCACACCTGACACCCGGAAAATGACACAACCCCCTGGTTTCCCAGGGGGTTGCGACGGATGGGCGCTACTGGGCTCGAACCAGTGACCCCCACAATGTCAACGGGGCCGGGAACGCCACGAAAGGCCTGGATTTCCAGGCGTTATAACGCCCGCCGGGGCGGTTGGACAGGTCAAGGCGGGCGGCGGATTCGTGGGGTTTTCGCGGACGTCCGCACCCATCGGTCAGGTGGGAGCGGAGACTGGTTCGGCGGTTACCCCCCAGC
The DNA here is from genome assembly GCA_964390195.1 of uncultured Fimbriiglobus sp. GTDB lineage: Bacteria > Planctomycetota > Planctomycetia > Gemmatales > Gemmataceae > JALHQU01. The sequence goes on along the minus strand of CAYMHO010000130.1, from coordinate 14,830 downwards.
GCCGGGCAGTTCAGCGGCCGCCCGTGCGAGGCGTTCAAATGCGTCGGGGTAGTGCGTGTGGTAGTGCTTGGTGACGGCGGCGTGGTAGGCCTCCTCGACGAACGCCGGGGGGGCGGCCGCCAGCACGGCCGGCAGGCGGTCCGGGTCCGCCTGCAGGAGCAGCCGCACCGCCCGGGTGGTCACCCGGTGCCCCGGCTCGCGGGCCAGCTCGACCAGATCCTCCACCGTCCTGACCGCCGCGTGGTTCAGCCGCCCCTCGACCGCCGGGTCGTCGCCGGCGTACGCGGCGTAGCAGACGAACCCGTGGGGGTCCGACAGACCGGCCTGCCGCAGCACGCCCGCCAGCTTCTCCTCGTGCGCCCCGGTGATCCGGCAGTCGTCCACGAACAGCACGCACTTGCCGGCCAGGAAGTCGCGGTTCAGGTACACCCGGTCGGCGGCCAGCAGCCGCCGCCGGTCCTCACCCGGCAGGTCGGCGTAGTTGTCGTTGTACGTCACCTCTCGGTGGGCCTGGCACCACACGACCGGCCGCCCGCCGTCGGCCACCAGGCGGGCGTTCACCCGCCGGGTGAAGTGCACGGACAGGAGCGTGGCGGCCACCGGCACGGGGGTGGACGGGGCGGGCACGACGACGCACCGGCGGGCGAGCACGGCCCGGTGGACGGCCATGAAGCGGTCGGCCAGGTCCGCCCCGAGGGCCTTGGCCGACCGGTCGGAGCCGAACTTCAGGCGGGAGTAGGCGGCCACGTCGAACGGGGCGTCGGCCAGGGCGGCGAACGTGTGGGCCGCGAACCGCAGCGGGTGGTCGGCGTCGGTCACTCGGTCGTCCCCCGCGGGCTGGCTCCGGGCAGTGATGCTACCCGCCCCCCGCCGCCCGGTCCACCACCCGCCGGGGCGTACACTCACCCCATGCCCCCGCCCCCGCTCATCGGCACCTACCCCACGCCGCAGGTCCGCGTCGGCCGGCGGGTCCACTGCCGCTACCGCGGGAAGGCGTGCCGGGTCACCTCGTTCACGGATGCCCCCATCCCGTGGCCGCGGGTGCAGCCGCTCAAGCAGCGGGGCGGCTCGGGCGTGTGGGTGAACGCCACGCTCGAGCGGGCGGTCCGCACGGAGAGTGCCGTCGCCCTCAAGCACTGGTTCGGGATGTCCCAGCAGGCGGTCCTCAACCTCCGCCGGTGGGCCGGGGTGGAGGGACACGACACCACCCCCGGCACCCGGAAGGCGGTGAAGGCGGCCGCCGAGCTGGGGGCCGAGGCGACGAGTAGGACCGACTGGCCGGACGCCGAGTGCGACCGGCGGGCGGCGCGGTCGAAGCGACTGAAGCTGATCGAGCATGTACGCCCGAAGCGGTGGCCGCACGGGTGGACGGCGGAGATGGATGCGCTACTCGGGACAATGCCCGACAAGGTGGTGGCGAAAAGGCTGGGGAAGTCGCGGTCGGCGGTGCGGTCCCGCCGGTGGCAGCTCAAACAGGCGGCGGGGGGGGGGGGGGGGGGGCGGGCGACGGGCCCCGCCCCGCGGGGGCCCCCGG
>CAYMHO010000130.1:0-13286 GCA_964390195.1 uncultured Fimbriiglobus sp. | reverse complement strand
GGGGGGGGGGGCCCGGGGGGGGCACGCCAACCCGGGGGGGGGGCGCCGGGTGGGGGTGGCTAACCACCTCGAGGCTGCGCCCCCACCGCCGTTCGACGCCGACTCGGAGAACGCAGATCAAACGGTGAAGGTGACCACCGCGCCGTAGTGGACGTGGGTGGTTCCGGTCCCGCCGATCTGGTACGCGTACGTCGGCCGGACGTAGTAGGTCCCCGCGGCGAGGTTGACCTGCTTCCACGAGCCCGCGAAGGTGACGTTGAAGTGCCCGGACGAGGCGGTGATCGCGGTCGTCAGCCCCCCGAAGTTGTCCCACGCCGCCCAGTGCGCGACATCACTGTTGACCGGGAAGGCAGGGTCTTTGGACACCCGGTACAACACCGACCGGACGTAGACGTTGTTCTGGGGGATTGAGACCTTCTTCGTCGGGTACATGACGTCCACCGACACGAGCGGCTCTCCCTCATCTTTCCTGTCCATCTCCCTCCCCCTGATGCTGTTGCTGAAGGCCTTTCCGTACTAGATCAGCGTCACCATCTCGCCAGTCGCACGAACTGCGACGATCAAGGTCGCAGAAGTCAGCCGCACCCTCGGGACACTCCGACCACCAGAAGAAACCCCACTCGATGCTACCGGCCGTCGTCGACGGCCAGGAGCCGCCGCACCTCTTCCTCGAGCTCACGAGGCCGGGCGGGCGCACCCTCGGGCGGTATCCAGCCGAAGTCGAATCGGAACTTCGTCCGAGATGTCACGTTCTCGAGCATGAAGATCCGGTCGAACGGAGGCTCAAATAGCGGGTTGATGGGTCGGTACTGGCAGCCCAGCATGAGGCCTTTATTCAGTCCGAGCGTCGGGTGGTCGAGATCGCTTGCCGGGTTCCGCAGCAGCCACTGGATGGCCGGGCAGCCGTTCAGGAACTTGGCCTGAAGGGTGAGGGTGTAGCCCCGCGTGATGTCGACGGCGTGGGTCACCCAGTCACTGCCGTACTCGATCGGGACGAACCGATTCTCAACGACTGGCAGGTCTACCCGAGTCCACGATCCTCCCTGCTTCACCCACTCATCGACGTTCAAGTTGTAGTTGACGAGCATCTGCTCCCTCCCGGCCCGTGTAGCGGACCGCACCCGTTGTGCCCGCCTTTCCATTCTTCAAGCGAAGATGCTATGCCCAACCATCTCGCGTGTCAACAGGACGCGTTAATCGCCCAAAGACAGGAGCGAGAAGGGCCGACCTGCCCGGTCGGAATCACTGTGTGCCCGCTTGTGTTCACGAGAGCGCTGAAAGAGTCTCAAACGAAGACCGCCCCGGCAAGGATGCCGGGGCGGTCTCGTTGGCGGGTCGCGTTACTGCTTCGGCTCGACCGCCGGCGGGCCGGTCCGCAGCTCGGCCGTCCGCTCGGCCAGCTGCACGGTCAGGTACTCGGCGACGAGCTGCTCGGGGTCGCGGCCGGGGTGCTGGGCAACTAGAACCTGGCGGAGCGACAGCAGCAGCAGGTTGAGGAACGGCCGGTTGGCCAGCGGTCCGGCCGGGGCGAGCGGCACCACGTCGGGCGGATTGAGCACCCCGCCGCCTTGCGGTGCGGTGGGGGTCGCCGGCGTCAGGCTGGGGAACCGCTTCTTGATGGCGTCGAAGATCCGCGGGGCGGCGATCGTGATCACCACGGCGGCGATCACCCCCCACGGGCCGAGGCTGTTCAACCAGGCGATCAAGGGCGTGAGGTCCAAGGTTACTTCCTCCGGGTGAGCAGGTAGGTGACGGCCACCGCGACGGCGGCGAGCAGCCACATGGGGATTCCGAACGGGGTGGACGGCGGGGCCGGCTCCGGGGCCGGGGTCGGGTCAGGCTGTGGGCCGGGTGCGGGTGGTGCCGGCGGCATCGGCTTCGGCGGGCTGAACGAGTCGGCGACGAACCGCTGCAGGTTGTCCCCGCTCACCTCGCCGGCGAGCCGCCCGGCTTCCTCGCCCACACGGCCGCGAGCAGCCTTGCGGATCGACACGCCCGGCGGCAACCCGAACTGGGTCACCTGCCAGTCGGCCGAGCTGTACGCCTTCACGTGCAGCTTGGCCGCGGCGGTCGGCTCGAGCTGCTTCGCCGCGGCGGCGAACGCGGCCTGTTCCGCCGGCGTGCCGACGAAGCACAGGAACCACTTGTCGCTGTCGTCCACCAGGTTGCCGCCGGCGACGGCCGCCAGCACGTCCTCCTTCGACGTCTCGGCCCCGTTGTGGAACCACCGCTTGCCGCCCTGCATCTTGTCCAGGTCCACGCCGAAGTTGGTCTCGGCCGGCCTGGCCTCCGCCTTCGGTTCGGCCTTCTGCCCCACCACCTGGCCGACCTTCAGCATGGCGGCCGCGACCTGGCCGGCGTCGGTCAGTCGCTCCATCGACGGCACGCCGTCGAGCGGCCAGCACTCGTACACGCCGTCGGCCACGCCCGAGAACGACGGCGAGCGGTGGACGCCGGCCGACCCGTCGCGGAACCAGCTCGGCGGGGTGCCGACCACCAGCACGATCCGCTCGCCGGCCCGCACCGCCTCGGCCGCCCGGTTGTACTCGTCGGGGAACACCGACACGACGGGCTGGGCGACCGGACCGGCCGCGGGACCCGACCCCCAGGACCTCACCCCCGGCGGGCACCACTGCCCGTACTGCACCCGCTCGGCGGCGGCCCGCTCCTCGGCCGGCTTGGTGGAGTAAGGCGGTGGCGGACCGTCCAAAAAAATCACGCACCACCCGCCGCCCACCTGCATCGGCCCGCGGATGGTGGGCACGGTGAGCGGTCGGCCGTTCGCGTCCACCCCCCGCCACCGATTCAACAGTTGCCTGCGGGTCATCCACACCCACTGGCCCGGCCGGTTGTTGTCGATGATGGCCGCCTTCGGGTCCGGCTTGTCCGGCGGATCGAGGTGGGCCAGGCACACCATGTGAGCGATCACCTCCCGGTAGAAGTCGTCAACTCCGGCGTAGGTGATCGCCGGCATCCGCCCGGTGCGGATGGCCAGGTCCAAGAGCGTCTCGTCGCCCCCGGTGTGCTGCACGTAGGGCGGAATGTCCCGCCTCTGCTCGCGGCAGAACTGGACGATGTACTGTTCCAACTTCTCCGGGTACGAACCTCCCGGCCGCTTCTGACACCACGCCTGAAGGCCGGCCAGGGCGGCGGACTGCCACCGGCTCACGATCTCGCAGCTCGTGGGGACGCACAGGCCGGAACCTGTCCCCGGTCCGCCCGGACCGTCGCTCCCCCCCGTGTTGCGGAGGTGCTGGCCTGTCGGGAGGTCGCACACCGCACGGGTGCCGGCGTGGGTCGGCCCGCCGGGGCGGATGTCCTGGCCGAGGGCCGGCGGCGCGAGAGCAGCCGCGGCCAGCAGGAACAGTAGTGGAGTCGGAGCACGCATCGGGTCTCCTCGGGGGCGAGGGGTTGGGGTTACGCTCGTTGATCTTCGACCAGGCCGAGGTTGATCAGCTTCTGCCGGATGTCTTGAATGGCGGCGCACGCCTCGGTGATGTCGTTCGACAGGTCGCCGGTGAACGCTTCTTTTTCGATCGGGGTGCCGTTGAAGAACGCCCCCTTGTTCCCGTCCACCTTCACGAACCCGTTGGTGGTGAAGTTGCCGCTGGCGCTGGTGACCACCATCCGATCGGCCGCCTCGCTGGCGAAACCGGGGGTTGGCGATGACAGGGCCGTCACGCGGACTGCCGTGCCGCTCGCCGGCAAGACGGCGGTGGAGTACACCAGCTCGACCGGCAGGCTGTAGGTGATCCCGTTCACCAGGTCGAACTCGTTGGACCCGAACCCGGCGATGCGACGGTACACCCGCCGCCCGCCCGACCACCACACCTGGAACAGCCCGCCAGGTGCCACCCCCTGGGCGAACTGACCCAAAGGGAAGCTGGTACCGGACGAATCCCGGTGGTTAATGGACAGGTTGCCCTGCGTGCCGACCGGTCCGGCGCCGATGTCGTCCGCGAACAGGCCCGGTTGGGCGTTGATCTGGTACGGACCGAAGATCCCCCCATAGGTGGGGTCACCGGCCGGTCCCGGGGGGCCGTCATCACCAGGGTCGCCCTTCTCGCCCCTCATCCCACGCAGGCCGATGCGGATCTCCCGCGGGCCTTCGCTGCCCGCGTCACCGGCCCACTTCACGACGAACTTTGCGCTCACGGGGTGTACCCTCCGGCGGGCGGGGTCAAGACCTCGAGCCGCCCCCAGCACTCCTCGACCTGGTCCACCAGCAGGTGCAACTCCCACGTGCCGGCGGACAGGTTGGCCAGCACCCAGGCCGGGGACTGGTCGCAGGCGATCGTGGTCGCCGTCCGCGTCACGCCGCCGCTCGCCTCGGTGAGCGTCACGCGGGTGGCCGTCGCGGCCTCCACCTTGTCGAGGTAAATGTCCACCTCGGCGGCCGCGAAGTTCGCGGCCGCGTCCACGTACTCCCACACCCAGCGGTGGTTCAGCCGCAGCGGGGGGAGCGGCATCCCGTCGGTGGCGACGCTCACGGATGCTCCTTACGGCGGGGGTGGGGGTGGCGGGGGTGGGGGCGGCGGTATGGGGATCGTCGTCAGGGCGAACACGACCGTGTGCGTGGTCGCCGGCAGGACCGACACCGGGGCGGCGCTGCCGCTCGTCACGCTCCCGCCGTCCACCTGGTAGGTGACGGTCTCGCCGGAGTTGGTGATGGTGACGGTGTTCGACCCGGTGTTCACCGTGGCGAACGCGAAGAACCCGTCCGCGTCGGTCGCGGTGCTGCCGCTGGTCGCCCCGCTCAGGGTGACGGTGCGGCCGCTCAGGGCGTCGCCGTCGAGCGTGGCCTTGCCGACGATGGACCCGGTGGCCGGCGGGGGGACCGGCGGCGACCCGCCGGGGTCGGCCCCGAGCTTCGTGTAGGTGAGGCTGGTGTCCAGGCTGACCGGGGTGGAGTCGAACGGCGGGATCGTCGCCGCGAGGGCGTTGCCGTACGCCTTCACCTCGTCGGGCACGCCGCCGTAGCTGACGGATAGCTTGGCCCACAGCTTGACCGTCATGCCGTCTTCCGCCGCCACGAACGGGGCGGCGCTCGACACCGTGTCCGTCTGCCACTCGGGGACGCTCGGCAGCGCGTCCTCCGGGCCGGTGCTGAAGTAGTTCGACACCGCCTGCGGGGTCGCCCCGACCTGCGTGGCCCCGTCCCACATGGTCAGGCCGGACAGGACGCACACGCTGATCGCGTCCGCCTCCGTCGCGTTGATGCCGGTGGTCAGGGTGTAGTTGAGCAGGTACACCCCGGCCGTCGGCAGGGTGACGGTCAGCACCACCACCGAGGCGTACGGGTAGTCGGTGGGGATCTCGACCGGCGTGCCGAGGCTGGCGTACCCCCACGTCGGGGCGGCGGCCGACGGGCCGCCCTCCTTGCTCCACCCCAGGGCGAACACCGTGTGCCCGTCGTCCGGGTTCGACCCGGCGCACACGCCCACCCCGGTGTCGCCGACCGCCAGCGCTTCCCCGGTCACGTGGTAGGCGTAGCAGTCCTCGTCCGGGGTCAGGTCGCCCCACGCCCACCCGCCGCCGCTCTTGGCCAGTTCCCGGCACTTGGCCGGGTACAGCCCGTACCCGTCCGCCTCGCCCGTCACCTTCACCACCCACACCGGCGGCGGCTGCGGCCGCTCCCCGGCGGGCGGCAGGCGGGTCTGGTTCAGCCCGCCCCGGTCGAGGCGGTCCACGAACGCCGTCGCCCGGCCGATGCGGGCGGCGTCGCGGACGCTCAGTTCGGCGGGCGGGTTGTTCACCAGTTGGCCACCCAGGGGGCGATCGGGTCCCAGTCCGCCGGGTCGTACAGTTCGAACACGTTCACCGGCACGATCGGGTCGGCCACCAGGATGATGGCCGTGGTGGTGTTCCCGTCGAGGCCGTTGTTCACCTTGTAGTCGAACGAGGCCCACCCGCGGTAATCCGAGTCGGGGGTGTAGGTGAACCCGCCGCCGACGCCGCTGTTGTTCAGGGTGAGCGTGCCGTGCAGGTTGGTGGTGGATACCACCACCACCTGCCGCAATGCCGGGTCGCCGTCTCCGTCCGAGTCGTTGGCCAGCACGCCGGGGTCGGCCACCACCAGGGCCTTGTTCTTGGTCGTGAAGTAGTAGTCGTCCGGCTCGGCGATCACCGCGCCGCCGGGCGGGGCGGCCCCGAGCGAGGTGACCGCCGGCTTCTCCCCGTAGGTGGCGAGCAGCCGCCCCTTCCCGTCGAGCAGCTGCGGGGTGCTGACCGGCTGCTGGCCGAACCGGATCGGCTTCCTGATGCCGGCGATCAGCTCGTGGTACCCGACGTCGGCCAGCACCTTCCGCCACACCCGCGACAGCCGCAGCCCGTTCGAGTTCAAGAAGGTCGAGTAGTCGAACTCGATCTGACAGGTCACCTGCCAGAAGTACCCGGCGTTGGCCGGGTTCGGGTTCTGCCGCATCACCTGCCGGTCGGCGTCGAGCGTCTTGATCTTGGCCGTCCGTGGCGGGGACTCGATCGGCTGGCCCCCCCGCAGCAGGCCGCCGTGCCGGTACGGGTTCAGGTTGAGGGTGTTCCGGTACCGCTCGGCCAGGTCCGGGTCCCACCCGTCGTACGGCACGTTCCGGGTGATCGTCAGCAGCCCCCGCTGGAAGTCCTTGGTCAGCCCGCCGTCGTACAGGTCGCCGGCCGAGTTCATGACGAACCCGCCGTTGCGGTCCTGAATCACCTGCTCCTGGTACGGCACCTGGCTGTACTTCACGTCGGCCGGCTTGGCCATCGGGCTGTCGATCCCCTCGTACGCGATCGTCACCTCCCACGTGAACGGGCCGTCGTTCGACCGCTTCGCCCGCCGGTCCACCACCACCGAATACGGGTCGTCCGTCACCGCCTTGGCGGAGTACACCCCGTTGAAGTGCGTCCACCCGGTGTAGGCGTCGCCCATCTGCGGCAGGAGTGGGCTGGCCAACACCTGCACGGCAGTGTCGAGGGTGTCCGTACACTCCACCTGCCAGACGTGGCGGTACGACCGCTCGTTCGGCGTCTTGCGGCCGCCCTCGTCCTCGGGCACGATCTTCGCGGTGCGGACGGCCATTACTCGGACAGCCTCACGGGGACGGGGGCGGGGGCGAACCGGGCGGCCACCAGGGCGTCCCGCTGTTCCTCGTTCACGCTCAGGATCCGCCGCAACAGGTCCGCCTCGGTGTCCAGCGGCTGGGACATGGCCTGGCCGGCCAGGCGGGCGAACTCGGCCGTGCCGTACTCGACCACCGGCGGCAGCTGCGGGGCGACGAACGTGTCGACCGCCGCCGCCGGCATGTCCGGCAGTACGGCCAGCCCCTCCAGCTCCTTGCGGGCTTTCCCCAACGCCTTCGCCGCGGCGTTGGCCGCGTTGGTGAAGTCCAGCCCGAACCGCAGCCCGCCGCCCATGGTCCGCTTGTCATCCCGCCCCGCCCGGAACGCATCCCGCAGCTTCTTCTCCTCCGCCGCCCAGTCCTTCATCTGTCGGGCGCGGGCCTCAAGCGGGCCGGCCTTCGGCGCCTCGGCCCGGCTCAGGTTCTCCCCGCGGATGATCAGGTCGCCGGTCATGCCCGAGAACTGCGCCACCCCGGCCGCGTCCCGACCGAGGTCGGATAGCTGCTTCTTCAACTCGGCGATGCGGTTGAAGGCCTTCTTCGCCTTCACCAGGTCCACGTCGAACTTGCTGGTGAACTCGGCCTCGGCCAACTCCCGCTGGGCGGCGTCCAGGTCCCGAAGCAGGTCGACCAGCCGGTCCCGCACGGCCGACTGGTTGGCAATCACCTCCTCGGGAACGCCCGCTTTCCGCAGCTCGTCGGCCGGCTTGAACTCCTTCTTCTTGACGGACTGCCACCAGCGGTCGAGCGTCGGGTTGCCCGTCATGTCCTTCACGAACTGCGGCTGGTTGGGGATCTCCCCGCGGTCCTTCATGCCCAGCTTGTCGTGCTTCCACTTGACCGCGTCCCAGGCGTTCGCCGGGCCGTCGATCATCGTCTTGAAGTCCGCCCACGTCTTGGCCGCGTCCTTCATCGCATCCACGATCGGCTTGACGTGCTGCTCGTAGATGGACTGCAACCCGCCACCCAGGTCGGTGATCAGGTTGTCGACCACCCGCCCGAGGGCGACGCCCAGGTCGACCGCGAAGTCGATCACCTGATCCGGGTCGAGTTTGAAGTCCCGCAGGTCCTGGATCAGTTTGACCGCCCGGTCGGCGTAGGCGGCCAACTCCGGGCTGGCCTTCCGCAGGGCCGCCCCGAACACCTGGGCGAACAGCGGGGCGTTGCGGACGCCCTCGCCCAGCACCTGGCCGATGCCCCGCCCGAGGTCGCCGACGAAGCGGATGGCCGGGCGGAGGTCGGCCACCAGCCGCTTCATCTCGCCGGCGAACTTCTCCCCGTCCTTGGCCGCGTCCTTCAGCCCCAGTTCCTCGATCAGGGCGACCCCGAACTCGCGCTTCAGGTCGTCGATGCCGTCGGTCAGCCGGTCGATGGTGCCCTGGAAGGTGTCGGCGTACTTCTCGCTCATGCCGGCGAACCGCCCGCCGGCGGCGGTCATCCCGCGGAACGCCAGCGCCACCTCTCGGAACCCCACCTTCCCGGTCTCGGCCAGACTTTTGATCTCCGCCTTCGGCCGCTTCATCACCTTGGCCAGCTCGTCGATGAGCGGCACCCCGGCCTCGGTGAACTGCTTCAGCTCGGTGCCCATCAGCCGGCCGGCGGTGTACACCTGCCCGTAGGCCAGGACCAGCCGGTCGAGCGTCTCGCCGGCGTCGTCCCCGCTGGCCGCCGCCACGTCCCCGAGCATCCGCACCGTCGGCACCGCCTTCTCGGCGGCCAGCCCGTAGGCGATCAGCCCGCGGGTGGCCTTGGTCGTCCCCTCCACCCCGAACGGCGACTCCTTGGCGTAGGTGCGGATGTCCCGCATCACCTCCTTCGCCCGCTCGGCCGACCCGGTCATCACCTCGAACGCCATCGCGCTCGCCTCGGCCTTGGCCGCCAGGTCGACCGACCCGCCGAGCACCTCGCCCAAGCCGCCCACCCCGACCGACCCCAGCCCGAGCGTCAGGCCGGCCGCGATCCCGGCGATCCCGCCCTTGACGGCCGACCCGGCCAGCCCCTTCAGCTTGTCCCACAGCCCGCCGACCGACCCCTTCGCCTTGTCGGCCGCGTCGGCCGCGTTCTTCAGGTGGTCGACCGTGTCCTTCAGCCCGGCCGGCTTGACGCCCTCCACCTGGTGGACGAACACCTTCAGCTCGCCGGTCAGCTCCTTGAACCCGGCGGCCGCCGGGGCGGAGTCGACCCCGATCTTGATGTTCAGGCTGCCGATGGTGTTCGACACGGCTCACCCGTCGCGGGCGGAGGTTTGGCCGGCGGCACGCCCGCCCAGCCCATCATGAGGGCCTTCTCTTCCTGCCACGTCCGCGGCTTCTTGGGCGGCCGGGCCTCGGGCACGAACATCTCGGGTTTCACCGGCTTCGACTTCTTGTCGCGGCCGAACCGCGTGTTGATGACGGCCGACGCCACGGTGCCGGTGTGCAGCCAGTCCCACCGGAACCCCCACGGCTCGACGGCGAAGAACCGCCGCCAGCGGGCGTACAGCCCGGCCGGCATCGCCTCCAGCATGCCGTCCACGTCCCAGACGCCGAGGGCCAGGGCCAGCCGGAAGCCGAACCGCTCGTCGTCCGTCAGGCTTTTTTTCCGTTCAGCTCGTTCAGGTCGGCGAACTCGTCGATGATGAGGTCCGCGACCGGCTTGCCCAGCAGGTCGGCCAGGGTGGCGGCGTCGGCGGTGGCGAACAGCCGCTTGCCGGACTCGTCCACGACGGCGTGGGTGAGGATGGTCCCGCGGGCCAGGTCGTCGGCCGCCGCCTTCAGGTCCTTGGCGTACTCGTCGGCCGCCCGGGCGTTCATCCGGGCGATGAGCACGTCCCCCGCACCCGGGATCGGCACCGATTCCGGCTTCGGCGGGGTGAACCGGGCGAGGAAGTCCGATTTCGTCAGCATGGTCGCTCCGCGGGAGGGGGGCCGGGTGCGGACGTCCGCACCCCCCGGGGGGGGCAGGGGCACGGCACCCCGACGCACACCCGCGTGCCCCGCACGCGGCTGACCCCCGTCGGGTCGACCGCGGTGTACTCGGTGTTCTGGTTGCCGTCGTCGTGGCTCTTCAGGAAGCCGAGGAAGCCGACCTTCGACCCGTCCGGGTAGACGCGGACCCACAGGTACAGGTCGAGGTGCAGGAGGGGCTGGTCGGCCGTGGTGTACACCGTCCCGCCGGCCGACTTGCCGCCGCGGGGGACGGGGGTGTCGGCCGGCGGCGTGCCGGCCGGCGGGGTGTACGCCCGCGGCTCGAGGGAGAGCAGCCGGGCCTTGTTCACCTCCGTGTAGTACTGGCGGAAGGTGACCGTCCGCGGGTCCCCCCACCCGGCCCCGAACTCGTGGACCGCCGCGGCCGACTTCAGGTGCGTCTCCCGCTTGTCCCCGTACTCCGTCCCCTCGGGGGTGATCTCGATCAGCTGCTCGATCTCGACCAGGTTGGTGGCGGCGCTGACGGCGGCCGCGTCCAGCACGCCGTTGGCCGGGTAGTCGGCCACGTACAGGCCGGCGGTGTAGCCGAGGATCGGGTCGCTGTTCTGCGGCATGATGCTCCCCCTGGCCGGTCACCCGGCGGTGTATCGGATCTCGAACTCCAGCGGCACGCAGAACCAGCGGTCCTCGCTGCCGTCGATCGGGGCCACGTCCCGCTGCACCGAGTCGGGCAGGAAGAAGCACCGCTGCACCGCCACCTGGCCGTCCGGGATCGGGTCGTCCTCGCCGACGTCGATCGCCGGGTACGCCAGCGGCCCGGCCCGCCCGTGCAGCCCGGGGTCGGCCTTCGTGCCGACGATCTTCGTGGCCAGGTGACACGCCCGCAGGTGGTCGGTGTGCCACACCAGCAGCAGCACCCGGGCCTTGACGAACCCGGTCAGGTCCTTGAGCGTCAGCTCGTGGTCGTGGAGCGTCCCGCCGTAGGCGACGAACGGCCCGACGTCCGGGACGGCGGCGGCCAGCGGCTGCACCCGGTCGCCGACCGCCGGCACGCGGGCCTTCAGCCACTCGGTCAGGGCGACGATCAGCCGCGGGTCGATCACGCGCCGCCCCCCAGTTTCCGCACCGCCTCGGCGAGCGTCGTCTCGACCACCGCCCGCACGTGTGCCTCGCTCCCCCGCCACGCCGGCCCGAGGAACGGCTTCGGGGCGGCGGCCTTGGCCTTCTTCCGCACCGCCGGCCGGTCGGTGAACGAGAGGGCATTCCTCTTCGTCGGCCCGACCGCCTTCCGCCCGAACTCGACCAGGTGGGCGTACTTCACCGGGTCCACCTTGATCTCCCGACCCTGGTACTTGGCCATCCGGGCGAACCGCCGCCGGATGGCCTTCTTCCGCTTGCCCGCGGCCACCGCCGCCACGCTCCGGGCGATGACCTTGTCGCTGTCCCGCCGCGGGCCGACGATGGCCACGAACCCGGGCGTCTTCTTGCGGGCCGCCACCTTCGACCCGATCGCCTTCGCCAGCGATCCTGTCCGCTTGGCGGCCATCGGCTTGGCCGCCTTCGCCACCACCCGCCCGGCCTTGGCCGCCGCCGACCGGCAGGCCGGCCGCAACTTCTTGGGGCCGGCGTCGAGCAGCTTCTTCCGCAGGGCGGCCGAGCCGTTGACGGTGGCGGTGGCGACGGTCCGGGCGGCCATCTCAACCCTCCGCGGTCAGTGGATGACGGCGGCGGTCATCCCGCGGGCCTGGGTGCTGTCGGCGTGGCTGAACAGCACGTTCGTCACGCTCACCCCGGCGAGCGGGTTGGTGATATCGCTCCCGCTCACCCACTGGTCCGAGTCGCCGTTCGCCGGGTCGATGCGGTGGGTCAGGAGGACGGTCGACCCGTTGCGGTACACCACCCACCCGTACGCCGAGCTGTACGACCCGATGGCGTCCACGTCGTCGCCGGTCACCGCCATCGACACCTGCGTGGGTACGGCCGCGGTGACCACCGTGGCGGCCGCCGGCAGGTTGTCCCCGCTCCCCCCGTCCACCGGCACCGACGTGCCGGCGACGGTGCCGACGGTCATCCCGCGGCGGCTGCCGCCGGTCCAGTACACGTCGATCAGCTGGCCGTCGGTCACCCCGTGCCCGGAGCCGAGCGTCAGGGTGCCGGTGTCGTTGTCGGTGCGGGCGGACAGGGTGCCCGCCTTGGCCGCGGGGACGCTCGGGGTGGCCTTCTCGACCGAGTTCCCGGTGCCGGACAGGGTGCGGCGGAACGCCACCCCGTCGATGGTCAGGGTCTGCACCAGCGAGCCGGTGAACGACATGGGTCACTCCGGTTGGGGTCAGGTGGTCGCGGCGGCCAGCTCGACGCAGTCGAGCATCAGCCAGTCGTCGCCGCTGTCGTGTTCGCGCCTCTGGCCTTTGACGTTCAGGGTGAGCCCGTTCCAGACCCCCAGCCAGTCCTGGCCCACGTCGTGCGGCTTGTCTCGGACGGTCACCACGTACAGGCGGATCATGACCGGCTGGTCGTGGGCGTCCTGCTCGGTGCCCGCGGCCTGCTCGACCTTCGCGGACAGGGGCGGGTGAACCGGCAGGTACGTCCTGGCTTCCTGCCCGCCGTCCTTCCGGGTGCGGACCGGGCGGAACCAGACGACCAGGTCCCGCAGCTCGCCGGCGGTCATGCGTACCTCTTCCGCTTGAGCAGGTTGATCAGGCGGACGGCCGCGGCCGGCAGCCCGGCCTCGCCGGGGATGGACTCCCAGCCGCCCGGGTCCTTGCCGTCCCCGCGGAACCCGTTCCAGTAGCCGACGGCCAGGAGGATCGCCTGGCAGGCGTGGTACGGCACGCTCGCCGCCCCGCCGTCGCCGGCGGTCGCGGTCACCGACACCGGGGCCATCTGCCGGGCGTCCACCGCGGGCCAACAGCCGTCGGCCGCCGGCGGGCCGACCAGCGGCGGGTCGTGGCTGAGCCACGTCTGGAACCCGGTCAGGGCGGTGTCCGCCCCGTCCTCCGCCCGCTTGTAGCTCACCCCGGTCACCGCCTGCACCGGCCGCACGGGCAGCTCGAGCGGGTCGGCCCCGCACGGGAAGGCGTCGAAGTCCACCCGCACCGTCTGCGTGAGCAGCTTCCGCCCGCTCGCCTCCTCGACCATCTGCCGGGCGGCCTTCAGCCACCGGAGGAACAGGGCGTCGAACGCGGCGTGCTGGATGGTGCAGTGGGCCTTCACCTCGGCGAGCGTGAGCGGCTCGGCCGTCGGCCCGACCGTCACGGCGATGGCGTGCCGCGGCTTCACTTGC
>CAYMHO010000129.1:0-18049 GCA_964390195.1 uncultured Fimbriiglobus sp. | reverse complement strand
CCCTGCCCGCGCTGGTGGTGGCCGGCACCGCCGTCGGGAACGCGCTCACCGTCCGGGTGAAGCGGGGGTACGAGCAGCCCCCGCTGCTGTGGCTGCTGTGCGTGGGGGACAGCGGCACCGGCAAGTCGCCCGCCTTCACCCCGGCCGCGAAGAGGGCGTTCTGCATCGACACCGTACTGAAGGATGAGTACCGCGCCGCGATGCAGAAGTACGAGGCCGACCTCGCCGCGTGGAAGGAGCAAGACGACCAAGACCCGGACCGCGAACCCGCCCGCCCCGTGCGGGCGCGGTTCGCGGTCATCGACACCACCATCGAACGTCTGACCGTGGAGAGCACCACCTCGCCGCGGGGGTTGGCCGTGCTTCGGGACGAGGCCGACGGGTGGCTGTCGTCGTTCACCCAGTACAAGGGCAAGACAGGCGGGTCGGACATGCCCAACTGGCTGAGCATGTTCGACGCCGGGCCGGTGCGGTACATGCGGCGGACGGGCGAGCCGAAAGAGGTGGAGGCCGACCGCGCGTTCGTGGCCGTGACGGGCGGGATTCAGCCGGGCGTGCTGGCCCGGACGCTGAACGACCCGGCGTTCGTCGAGAGCGGGCTGGCCGCCCGCATCGGGTTCGCCTACCCGCCCAAGCACTGCCCCAAGTGGAGCGACGCCGAACTGTCCGACGATACCGAACGGCGGTTCGCCGAGGTGCTCGATTTGCTCCGCCAACTGCCGTTCGACGCGAGGAACGGGCCACTGGCCGTGCGGCTGGATGCCATCGCCCTGGACCGGTTCAAGCGGCTGAACGACGAGTTCGCCGCCACCGCCGAGGGCATCGACGGCGGACCGATGGCGGCGGTGATGCCGAAGGCGGTGCGGTTCGCCCTGCGGCTGGCGCTGGTGTGGCACTGCGTCAGTGAGGCCGCCGCCGGCCGCGACCCCGGCCGGGGGAGCGTGGGCGACGAGGCCATGCGGGCGGGGGAGACGCTCGCCCGCTGGCTCGTCGGCGAGGCCGAGCGGGTGTACGCCATGCTCGCCGAGTCGTCGGAAGACCGTCAGGGGCGGCATCTGGCCGAGTGGGTGAAGCGGAAGGGCGGGCAGGTTCGCCCCCGCGACCTGATGCGGAGCAACCGCAAGTACCCGACGACGGAGGCGGCGGAGGCGGCGCTCGACGCGCTGGTGAACGCGGGGTACGGGTCGTGGGAGGAACCCGACACCGACAACAAGGGCCGACCCGCCGGCCCGCTGTTCGTGCTGCACTCCCGAGCCGACGCGACCGCCGACCCCACCCCGCCGACCCCGCCGATTCCAGAGGAAACCGGCGATGCGTCGGCTTTTGTCGGCTGTCGGCCGGAGGGCAACGACCCCGCACCGCCCGAGACGCCGAAGGGCAAGCGGCCGTTCACCCCGAGCGGCCGGTACACCCGCCGCGAGCGGGCGGGCGGGTCGGAAGGGGGTGCCGAGTGACCGCCGCCGAACTGCTCGCCGCCCTGCGGGAGATCGGGTGTGACCCCGACACCGACGCGGGGGAACTGGTCCTCTCCGCCGACCCGCCCGACGCCCTGGCCGTGCGGCTCGAAGTGCTCCGCACCGGGGTGCTGGCGGTGCTGGCGGGGAAGCGGTGGTACGGGTGCGACCCCGGCACCGGGCGGACCGTCGCCCTCGACCCGGCGGGCTTGATCCCGCCGGCCGTCGGGCTGCTCGCCGTCGGAGGGGCGGACCAGTGGGAGCGGCTTCACCCCGTCGCCCGCCTCGACCTGCCCGAGTTGTTCGCCGCCGCGGGCGTGGTGAAGCCGAAGCCGAAACCCGCCCCCACGTTTGACCCCGCGGCCGACGCCCGTTAACCTCTACACCCGTCCCGGAGAGCCACCGAATGGCCAGCCTGTACAAGCCCACCGTCACCCGCCCGCTCCCGCCCGACGCCGCGGTCGTCACGCACAAGGGCAAGCCGCACGTGCGGCTGAAGGACCAGCGGGGTCGGGAAGTCTTCCACCCCCTGACGGCCGACGGCAGCCGCTACCGGGCGAAGGCGTCCAAGTGGTACGGCAAGCTGAAGGACGCCAACGGGAAATGGGTGCCGGTGAAGCTGGACACCGCCGACAAGCAGGCCGCCCAGGCCAAGCTGAACAAGCTGGCGGCGGTGGCCGAGCGGAAGCGGCTAGGGCTGTTCGACCCGCAGGAGGAGCACGTCCGCCGCCCGCTCGCCGACCACCTGGCCGACTACGCCGCCGCGCTGACCGCGAAGGGCGACACCGGCCAGCACGTCACCCTCACCCGCCAGCGGCTGACCGCCCTGTTCGCCGGGTGCGGGTGCGTGTTCCTGGCCGACGCCGATGCCGCACGGGTGGCGGAGTGGCTGACCGCCCTCCGCCGGGGGAGCACGCCGGTTGCCGTCCCCGACGGCGAGGCGTTCACGCCCGGCCGGGTGGCCGAGCTACTCGGTGTGAGCGGGACGGCGGTGGCCAACCTGATCCGCCGGTGGCACCTGCCCGCGACCGGGAACGGGAAGGCCCGCCGCTACCCGCGGGCGACCGTGGAGGCGCTGGCGGCCAACCGGGCGAAGGGGGCCGGGCCGGGGACGGCCAACCATTACGTGCGGGCGGTGCGGGGGTTCTTCCGCTGGCTGGTGAAGGCCAAGCGGATCGGGGCGAACCCGATGGACGCGCTCGAATTCGACAAGGACGCCGCCGTGGACGTGCGCCGTGCCCGCCGGGAGTTGACCGCCGACGAACTCCGCCGGCTGTTCGACGCCACCCGCTCCAGCGGCCGGGCGTTCCGCGGGTTGGACGGCCAAGCCCGGTACACGCTGTACCTGGCCGCCGCCGGCATCGGCTTCCGGGCGAACGCCCTGGCGAACCTGACGCCGGCCGACTTCGACTTCCCCGCCGGCACCGTCACCCTGCCCGCCCGGTTCAACAAGAGCCGCAAGGTGAAGGTGCAGCCGATCCCGGCCGACGTGGCCGCCGAGTTGCGAGCGTACACCGGCGGCAAGCCGGTCGGGGAACCCGTATGGGGTGGGAGGTGGGCGCGGGACAAGCGTGGGGCGGAGATGCTCCGCGGGGATTTGGAGGCGGCCGGCATCCCGTACTCGGTGCCGGGGCCGGACGGGCCGGAGTACGCCGACTTCCACAGCCTGCGGCACAGCTACCTGACCATGCTGGGGAAGACGGCCGACCTGCGGACCGTTCAGGAACTGGCCGGGCACAGCCGCCCGGAAGTGACCGCCCGGTACGTCCACAAGCGGCACGACGACCTGGCCGGGGCGGTCGGGAAACTGCCCGCACTGGTGCCCACCGCCGCCCCGGATGTTGCACACGGTGTTGCACAAGCCGTGTGCAACGGGGTGCGTTCGGGTGCCCACGGATGCACCCCGGAGGGTCCGGACGGCCGGACCTCACACCCGTCGAAGCTGTTGGAATCTGTGGGAATTTTCGCCGATTTGCGCCGCGATGCATCGACTTGCACTAGCGAGGGCGACGGGACTCGAACCCGCAACCTCCGGATCGACAGTCCGGTGCTCTAACCAATTGAGCTACGCCCCCTTCCGTGAGTGAGAATTTATATAGCCCACCCCGGCTGGTGGGAAGGGGGCTTCGGTCAAAAGTTGCCCGCCGGCCGCGCCGTCGGAACCTCCCGCACAACCGCGCGCTTTCCCCCACACCCCGCGCCTTTCTCCGTTGGTCCCGCTTCGCTTTCCCCTTAATATTAGGTAAGCTCAGCTACACATCGCCTCTCGCGATCCCACCACCGCCCGGCGACGACCCATGGCACAGACGTACACCCTGGACGAAGCCGCCACCCGCCTCGGCATCTCCCCCGAGGAGTTCAAACGCCGCCTCCGCGACGACTGGAAGAGCGTCCGCTCGTTCCGCGACGGGGCCACCCTGCGGTTCCGCGCCGCCGACATCGATGAACTCGCCCGCGCCCTCGGCCAGGCGTCCGACCCCGGCCTGCCCCTCGGCGACTCCTCCCCACTGCACGACTCCTCCCACGAGTTGTCGCTCACCCCACCCACCCCCAAGCCCATGCCCAAGCCGGGCAAAGAGGCGCCGCTGTACGTGGCCGACGACAGCGACGACATCTTCAGCCTGCCGTCGAACGGCGGGCCGAAGAGCAAGCCGAAGTCCGGCGGGAAGGGGGACAGCGACGTGCGGCTGGACTCCACCCCGAGGCGGGCGGACGCCGGCGGCAACCAGCCGACCGAGGAGATCGAACTCGACCTGCCGCCGGCCAGCGGGGTCGGGCTGGGCAAGTCGTCGGCCAAGCTGACCGCCCCCAAGTCGTCGTCTGGCAAAATGAACAAGATCCCCGGCCCGAAGGACTCCGGCGGGGACGACGGGAGCAGCGAGTTCGAGCTGTCCCTGGATTCGGACAGCGACTCGTTCGAGCTGCAACTGAATAACGACAGCAGCGAGGAGTCGGCCCTGGGCGGCGACCTGCCGACGTCCGGCGGGGCGCAGAGCGGGATCAACCTGGGCCGCCCGTCGGACAGCGGGGTGAACCTGGAGAAGAAGGGGAGCAAGCCGCCGATGTCCGACGACTCGGACGGCGACTTCGAGCTGGCCCTCGACACCCCGTCGGGCGGGCCGAAGAGCAAGCCGATCCCGTCGGCGGGCGGCAAGGGGATGGACGCCGGGAGCAGCGAGTTCGAACTCACCCTGGACGACTCGGACAGCGAGTCGATGAACCAGCTGGCGGCCGACGTGCAGCAGGAGGGCGACATCTTCGAGACGGACTTCGAGCTGCCGGTGATGAGCGAGGACGAGTCCGGGTCGGAGGTCCTTCAGGTGGACTCGGCCGACACCGACCTGGAGAACTCGGACTTCGACTTGGCCATCGACCCGACCGACGCGCCGGCGGACGACGAGAGCGCCAGCCAGGTGGTGCTCATGGACGACGAGGAGCCGCTGGTGGACGAGGAGCCGGTGGCACTGGAAGAAGAGCCGATGGTGGTGGAGGACGATGAGGAAGACGCGGCGACCGCCCTCGGCGGTCGGAGCCGCGGGCCGGTGCGGACGGAGGTGGTGGAGAAGGTGGTCGCCCCGCCGCCGCCCAAGTGGGGGATCGTTCCCATCCTGGCCCTCGCCCCCACCTTCCTGCTGGTGGTGCTCGGCGGGCTGATGGCCTACGAGGTGGTGACCACCATGAACGGCAGCGCACAGAAGGCGCCCATCTCCCGCGGGGTGGCCGGCATGTTCGGCATGAAGACGGGTGACTGAGCGGGCGGGGCGATGGAACCGGGAACGCAGTGACCGGGTGGGTACTACCCCACCCGGTCACTGCGTTCCCGGTTCCGTTTCACCTCACCCCAGTTTCTTGATCTGCTCCTTCAGGTAGGTGAGGCAGGCCTTCACGTCGGCCGTCGGGTCGTTCTCGTTCGCCTCGTACTCGATGGCGATGTACCCCTTGAACTTCACCTCCTGGAGCGCCTTCAGCACGCCCAGCACGTCCAACACGCCCGTCTTGTCGCCGAACACCACGTCCGTCTTCCGCTTGTTGTCGTGGTCCTTCAGGTGCAGGCCGAAGTTGCGGGCGCCCATCGTCTTCACCTCGGCCGGCGGGTCGAGCTTCACGTCCAGTTGGGCGGAGCGGATCAGGTGGCCGGTGTCCAGGCAGGTGCCGATCAGCTCGTGGTGATCTTTCAGCGCCTTCATGATCGGCTCGGCCGACCGCCAGCGGTGCATCTTCCCCCCGCCGACCGGCCCGTGCGGGTGGATGGCGATGCCGATCTTGTACTCGGCCACCAGCTTGTCGAGCATGTCCAGGCTGTCCGGGTCGGGGTCGGCGCTCAAGTACTTGGCCCCCAGCTCGGCGGCGAACGCGAACCGCTTCTTCGCCTCGTCCTCCTTCCCCTTGCTGAACGACTCGACGCCGAACGACACCGGACTGACGCCGTACTCGGCGAGCAGCTTCTTCATCGCCTTCATCTTGTCGCCGGTCGTCTCGACGGGGATGTGGTTGCGGAAGAACTCGGCGTGCCGCACGCCCAGGTCCTTCATCGCCTTGAGCGCCCGCTCCAGGTCGAACTTGCGGAAGGTGTAGCTCTGGATGCCGACGGTGAACCCGCCGAACGGGTCGGCGTCGGCGGCGGTGGCGAACCGGGGGAGGGTGGCGGCGGCCGTGACGGCGGCCGACCCGGCGAGGAACGAGCGGCGGGAGAGCATGGCTCTGGCTCCGGGGAAGGGACGGGCGTATTGTGGGCGGGCGGCCGGCGGGGAGCAAGCGGACGGCGGCATCATAGGGTGAATCCGCCGCCGGGTGGTGCGAGCCGTGGCCGTGCGGTATGATTCAGCGATGCCGCCGAGGTGTTTCCCGTGCCCGAAGAAGCCGTCACCATCGAGTTGCCCGAGTTCGACTTCCCACCACCCCGGATGAACCCGTTGGCCGATGAGGAGCAGGCCTTCGCCAGGATGCTCCCGGAATTGCTCACCTCTCACCGTGACCAGTTCGTCGCGATCCACCAGGGGAAGGTGATCGCCGTCGGGGCGGATCGGGTGCAGACGGCCAAGCAGGCTTACGCCCTCGTCGGGTATGTGCCCGTCCTCGTCCGTCGGGTCTCCGCCACGCCGCCGGCGCCCGTCGTCCTGCCGTCCGTTTGGCGGTCCCCGCTCGCCTGACCGAAGCAACTCCCACACCGGAGCCGTCGGGATGTTGTTCCGCTACCCGTACCGGACCGTCATCCTCAATAGCCCGCCCGCCCGCCCCGCTCGCCCTGCTGAATGTCGCTGCGATCGGGAGTGACGACTGGGCGACGGACGTCCCGGCCCTCCTCGACAGCGGGGCAGATGTCACCGTCCTGCCGGACCAGGTGGTCACCCGCCTCGGGCTGATCCCGGTCGAACACCTGTCGGCGACGGGGTTCGACGGCCACACCAGTTTGCTGCCCGTCTTCACCGTCCGACTCGTGGTCCGCGACTTCCCGCCGCTGGAGGTGGAGGTGATGGGCGGCATCGCCGAACGGTACGCCGTCCTCGGCCGCGACGTGCTGAACCGATTCAAGGTGGTGCTCGACGGCCCGAACCAGAGAGTCGAAATCAGCGGGTGAGCGAGGTTGGGATGGGCGTGTTCTTCGACTTCACCACCGATGGCCGCTCCCGTGCCGCCGAGAAGTGTTACCTGGAGTGACGACATGCACGTCGGTCCGGATGACTATCGCGCCTGTGCCGACGAACTCCGCGGGCTGCTGGCCACTGGTCTGTCGTTAGGGGATGCGATTCGGGAGATGCATTTACACCGCGGCCTCGGGTTGGTGTGGCTGGCGCGGGCGGTGATGGCCGTCCAGGAGTGCTCGTTGCCGGAAGCCCAGCGGCTGGTGGTGAAGGAATCGTTCCGCTGATCGCCCCCCGCCGCTTCGCAACTTCCCCTTCCCACGCCCCGCAACTCACGCTATGCCCCCGCCCGTCGCGGTCGCGTTCCGGCCGCCGGATCCGCCGTTCCACCCTGGTGGGGTGCCCGACATGACCCGCGCTACGCTCTGCTCCGTCTTCCTGTCCGCCGGTCTGGTGGTCGCCGCCGACCCGCCCAAGCCGGTCGCGCCGACCGACATCGTCCCGGCGTCGGCCAAAGTGGAGATCGTGGACGCCAGCGTGAAGGGCGAAGAGGCGTGGGCGAAGGCGCTCGCCGACGCCAAGGCCACCTACGCCAAGACCCGCGACTACAGCGGGTACATGGTGCGGCAGGAGCGGGTGGGCGGGAAGTTGCAGGCCGAGCAGACGGCCGAGATCCGCGTGCGGACCGAGCCGTTCAGCGTGTACACCCTGACCCTCGCCCCGAAGAGCCTGTTCAACCAGGAGCTGGCGTACATGGGCGGGCGGAAGGACGAGAAGGTGCGGGTGAAGGCGGCAGGGGTGGCCGGGGCGGGCGGGTTCGTGAGCGTGGCCGCCGACGACGCGAAAGCCACCGTGGACAGCAAGTACGCCGTCACCAGCACCGGCATCGGGGCGATCCTGAAGCGGGTGGAGGCCGCCCTGGACGCCGAGAAGGTGGCCAAGGCCAGCCCGCAGGTGGTGATGTCCGAGTACAAGTTCAACGACCGCCCGTGCACCAAGTACGAGATCTTCTGCGACCGCGCCCACGCCAAGCGGTTCGCCGCCCGCATGGTGGTGTACGTCGACACCGAGTACAAGTTGCCGGTGCGGTTCGAGGCCTACGACGCCCCGAAGACCGGCGAGAAGACGGGCGAGTTGCTGGAGTGCGTCAGCTTCGTCAAGCTGGTGTTCAACGCCGGCCTCGGCGACAGCGTGTTCGACAAGTGAGAGTCGCCGCCCGCGGAGCGGGCGGAACTCACCAACCCACCCTCGGGGGAGGGAACGACGGGTCGGCCGCGGGGGGCGGTCGGCCCGTCGGCGTTTTCACACACCCTGTGGGATACGATAAAGGGGAAGACCTTTCCCACCCACCGGACTGTCCCACATGGCCGCCGTCCCGCTCACCAAGTACGCCGTCCACCTCCGCCCGCAGGACAACATCGCGGTCGCCGCCCGCGGCATCCCGGCCGGCACCACACTCACGTTTGAAGGCGGCACGGTGCCGGTGGCGAACGGCATCGAGATGGGGCACAAGTTCGCCGTCCGGCCGATCAAGGAAGGTGACCCGGTTTACAAGTTCGGTCAGGTGATCGGGTTCGCGTCCAAGCCGGTCGGCCTCGGCGACCACGTCCACGTCCACAACGTGAAGGCTGAGGCGTTCGCCCGCGACTACGCCTTCGGCGCCGACCTGCCCGCCCCGCTCCCGCCGCCGGCCGAACACCTGTCGTTCATGGGGTACGACCGCGGGCCGGGCAAACCCGCCCACCTGCGGTACGGCACCCGGAATTACATCGCCGTCATCAGCACCGTCAACTGCTCGGCCAGCACCAGCAAGTACATCACCGAGCGGATCAAGGCGAGCGGGGTGCTGAAGGACTACCCGAACGTGGACGGGGTGATCCCGATCGTCCACAAGATGGGCTGCGGGCACCAGTACGAGGGGCCGGACCACAAGCAACTGGAACGCACCCTGGCCGGGTTCGCCAACCACCCGAACGTGGCCGCGTACATCCTCATCGGCCTCGGGTGCGAGATCGTGCAGGCCCGCGAGTTGGTCGAACACCAGCACCTGGAGTTGATCCAACTGGGCGGCGGGGCGACGGTGACGAAGAAGCCGCCGACGGTGCTGACCATCCAGGAGACCGGCGGGATCGGCAAGACGACCGACGCCGGTGTGAAGGCGGTGATCGACCTGCTGCCGGGGGTGAACGACGTGAAGCGGGTGCAACTGCCGGCCAAGCACATCCTGCTCGGCACCAACTGCGGCGGGTCGGACGGCAACTCGGGCGTGACCGCCAACCCCGCCCTCGGCGTGGCATCGGACCTGGTGGTGCAGCACGGCGGCACGAGCATCCTGGCCGAGACGCCGGAGATTTACGGGGCCGAGCACGTCCTCACCCGGCGGGCGGTGAGCCCCGAAGTCGGGCAGAAACTGGTGGACCGCATCAAGTGGTGGGAGTGGTACACCAGCGTGTTCGGGGCGGAGATCAACAACAACCCGAGTCCGGGGAACAAGAAGGGCGGGCTGACCACCATCTACGAGAAGAGCCTGGGGGCGATCGCGAAGGCCGGCAGCACGGCGATGGTGGACGTGGTGCGGTACGCCGAGCCGGTGACGGCGAAGGGGTTCGTGGTGATGGACACGCCGGGGTACGACCCGGTGAGCATGACGGGCGTGGTGGCCGGCGGGGCGAACGTGTGCGTGTTCACCACCGGCCGCGGGAGCGTGTACGGGTGCAAGCCGGCCCCGTGCCTGAAGGTGGCCACCAACACCCCGCTGTACGAGCGGATGGAGTCGGACATGGACATCAACGCCGGGGTGATCCTGGACGGCACGCCGGTCGAGGTGGTGGGCCGGCAGATCTTCGACGCCATCCTGGCCACCGCGAGCGGGAAGCAAACCAAGAGCGAGATCCACGGCGTCGGCGAGGAGGAGTTCGCCCCGTGGCAAATCGGCCCGACCCTGTGAGCCCGCACCCGGCGAGTCTGACATGCGGCGATCAGATCCCACGGGACGACGGGAAGAGCTGGCCGTTTGAAGACCACTGGCGGACGGAGGCGGTGCTCGCGCTGGCCCGCGGCATTCGGGTCGATCAAGCGTTCGACCGGATGCCGATTCTGGCGGACGCACTGGAAGAAGCGGGGTGTGATGACCCAGTGATCCTCGATCACTGCCGGGTGTGTGAAAGCCATGTCATGGGGTGTTGGACGATCAGGGTGGTGTTGGACTTCGTGTCACAGCCGCCCCCGCTTCCGCCACCCCCGCAGAAACCGACCCGACTGGGTCGAATCTTGGACGGTATGCAAGAAGAGATGCGCGTCATTCTGATCGAACCTGACGTGCGTGCATACGGACCGGACGCCCCCGGCCGTGCGATTGCGCGGGTGGGTTGTGTGGTTATTGTCATGTCTGTGTTCGTGGCGATCTTGGTGCTGATGGCACTCGGTGGCGTGAGGTGATAGGCTTGTTCACCGAATGATGTGTTCGCAGGAGACTGCTATGAGTGAAGCCGCACAGAAGCTGCTGGAGCAAATCCGCGCCCTACCCGACGCCGAACGAGAGTGGTTGTTTGGCGAGTTGGACGGCGACGACTTGGCCGACGTGCGAGACGACCCGGAGATTCAGGCGATGCTGGCCGAGCGGTTGGCATTCGCCGAACAGCATCCGAACCAATTATTCGACGGAGATGAGGTGATGGCTGAAGCTCGCCAGCGGGTGAACGTAGGGGAGTGATTTGTTCTTCGCCGCGAGCGGTGCGAGCGGGTTTGTCCGCTCGCACCGCTCGCGGCGAACAGTGGCTCAACCACCGGTTGCCATCTTGACGGTGAACAGCACCACCGACAGCACCACCCCGGTGATGATGGCGATGTACGCGTACTTCTTCGCGCCGGCCGACGCCGCCTCCGCCTCGGCCGTCTTGCCCTCGGCGGCCAGCTTGTTCACCTTCGCCGCGTTCACCAGGGCGAGCGCGCCGAGGGGGAAGAAGATGAACGCGGACAGGATGGCGATGAGCAGGTTGTTCGGGGTCGTCGGCGTTTGCGTCTGCGGGTGCGCTTGCGGGTGCGGGACGGCGGTGGACATCGGAAAGCGTCTCCTGGGGCGAACGTCGGGTGATCGGTCGGCAATTCCTAGCACCCGTTCGGGCGAGGGGTGAACCCCGGCCGGCACTCCGCCCGCCGCACTGCCGCCTCCGCCGACACCTGTCAACTTTGGTGAACACCGGCAACACGAGCCTGAGATGGACCCGACCGCCGACGTCTGCACCCCGTACCCGCCATTCGGGCCGGACACCGTTCCGCTGTCGTTCCCGCCGGAATGGCGAACGGAAACGGTCCTGGCCCTCGCCCACGCGGTCCGCGCCGACAACGCGTTCGACCTGCTGCCGATCCTGGCCGACGCACTCGAAGAGGCCGGGTGTGACGACCCACGGGTGCTCGACCACTGCCGGTTCTGCGAACGCCACCAGCCGCGGTGCTGGGTGATCGAACGGGTCGTCCCGTCGGACGGTCTGAACTGGACGGGCGAGATGAGGGACCGGCTGGCCGCGGCGGTGGCCGAAGCCGCCAGTCAGGGGCACCCGGACGACCCGGACGTGGTGCCAGGCCGCAAGCTGCCCTACCTGACCGACGAGGAGCGGGAGGCGCGAGACGCACTGGCGTTCGCGCGGGCGGAGAAGCGCGGGCGGGCCGTCGTGTTCGTCGCCCGCGCCTTCGGGATCGTCATCGTCGCCATGCTCCTCTGGGCGTTGTTACAAATGGTGTTCCGCTTCTGACCGGCCCGATCGCACTACGGGCAGGCCCCGCATGGCCTTCTCCTTCGCCACCGTCTCGACGCCGAACACCAGGGCGGCCGTCCGCATCGGGGTCTTCCGCTCGGCCGCCTTCGCCGACACCTGTCAACTTGCGGGGTCACCCCCTGCACGGTAGACACCTCAGTAGTCGAGCGACACCCCGAACCCGACGTACCGTTCCCGCAGGTCGAACAGTTGCCCGTACATGGAACGCCCGTCGTAGAACTCGGCGTACACCCGGAACTGGCTCAGCCGGCGGTCGGCCACCCGCCACATCCATCCCACCTGGTAGTTCATCGTCACCTGATAGTTCACGGCCGGGTCGAACGCCGCGTTGACGGCGGCGAACGGCTGCCCCCGCAGCCCCGTCGTCTCCCGCTTGTACCAGTCGAAACCGGTGTCGTACCGCCAGCGGTCCGGGTCGCCGGGAATGTTGCGGTAGAGCGCGTAGGCCGCCTGCCCGTACGCCCGCAACTGGTTCCGCCACAAGTAGCCCAGCCCGGCGACGATCTCGTCCCGCTCGAACGTCCGCCGGACCCGCCGGCCGGACTCATTCAACTCGTCACCGAGCTGCGTGCTGGTGTGCTCGTACCCCACCTTGCCCACCACGTTGCCGGCCCGGAACGTCACCGGCACGCCGGCCCGGTAGTCCTGCGCGATGGACTCGTCGAACCGCGAGAACCGCAGGTGGGCCACGCCGAACAGGTCCACCTGCACGGCGAGGTCGGGGAACTCCGCCGACTGGACGCGGACCACGCCGGCCGTCAGACCGAGGCTCGGGTCGGCGGTGCGGTCGCTGAAGAAGCTGTTCGCGTCGTGGAACACGACCGACAGCCGCGGGTCTCGCCTGTCGGCCAGCTTCGGCTCCCACAGCAGCGAGGTGGGGAAGAACTCCACCCGCGGCGGTTCGACCAGGGCCGTGTCGTCTTGGGCGTGCGGCCACACCTCGGCCGACGGGGCGAACGGGAAGTTCGGCCCGGTGCCGGGCGGCGGAAGGAAGGCGGGGCCACCGGCCGGCGGGGCGGGCTGGGCGAGCCCACCGCCGGACACCACCACGCAAGCGAGCAGAGCCAACACGGGGTAACGGCGGAAACCGACTCGCATGGGGCGCGCACCCGCGGGGCTCTGGTCCACAGTCGGTATCGACCCCGCGGGATCGGCAGGTTCAGCAAAACCTGCCCGGCTTAACACCCCGCCCCGTATGCGGCCAAACTTCGCCTCAAGGTTCGGCCGGTTACGGGTACAAGCCCCGCATCGCCTTCTCCTTCGCCACCTTCTCGACGCCGATGACGAGCGCCGCCGTTCGCATCGGGATCTTCCGCTCGGCCGCCTTCGCCTTCACCCGCTTGTACGCCTTCGCCATCTGCTTCCGCAGCTCGCTGTTCACCTTGTCCTCGTCCCACATGAACTGGGCCAGGTCCTGCACCCACTCGAAGTAGGACACCGTCACCCCGCCGGCGTTGCACAGCACGTCCGGGATGACGAAGATGCCCTTCTCGTTCAGCACCGCGTCCGCCTTCATGGTGGTCGGCCCGTTCGCCCCCTCGGCGATGATCCGGCAGTTCGCCTTCTTCGCCACCTCTTCGGTGATCACCCGCTCCATCGCCGCCGGCACCAGCAGGTCGCACCTGAGCGTCAGCAGGTCGTCGGTCGGAATCTTCTCCGCCCCGGCGAACCCGTCCACCGTCTTCAGCGGGTTGTCGCGGTTCTCGTACACGTGCCGGTGCAGGGCGGGGATGTCGATTCCCCGCGGGTTGTGGATGGCCGCGTACCGATCGCCCACGCCGACGATCTTCACCCCACGCTTGTGCAGTTCGTCACACGTCACGCTGCCCACGTTCCCGTACCCCTGCACCACCGCCGTCGCGTCCTTCAGCGGCAACTTGTGGTCCTCCGCCGCCAACTCGATGCAGTACGTCACCCCGCGGCCGGTCGCCTCCCGCCGCCCCACGCACCCGCCCAGTTCCACCGGCTTGCCGGTGACGATCTCCGGGCAGGCGTACCCCACCTTCATGCTGTACGTGTCATAAATCCAGGCCATGGTCTGTTCGTCGGTGCCCATGTCCGGGGCCATCACGTCGATCCGCGGGCCGATGATGCTCAGCACCTCCTCGGTGAACCGGCGGGTCAGCCGCTGCTTCTCGTCGGCCGAGATGGCGGCGGTGTCCACCGCGATCCCGCCCTTCGCCCCGCTGTACGGCAGGCCCATGATCCCGCACTTCCAGCTCATCCACATGGCGAGTGCCGCCACCTCGCCCAGGTCCACGTTCTTGGCGTACCGCAGCCCGCCCTTGCTCGCCCCGCTGGTGAGCGAGTGCTGCACCCGGTAGCCGGTGAACATCCTGGTGGTGCCGTCGTCCATGCGGACGGGCACGCTCACGATCATGCTCCGCTTGGGCACCTCCAGGCGGGTGATGATGCCGGGGTCGATGTCGTCGATGTACTTGGCGGCGTCCCGCAGTTGGTTCCGGGCCATGCGATACACGACCGACTGCTCGAACGGGTCGGAGGGCTGCTCCGGCGGGTTGACGGACACGAGAAACACCTCTGGGAGAGAGAGGAGGGAGAGGCGGGGAATTATACGATGTCATTCCCCACGAGCCGCGACCCCGAGGGGGCGGTTTGTTACGCCCCCGCCCACCCGGGCGCGGCGCGTCGGGGGGAGGGGTAACCCAGTCCGTGCTGGTCGTCGGGTGCGGGTACCTGGGGTTGCGGGCGGCGAAGGCGTGGCTGGCGGCCGGGCGGACGGTTTACGCCCTCACCCGCCACCGGGCGGACGAGTTGCGTGCGGTCGGCATCGTGCCGGTCGTCGGCGACGTGCTGAACCCGGAATCGCTAAAGTCGTTGCCCACAACGGACACGGTGGTGTACGCCGTCGGGATGGACCGCTCGGCCGGACGGTCGATGCGGGAGGTGTACGTGACCGGGTTGGGGAACGTGTTGACGGCATTGTCTTCGCCGCGACCAGCGGGAGCGGGAGCGAGCCGTTTCATTTACGTCTCCTCCACGTCCGTGTACGGCCAGACGGACGGCCCGTGGATCGACGAAACCTCCCCCACCGAACCGCTCGAAGAATCGGGCAAAGTGGTCCTCGAAGCGGAACAGACACTCCGGCAGTTCCGCCCGGACGCGGTCGTCCTGCGGTTCGCCGGCATCTACGGGCCAGGGCGGGTGCTACGGCGGGCGTCGCTGCTGAAGGGTGAGCCGGTGCCGGGCGACGGCGAACGGTTCGTGAACCTGATCCACGTCGAGGATGGCGTGCGGGCGGTGCTGGCGGCGGAAACTAAGGGCGAGCCGGGCGAGACGTACCTGATCGCCGACGACAGCCCGCCCACCCGCCGCGAACTGTTCACCCGCACGGCGGAACTGCTCGGTGCCCCAGTGCCGACGTTCGACGGCGTAGGGGGTGTGGAAGCCAACCGCCGGGTGTCGAACGCGAAGGCGAAGCAGCGGTTGGACTTCCGTCCGCATTACCCGAGCATCACAGCGGGATTGCCGGCGAGCGTATGCCCCCGGCCGGCCGAGTGAGTCTCAGTCTCACCGCTTCCCACACACACCCTCACCGCACCGGCCGCCCGCTGCCCGCATTCAGCACGTCCAGCACCCAACACATGTGCGAATGGTCGTCGTCCGCCCGCAGGTGGTCGAGAATGACACGGTTGTCGCACCCGGCTTCCTCGAGCGCGTCCGCCAGGATCGGCAGACGGTCGAACGCCCGCTCGGCCAGGATCGCATCCCGCAGGCCGACAACGGGGTCAATGAGCCAGTTTGGGGAGAAGAACGGCGGGTCATCAATATCGCGGACCGTCTCCGCGATAGCCCGACGCCATTCGCCAAAGTAGGTGAGGCAGTCGTGCGGTGCTTGCCAAACGGAATTGAAACAGCCGTGGTGCCAGTCAGCCCGGATCGTTCCGCGGTGGATAGCGATATCGCGCGTCAGTCGCTCAAACTGGTCGAGAGCGATGCCTGCGACGGTGATGCCGGACAGGGTGAGCCACCCGGCGAGGTGTGCGGTAGAGATGTCGAACGCATCAAGCCCACAACAGTCCGCGATGCAAATCTGCTCGCAGTATTCGAACAAATCGCGGAGCGGTTCGGGAACAAACAGGTCCAGCGCCGGCGGTGGGAACGCGGCCACGGGCGGCCCCTCACTTCTTCTTCGGCTTGGCTTCCTTTTCCTTCTTCGGCTTGGCGGTGAGCGCCTGGCCGTACGGGCAATGCGGGAGCATCGGGCAGCCGTCGCACTTCGGGTGGTCTTCGGTACACACGGTGGCGGCGAACACGGCCGCACGGTCGGTGAACTCCGGGCCGGCCGCCTTCGGGATGAAATGCTCCAACGTGCCGCGGGCCGCCTCGATGTCGTCGATCTCGGCCTCCAGCACCGCCACCCGCTGAAGGACCCGCGTGGTCGGGTGGTCGAGCGGCACGGCGTGCCCGCCGAGCGCCCGCTGCGTCACCCACGCCACCACGAACTCGTTCACCCCGCTCTTGTACCGGGCCAGTTGCTTGGCCGCCTGCTTCACCCCCTTCTTCGCCACGTCGCCCAGGTCGAACCCGTAGATCTCCTCGAACACCTCTTGCAGGAACTTGATCACCCGCTCGCCCTTGTCGCCGGCGCCGGGCAGCCCGTGGACGGCATCCGTCACCTCCTGCACCGAGCTGACGCGGATTTCGTTCCAGTCGAAGAACACGTCCTTATCTTTCAGGCGGGCGAAGGCGGCGTCGGCCTGTTCGGGGGTGGCGCCGTCCCGCAGGATGGCGTACACCACCTCCTCCAGCACCGGCCGCTCGGGCGGATCGGCGGGGGCGGGCGTCTTCTTCTTGAGGACGGACTGAAGGTGGGCGAGCTGCGTCTGCTTGTTCGGGGCGGCCGGCATGGGGTAGCTCGCGGGTGGTGTCGGTCCGTCGAACGGCCCGCTCCGGGGAGAGCGGGGCGCTAGCGGACTTCCGACTTCCCCTCGGGGGTGTCGTCGTCCGCATCCTCGGCGTCGTCATCATCTTCGGTGGAATCGGCGTCGGCGTCAACCGGCGGCGGGTCCACCTCGCCCCGCAACTTCTTCTCCTCGGCCAGGATGCGGGCCACCTCGATGCTCTTCTTCACCCCCTCGTCCACCACGAACGAGAGCACCGGGAGGAAGCGGGTGGCCAGCCGGTCGGCCAGCTTCGACTGCACGAACCCGGCCGCGTTCTTCAGCCCGATGAGCGCGTCCCGCTGCTGCTTCTCCGTGCCCATGACGGACACGAACACCTTCGCGTGCTGAAGGTCGGCGCTCACCTCGCACCGGGTGACGGTCACGCCCTTCACCCGCGGGTCGCGGATTTCGAACAGGACGGTGTTGGCGGCCACTTCCCGAACCACTTCGGCGACGCGAGCCAGGCGGTGTGTTTTCATGGTGAACGCTTCGCCCCGGAGGGGCGACAGATGTTAGCCAGGGGTGACGGAGCGGAGCGACGGAACCCCTGGTAGCGGATCAAGAATCACTCAGCCCCGGAGGGGCGGCAGATGATGGCGTCTGTCGCCCCTCCGGGGCTTGTTCCTTTCTCGCTTCGGGTCCAGGGGTTCCGCTCGCCTGCGGCTCGCTTCACCCCTGGCTGCCGTCTGCCGCCGCTCCGCGGCGGGTGGCTGGCCTCGCCGGGGGGCGTGGCTTGGCCCTCGCTCGCGCGTCGGGCTGACAGGTGGTCGGGCGATGCCACCAGCCCCGTCGTCCCGTTGACCCCCCCCTCTCCGCTCCGGAGAGGGGGCCGGGGGGTGAGGTTTAATCCCCGAGCCACTCGGCCTGTTCCTTCGTCTCAGGCACGGGCAGCCCGCGGGCGGCACTCACTCGGGCAATCGCTTCCGCAACCGGCACGCCGAACCACTGCACTGCGGCGATGGCCACCAGCACGAGCGGCCGATGCCCTGGCGGCAATGCACCACCACCGACCCGCCGCGGTCTACTTCTTCAAGCACCTCCGACACGACACGCTCGAACTCGGGTCGGTTCGCCGGAACCCCGCGATCCGGCACGGGCAACCTGACGAATTGTAACCCGGCGGCGACACACTCCGCGGCTTCTTCGACCAATCCCAGTTCGGTTTCTTCGTCCGGCGTCAGCAGCGACACCACCAGGGTGACGCCGGCCCGCTTCCAGGCGGCCACGTCGTCGGACAGCCAGTCGTTCCCCCGCGGACGGGCGGTGATGGCCAACCGGCCGGGGGAGTCGGTGGGGATGGGGAACATTGTGAACTCGGAATGCGGAGTGCG
>CAYMHO010000128.1:0-18169 GCA_964390195.1 uncultured Fimbriiglobus sp. | reverse complement strand
GTCACGTCGCCGTTCCGCTCGCAGGCGCACGCCGTCACCCGCTCGCTGCTGCCGAACATCTTCAGGAAGGCCGAGTGCGAGCCGGGGTCGGGCACCTGGATGGCCCGCACCCCGTCCGGGTAGCCGTCGAACTTCTCGCTGGTGCCGGTCGCACTCCCGAGGGCGTCCAGCAGCACCTCGGCCGGCAGGCGGCGGGCGTAGTAGTGCGAGTAGAACCGCCCGTCGCCGCTGTTGTTCGGGGTCGTCGCGCTGGTGAGCTGGTACGTCCGCGATGACACGATGAACCGTACCAACTCCTTCAGGCTGTACTTCCGCTTCACGAACTCTTCGGACAGCGTCTTCCACACGGCCGGAATGCTCGGCGGGTTGGTGGCCCGCAGGTCGTCCACCGGCTCCACCAGGCCGACGCCCAGGAAGTGCTTCCACACGCGGTTCACCATCGCCCCGCTGAACTGCTCGTTGGCCGGGTTGACCACCCACTCGGCCAACTTCGCCCGCGGGTCGTCTAGCGTGCTCACGCCCACCGCCGAGCGGTCGAGCGTCTGCGGCGGGAGCATCTTGTTCGTGCGGGGCTGCCGCACCCGCACCGGCTCCTTGTTCTGGTTCGCGTCGGGGTGGCCCACCCGAAGGACGGTCACGCCCTGCTTCGGGTCCTTGCGGTCGAGCTTCACGCGGGTGAAGAAGGCGCTGAAGTGGTAGAAGTCGTCCTGCGTGTAGCGTTCGAGCGGGTGGTTGTGACAGCGGGCACAGCCGATCCGCACTCCGAGAAATGCCTGAGCCACACTCTCGGCGGCCTCGCTCTTCTCCACCTCGCGGTGTTCGCCCACCGTCACCACGAAGTACCCGACCTGCGGGCTGGTGCTGGTGTCGCCGGTCGCGGTGAGCACCCCGCGGGCGATGTCGTCCCACCCGTTCCCGGCCGCCACCTGCTCCCGAATCCAGGCGTGGAACTGGCGAACGCCCTTCACCCCCCGCACGTCGTGGTCCCGCTCCTTCCGGTTCTGGAGAAGGTCCGACAGGAACAGCGTCCAGTAATCCACGAACTCCGGGCGGTCCAGGAGCGCGTCGATCACCTTCGCCCGCTTGTCCGTTGAGGTGTCCGCCAGGAAGGCCCGCACCTCGGCCGGCGTCGGCAGCGTGCCGATCACGTCCAGGTAGACCCGGCGGAGGAACTCGGCGTCGCCCGACAGCGGACTCGGTTCGATCCGCAGTTCCTTCAGCTTGGCGAACACGCCGTCGTCGATCGCGTTGTTGCGGGTGGCGAACTTGGCGTCGTCGATCGGCTTGTCGAACGGCACGGCCACGGTGAACACGGCCACTTCGGTGAGGAACGCCGCCCGCACCGCCGTCGCCCCGTTCCGCTTCGCCTTCACCAGCCCGCCGGCGGTCACCTCGCACACCGCCGCGTCGTTGGTGTCGAACTTGGTCAGCCAGGTGACGTCTTTCTTGGTGCCGTCGCCGAAGGTGGCGGTGGCGGTGAGTTGCTGAGTGTCGCCCGGCTTCATCACCCGGTCGCCGGGGGAGATTTCGAGTTTGGAAACGGTCGCCGACTTGGGATCGGGTCCGGGGCAACCGGCCTGAATCCACTTGAGGAGCGTCTGGTACTCGCGGCTGGTGTCGCCGAACAGCCGCCCGCCCTCGTGCGGCACGCTCGCCAGCGGCTTGGTGAGCAGCAGGCTCTTGGCGGGTTCGGTCGGGTCGATCCGCCGGCCGTCGAACTCGCGGGTGAGGCCGCGGAAGTCGGCCTCCGGGTCGTACCCGCGGAGCGACAGCTTGAACCCGTTCTGCCCCGCCCCCTTGCCGTGGCACGCCCCCTGGTTGCACCCGGCCTTGGTCAGCACCGGCACCACCTCGTGCAGGTAGCTCGGGGCGTCGGCCCCGAACAGCGGGCACACGACGACGAGCACCGCCAGTGCGGCGAAGGACGCGGTTCGGGGCATGAGGATCGGCCTCGGCTGGCAGACGCGCGGCGCGGCGGGGTCATCCGTTCGACGGGTCAACTGTACCCCCGGTTCCCGCCGGGGGCAACGGAATTGGGATGGTGGAAGGACCTCCCCCCCCGTGCCCCTCTCCCCTGGGAGAGGGGGTGTTCAACCCGCCCAGGTTCTCCCCGTTTGGCGGAGGAACCGACCCCGCATCCGACTTGAACACCCCCTCTCCGTTCGGAGAGGGGGACGGGGGGTGAGGTCCTTCGGTGAGGCCCAGCCACTCGGGTTTCGCCTTCGCCAGCACCTGGCAGGCGAAACCCACCCCGATGGCTTCGACGACGATCACCGGCAGGTGGGCGAGCAGGCTGACGCCGGCGATGAACCCGCTCGGGTCGACCGACCCGAAGTACAGCACCGTGGCGTGCAGGAACACCGTCACCGCCGCCGTACCGCCCCCGACGATCGCCCCGGCGGCGAACGCCGGCATCCGCCGGAAGAGCGGGCGGAACGTCACCCCCGCGAGCAGGGCCGGCAGCGTCAGCACGACGAAGTTCACCCCGAGGGCGTCCGGCCCGCCGTGGCTGAGCAGGAGCGTTTGCAGGGTCAACCCGACGGCCACCGCCAGCGGCGACCGCCACCGCAGGATGACACCGACCAGCCCGTTCAGCAGCAGGTGAACCGACACCCCGCCGAGCGGCAGGTGGACCGACGACGCCACGAAGAAGGCGGCGGTGAGCACGCCGATGCGGGGGACGTCTCGCTCGTTCACCTTCCACAGGCTGAGCAGCACCGCCAGCCCGCCCAGCACGAACCCGCCGGCCAGCCACGCCGGTTGCAGCAGGGTACCGATGTGGACGGCGAACGGCGGGGGGAGCAACATGGGTGAGGTATGCTAGAGACCGCCGCCCGCCGGGGCCGCTATAACTGCGGGAGGGCTTGCTCGCGTCCCGAGGACAAATCACCGATGGGCGTTCAACGGGTGGTGGCGTTCGCGGCGGGCGAACCGACGTGGCCGGCGGTGTCAGCCAAACTGGCGGCGGCCGGTGAGGTGCCGCCGGTTCGCATGATCGACGGCCTGCCGGCGTTCCCGGACGAGCAGCCGGAAGACGGCTGGCGGGAGTTGCGGTTAGGGTTTGCGGCCGGCATGGTGACGATCGCCCGCGGGGCCAGCGAGTGGCGGTTCACCGTGTGGGGTACCGACGACCCGGCCCTGCTGGCCGCACTGGAGGCGTGCGTGTCGGCCGCCACTGCCGCCGCGAGCGGCCTTGCCAACCCCGCCGACGGGCGGTAAAAAGGAAGTGTTGGTACCCGGTAGTGTAACGGTAGCACAAGAGATTTTGGTTCTCTTTGTCAAGGTTCGAATCCTTGCCGGGTAACTCTTCCGCTCGCCCTCGTCGGTCGCATTTTCGCGGTTTCCCCTTGGATTTCAGCCACCTCATCGTCCGGTGGTGTGTCGTCCCGACGCACGCCCCGTTGTGTCGTATTCGTGCCGCCAGAGTGTCGTCGAACCCATCGGTCCGGAGCGGTTATTTCTTGGGCGGGGCGGGGGGCTTGCCCGCCGCACTGGGGTCGCCGGTCGGGGGCGGGGCCAGGTCGTCCTTCGCCGGCGGTCCGAGCAGTTCCTTGAGCACGGGTTTCAACGCGTCGGCCCACACCTGGTAGCCCTTCGCCGAGAGGTGCAGGCGGTCGGGCGACATCCCGTCCAGCAGCTTTCCTTCCTTGTCCGCCAGCTTGTCGTTGATGCTCAGGTAGCGGACCTTCTTCCCGTCCGCCACCTTTTCCAGTTCCGCGTTCACCTTGTCGATGATTGCCTTCGCCCTCGGGTTGTCGTTCCGCGGGGTGATTCCCATCAGGATGACGACGGCGTCCGGAGCTTTCTCACGGCACACACCGAGGATCGCCTTCAGGCCGTCGACGATTTCGGTCACCTTGGCCTCCTCGCCGTCCGCCGGGAACCGGCCGCCGATGTTGTTGGTGCCGGCCATGACGACGATGACCTTCGGGTTCACCTGGTCCAGTTCGCCGCTGGTCAGCCGCCACAGGACGTTCTGCACCGTGTCGCCACCCCAACCGAAATTGGCCGCGTTCCACCCGTGGAAGTTCTCCTTCCAGTTGGCCAGGAAGTCGGGGTAGTCGGTCGCCCCCCAGCGGCGGGTGATGGAGTCGCCGGCGAAGTACACGTCGATCTTGCCCTTCTTCGCTTTCTCCAGCAGTTGCTCGTGAGCCGTCTTGGAGTTGGCGTCGGTGCGTGCGACCGGCTTCACCGCGGTGCCGGGCTTGGCTCCAGGTTCTTTGCCCGGCTCCTTCACCACCTCCAACCCGACCGCCTTCACCGCGGCCGAACTGCCGCCCGCCATCACCTGGAACTTGCCGGGTTCGACCACCCGCTTCAGGTCTGGCCCGTGGTACGACAGGTGTTCCGGTCCCAGATCGAAGGTCACGGTCTGTTTCTCGCCGGGCTTGAGGGTGACGCGGCGGAAGCCTTTCAATTCCATCACCGGGCGTGTGACACGGCTCACCTCGGCACGGATGTAGAGTTGCACGACCTCGTCCCCGGCCCGTGTCCCGGTGTTGGTCACCTCGACCGACACCGTGGCCTTACCGTCGGGTGCGATCTTCGCCGGGGCGACGGTCGGGGTGGCGTACGAGAACGTGGTGTACGACAGGCCGTGCCCGAACGCGAACAGCGGCTTGTTGGAATCGAGGGCGTAGCCGCGTAGTGCCGTGGGCTTGTGGTTGTAGTAGATCGGGATTTGCCCGACGGTGCGGGGGAATGTGACCGGCAACTTACCGGAAGGGTTCACGTCGCCGAACAGCACCTCGGCCAGTGCAGTCCCGCCCTCTTGTCCGAGGTACCAGCACTCCAGGATGGCCGGTGCCTTCTCGGCCAGTTCCGGGATCGCCGGCGGGCGGCCGTTGACCAGAACGAGCACCGCCGGCGTTTTCGTCTCCATCACCGCACGGACGAGTTCCTCCTGCTGCCCGACCAGCCGCAGGTCGGTCCGGTCGCCCAGGTGGTTTTCGGCGTACGCCTCGCGGGCCGTCTGCTCGTTGTCCCCGACCACCACCACGGCCACGTCGCTGTTCTTGGCGAGTGCCACCGCGTCGGCGATGCGGCGGCGGTTCTCCGCCGGGTCGGCGGGCACCACCTTGTCGGCGGACCAGCGGGCCTGCGACCGAGTGCCCCCGACGAGCGGTTGCGGCCCCTTCGTGAAGGTCGAATCCTCGGTGATCCGCACCCCCTCGGCGTGGGACACCGTGGCGTCCTTCCCGAGCCGTTTCTGAATCCCTTCCAGGATGCTGACCGAGTGCCGCGGCACGCCGGAGTACCCGCCGAGCATCACCTCGGCCGAGTGCGGGCCGATGACCGCCACCCGCTTCGCCTTCACGGCGTCCAGGGGGAGCATGCCGCCGTGGTTCTTCAGCAGCACGATCCCCTGACGGGCCGCCTCCAGGGCGAGTGGGCGGGCGTCGGCCGATCCGGAAACCGTGTCGGCCTTGTCCGCGTCCACGAACGGATTCTCGAACAGGCCCAGGTCGAACTTCTCGCGGAGCAGTCGCCGAACGGCGGCGTCGATGGCGGACTCGGCCACCTTCTTCTGTTTCACCTGCTCGACGAGCGTGTGGTACGTCTCCACGTCCGGCAGTTCCACGTCCACGGTGGCGATCAACGCCTGCCGTGCCGCGTCGGCGTCGTCGGCGGCCACGCGGTGGCGGCCGGCGAGTTGGCGGACGGCCTGCCAATCAGACACGATGGTGCCGTCGAACCCCCACTCCTTGCGGAGCACGTCGTTGAGCATCCACCGGTTGGCGTGCGACGGGATGCCGTCGATCTCGTTGTAAGACGGCATCAGACTGCGGGCGTGCCCCTGCTTCACCGCCACCTCGAACGGGGGGAAGAAGAAGTCACGGAGCGTCCGCTCGCCGAGTGAGGTCGGCCCCACGTTGGTGCCGGAGTCCGGCTGGCCGTGCCCGGTCATGTGCTTGAGGGTGCCGATCACGCGGTCGGCCGGGATCGTCTTGTCGCCGCCCTGGAAGCCGCGGACCGCCGCCAGCCCCATCCGCGAGACGAGGTACGGGTCTTCGCCGTAGGTCTCCTCGAACCGGCCCCAGCGGGGGTCGCGGGCGATGTCCACTACCGGCGCGAGTACCTGTTGGGTGCCCCTCGCTCGCACTTCTCTGGCGACGACGGCGAACGCCTTCTCTACCAGTTCGGGGTTCCAGGTGCTGGCCAGGGCGATGGCCTGCGGGAAGCTGGTCGCCTCCGATCCCTGCAATCCGTGCAGTGCCTCGTCGTGGAAGATGACCGGGATGCCGAGGCGGGTGTTCTCCTTCACCCACTTCTGGATGGCGTTCGTGAACTCCGCCTGGGCGCGGGCGCCGTGGCCGTCGCTCGGCCGCTCGATCCGTCCGATGCCCACCTTGAACCACTGCGGCGCCTTGACCGGGTCGAACTTCCCTCTGGCGTCGGTGAACTGCTTCTTGGCGCTCCACAGGCACATCATCTGTGCCACCTTCTCCTCCAGCGTCATCCGCGACAGCAGGTCGTCCACCCGCTTCGCCGTGGGGAGTGAGGCGTTCAGGTAATCCGGCTTCGCTGGTGGGGTCTGTCCGTGAGCGGGTGCGATCGACAAGAGGAGACTGAGGGCCAGGAGGCCGGAAATGCTGAAGCGGCCCATCAGGACCTCCGTGAAGGTGTGACGGTCAGACGCCCCCCACACGGGCGGGGCGTGCGGGAACACAACCCTGAGGGTCACCTGCCGGTGCCGAGGAGGGGGAACCCTTTCGCGCGCGTGCCGACCTGCACGTCCGGGCGTGGGTCGGTCCCTTTCTCCGCCGCCGACCTCACCCCGTCGGCGGCGGAACGGAGCCAGTCGGTCACGTCGGTGACATCGCCCCCGGCCGCTTGCGAGAGCGGCCGGGCGAGCGACGGGGTCGTCGAGCCGACGGCGACGAGGGCGTGAACGCCACAAGACCTTCCCCACCCTTCGACGGCCCGTCGCAGGGCTGCCCCCGCCCGGACCTTCTGGTGCTCGGCACCGAACGCGGTCACGTCCGCCACGAGAACGCGGTTCAGCGCGCGGGCCGTTCCGAGGGCGGTCGCGATGTCGCGGGTCGGGATGCCGTGCTTCTGAAGGTCGCCTTTGCCGTCGAGGTCGTGCGGGGCGAGATAGAGCGCCTCACCGATGACGCCCCCGCGACCGAACAGCAGCACCACCACCGTGTCCTCCGGCCGGGACAACTCGGCCACGTCCCTCACCGTGTCTTCGACGCCCGCCCGCGTGGCCTCTTTGTTCAGCACCGGCACCACATCGACGCGGTCGAACAGCTTGCCGCCGCGGTCGCGTAGCAGTTCGGCGACGGCCGAAGCGTCCGCCGCGGCCGCCCCGTCCCCGACCGTTACGACGTACAGTCGCCCCCGCTGTCCCGGCGCGACCGGCCGCGACAGCTCGACCTCCGACGCCGCCGACTCTCGCGTGCCGTCGCGGTCGGCCGCACGCACGCCGATCCGGTTCGCACCGGGCGCGAGCGGCACGGTGAAGGTGACACGGGTGACGTTCTCCCCCGCCCCCGGTTCGCCCTTCGTGGGCACGGCGAGGCGGACGCCGTTGTTCTCGACCACGACGGCCCCGATCCCACTGCCCTGGTCGGTGACGTCTGCCGTCAGGGTCGCGGTCGGGTCGGTCGAAGGGCGGCCCTTCGGGGCGACGAGTTTCACGAGCGGGGGTTTACTCCGGCCGAGCGGCTTGGCCGGGAACGGCCGCTCGCCCCGCCACACCTCCGCCAGTAGGCCGGGCCGATACCCCTCCGCGAAGAACGAATCGACCTCACCGAACCCGCCCTTCGGGAAGCGATAACCCAGCGCCTTGCGGCCGCCCTCGGACCCGTCAAAGAAGCCGTCTGGGCTGACCGCGGCCCACCCCTTCCCGGTGCCGTCGGCGGTCAGGGTGAGCAGCTCGCGGCCGGTGGTCAAATCCCAGACCCTCGCCGTGCCGTCGCGGGAGGCGGTGAGCACCGTCTTCCCGTCGGGGCCGGGCACGATGGACAGGATTTCCGCCCCGTGGCCGACGAACGTGCGGACCGGAGTTCCGGTGGCGGCATCGCACAGGACGACCAGTTCTTCCCGTTCGCCGGTGATGACCCGCCGCCCGTCCGGGGTGAACGCGGCCGAGTGAACGTTGACGGTGTGCCCCCTGGTGCGGGTGATGCGGGTGCCGGCGGCCACATCCCACACCCCGCCGGTGTCGTCGGACGAGCCGGTGACGACCCGCCGGCCGTCAGGGCTGAAGGCGACGCAGTTGACGTCCTCGCGGTGCCCCCGCAGCAGGGCGAGTTGGTTGCCGGTCTTGGCGTCCCACAGGGTCGCGGTGGCGTCGGCCGACGACGTGGCCAGCGTGCTCCCGTCCGGGCTGTAGGCGACCGCCAGGACGTTCCGCCACTTCAGCTTGTGGACCTGCTCGCCGGTTTCGGTTTCCCAGACGATCGCCACCCCCTCGGGTGAGCCGGTGAGGAACCGCCCGCCGTCGGGCGAGAACGCGACCGACGCCACCACCCCGGCGTGCCCCTTGTAGGTCCGCAACGGCCTGCCGGTCTCCACCTCCCACCGCACCACCGTGGTGTCGACCGACCCCGACACGAGCGTCTTGCCGTCGGGGCTGAAGGCCACGGCCGACACCGGCTTCTGGTGGCCGGCGAGCGTCCGGACCGGCCGGCCGGCGGCGGTGTCCCACAACACGACGGTGCGGGCGTCGGTGCCGAGGGCGATGTACTTGCCGTCCGACGACACGGCCGCGGAGTTGATCGGGACGAGCGGCTGAGCCCCGACGACGAGGGCCGGTTCCGGTCCGGGCTGGGGGACGGCGACGCGGGTCCGCTGGCCGGCGGAGACGTCGATCAGCCGCTCGGCGGCAGTCCCGTCGGCGAACGTCACCGCCACCTTCACCCGCCGGATCTCACCCGGCTTGAACTCCCCCACCGTGACCGCGCGGGGGTTCTCGACCGCCTTGCCGTCCGCGGTGGCCGTCGCCCGGTCGGGCAGGAGGAGTTCGAGGGTGGCGGGTCGGTCCGAGGCCGCAAACAGTGCGGCCCAGGCGAGCAGGTGAGGGAGGGTGAGCATGGGATGAGCCGTGTGAGAGCAACGCCTCATGCGGCGTTCGGTCACGCCGCTTGCGGCGGTGCGGGTTTCCCTTCTACTCCAACCCTTCCAGCACGCCGGTGCTGTCGCCGAGCTGCTTGGTCGACGCGCCGAAGCGGTCGAGCATGGCCAGCCACAGGTTGTTCAGCGGGGTGTCGGCCTTGTAGCGGATGTGCCGGCCGCTCGTGATGGTGCCCCCGCCACGGCCGACGAGCAGCAGCGGCAGGTCGTGGTGGGCGTGCTGGTTCGGGTCGGCGATGGCACTGCCGAAGGCGATCATGCAGTTGTCGAGCAGGGTGCCGTCCCCCTCCTTCACCCCCTTCAGCTTCTCCGTCAGGTACGCCAACTGCGTCACCAGGTAGGTGTTGATGAGCTTCAGTTTGTCCAGGTTGTCCGGCTTGTTCTGGTGGTGCGAGATGGTGTGGTGCCCCTCGTTCACCCCGACCATGCGGTACTTCTGCTCGCTCCCCTCGCGGCCGAGCATGAGCGTGCCGATGCGGGTGGTGTCGGTCTGGAAGGCCAGCACCATCAGGTCACACAGCAGGCGGATGTGGTCGGTCAGGTCGGCCGGCACGCCGGCCGGCCGGGACACGTCGTCGGGGACAACCAGCGGGGTGAGCGGCTCGGCGCGGGCCGCCCTCTTCTCCACCTCCCGCACGCTCGACAGGTACTGGTCGAGCTTCTTCTTGTCGCTCCCGCCGAGCTGGCGGTTCAGGTCCTTCGCGTCGTCCAGTACGGCGTCCAGGACGCTCGCCCGGAGTTCGTTCCGGGCGACCGTCGCCGGGTCGTTCGGCTTGTCGGCGAACAGGCGGTCGAACACCAGCCGCGGGTTCACCTCCGGCGGCACCGGGGTGGTGGCGTCCCGCCACGACATGGTGTGCTCGTACACGCACGAGTACCCGCTGTCGCAGTTGCCCGCCCCGCGGTACTTCTCGACGGCCAGTTCGAGCGACGGCAGGCGGGTGCGGTCGCCGAGCTTCTGGGCGGCCAGTTGGTCGGCCGACTGCCCGGCCTGGAAGTTCGCGCCGGCCGTCTTCTTCGGCTGGGCGCCGGTCAGGAACGCGCCGCTCGCCCGCGCGTGGTCGCCGGCCCCGTCGCCGTTCGCCCGCGCCTTGTCGCACGTCAGCCCGCTGAACACGATCATGTCCTTGCGGTGCTCTTTCATCGGCGCCAGGCAGGCGGGCAGTTCGAAGTCGGTCCCCTCCTTCTTCGGCGTCCAGTGCGGCATCACCGCCCCGTTCGGCGTGTACAGGAAGGCCATCCGCCGCGGCGGTTTCGCCACCGCCTTCTCCGCGCCGAACCCGCGGGGCAGCATCGCCTCCAGCAGGGGCAGGGCCACCACCGTTCCCACGCCGCGTAACACCGCCCGTCGGGAGAGTCGCCGGGTCGTCATCTCACTTCTCCGGAGTGGTTCGCTTCTTCTGTAGCCGGGGTCTGTGACCCCGGACCGGCCTCGAAGAGGCCGGCTACAACAAGTCACTTCTCTGGGGTGGTTCGCTTCTGGAACGGGTCGCTCTTGATGACCTCGATCAGCAGGGCGGAGAACTTGTCGTCCGCCTTGCCGGTGGCGGCCAGGATGGCGTTCACCGCCCGGCGGTCGTAACCCTCCAGCCCGCGGCCGAGGGCGTACGTCAGCATCATTTCGGCCACGCACTTCACGAACGCCGCCTGATCCGCCCGCATCACCTTCTTCAACCCGTCCGGGCCGTCGAACTTCCGCCCGTCGGGCAGCACGCCGGAGGCGTCGATCGCCCCGCCGGCGTCCTTCTCCCGCCACGCCCCGACCGCGTCGAAGTGCTCGAACGCGAACCCGATCGGGTCCATCCGCTGGTGGCACGACGCGCACACGGCGTTCGCCCGGTGTTGTTCCATCTGCTGCCGCAGCGTCCCCTTCAACTGCTTCTGTTCTTCCAGTTCGGGGATGGTCAGTTCGGGCGGCGGGGGCGGCGGGGGGGTGTTCAGCAGTTGCTCCAGCACGAATTTACCCCGCTTCACGGGCGACGCGCGGGTGGCGTTCGACGCCAGCGCCAGGATGCTCGCGTGCGTCAGCAACCCGCCGCGGTGAACCGGGGCCTTTACCCGCACGAACTCCGGCCCCTTCACCCCGTCGACGCCGTAGTGCCTGGCCAACTCCTCGTTCACGAACGTGAAGTCGGCGTCGAGCAGGTCGGGGATGCGGCGGTCGTCCCGCACGATCGCCTCGAAGAACAGCACACTCTCGCGGAGCATCGCGTCGCGGAGGGACGGGGTGAACGTGGGGAACAGCTTCGGGTCGGGCGACACCAGTTCGAGCTTCCGCAGGGTCAGCCACTGCTCGGCGAACCCGTGCAGGAACGACTGCGACTTCGGGTCCTTCACCATCCGCTTCACCTGGGCATCCAGGTTCTGCCGCAACTTCCCCTGGCCGGCGAGTGTGAACAACTCGTCGTCCGGCATGGAGTTCCAGAGGAAGTACGACAGCCGGCTGGCCAGCTCGTACTCGCTGATCGGGTAGGTGGTGCCGGGGGCGACGTTCGGCGGGTCGTGTTCGACGCGGAACAGGAAGTGCGGCGACACCAGCACGCGGTACAAGGCCGCCCGCACCCGCAGCTCGAACCGCT
This sequence comes from uncultured Fimbriiglobus sp., assembly GCA_964390195.1. Classification (GTDB taxonomy): domain Bacteria; phylum Planctomycetota; class Planctomycetia; order Gemmatales; family Gemmataceae; genus JALHQU01. The sequence continues at coordinate 6,506 of CAYMHO010000128.1, read as the reverse complement.
GCCCCTTCTTCTCGGCCGCGTCGTACAGCACCAGGCACTTGTCCACCTCGGCGTCCTTCACCGGCCGACGGAAGGCGCGGGTGGCAAACCGGGTGACGATCTCGCGGGCCGCGTCCCGCGGGGCGAGGTCCGGCTTGTGGGCCATCAGCCGCTTGTGAACGTCCGGGTACGTCACCGGCGGAGGGTCGAACGGCCCTTCCACCTCCACCCCTTTCAAGTGCAGCACCCGCTTCTTGTCGGCGTCCGGGTTGAGGAACGCCACCCCGACTCGCCCGGTGCCCGGCTTCACCTTCAGCTTCGCCTCGATCACCTCGGGTTTGTCGGCCGTCGCCTTCACGTCGAACGCTTTCACGTCCTCGCCCATCACCCGCAGCATCACCTTCACCGGGTCGGTCCCGGACTGATCCCCGCCGACGGTCAGCCGCACGCGGTACTCGCCCGCCTCGAACGACACCACCTTGCCCAACTCGCTCGGGGTGGCGGTCGAGTTGGTGCGAATCTTGTCGAACGTCTGCTTGGTCAGCTTGGGCGGGTCGGCGATGACGATCGCCTCGTCGAGAATGGCTTCCGCCGCCGTCAGGTACTTTTCGAGCAGCAGGGGCGACACCGACAGCACGTCGCCGATGTTGTCGAACCCGTACCCCACGTCGTCGGCGGGGAAGTCGTCAGCCGGCTGGAAGGTCACGCCGACGAGGTCTCGGATGGTGTTGTTGAACTCGGTGCGGTTGAGCCGCCGGATGGTCACCCGACCGGCGTTCGGCTTGGCGTTCGCGTCGGCCCGGTCGAACACGCCGGTGATGGCCGCCGACACCGCTTCGACTTCTTCTGCCTTCGGCTGGGGTCGCTCCTTCGGCGGCATCTCGCGAGTCTTCAGCATCTGTTGGACGGTGTCCCACAGCTTGCGGTCGGCGACCAGCGAGGCGTCGTCGGTGTACTTAGCAAACGACAGGTCGGCCTTCGGCTTCCCCTTGCCCGCCCCGTGGCAGTCGAGGCAGTGCGCTTTCAGAAAGGGGAGGATGTCCTTCTGATAGGCAGCGGGTTTGACGTCCTCGCCTTTGACCGGGCCGGGCGGGGGCGTCTGGGGGGCGCCCCGAGAGACGAGGCACGCCACCGTCGCCAGAAGGAGTGACAGCGCCGGGAGAGGTTTCACACGCCGCCCTTCGTGAAGGCCGAACGAAACGAATTAACGACAGGGCACCCCCCCGTCAGGACAGGTGCGCCCCGACTATTCCTCTCACACTTTGACCGAAGCTGATGTTGCGAACAACGGATTTCAGCCGCCGCCGGGGGATTCACATCGATCATTAATGAGTGGCCTGGTGGACGGCTGGCCATGCGTCATCACTTCGCCTTCGTCCCCGTCTCCGCCGGTTTCGCCAGCACCAGGTTCTCGATGAAGAACTCCATCATCCGCGGCTGCGAGATGCCCGAGTGCCCCTGGTCCGGGCCGATCTGCAGGTCGAAGCTCTTGCCGGCCCGCTGGAGGGCGCGGATCAGTTGCATCGAGTTGGACGGGTGGACGTTGTTGTCGACGGTGCCGAAGTAGAGCATCAGACGGCCCTTCAGTTTGGCGGCGTGCGTGATCGCGCTGCCGGCGTCGTACCCGGCCTTGTTGTCCTGCGGCAGGCCCATGTACCGCTCGGTGTAGATGGAGTCGTACAGCCGGTAGTCCGTCACCGGGGACGACGCGCACGCCGCCTGGAACACGTCCGGGTGCCGTAGCAGGCACAGCGCCGACGCGTACCCGCCGTACGACCCGCCGTAGATGCCCACCCGCTGCTTGTCCAGGTACGGCCGCTCCCACAGCGACTTCACCCCGGCCGCCTGGTCGTCCACCTCGGTGACGCCGAGCTTGCCGTAGATGGCGTCCATGAACTTCTTGCCCCGCCCGCCGGCGCTGCGGGAGTCGAGCGTCGCCACGAGGAACCCGTACTCGGTCAGCGGGTTCGGCGTGCCGAACGTCTCCCGCGCGCCGTTGGTGCCCGGCCCGGCGTACACCGACACGAGCAGCGGGTACTTCTTCGCCGGGTCGAAGTTGGACGGGAAGTGCAGCATGCCGTACAGGTCGGTCGTCCCGTCGGCGGCCTTGTATTTCAGCAGTTCCAGCTTCTTCAGCCCGAGCTTCTCGAACTTCGTGGTGTCGCTCTTCGACAGTTCCTTCACCACCTTGCCGTCCTTGTCCATCAGCCGGGTGACGGGCGGCATGTCGTGCGTCTGGGCGGTGTCGATGAAGTGGGTGCCGTCCGGCGAGACGTCCACCGTGTGGTGGAACGTCGGGTCGGTGAGGCGGGTGTCGCCGGTGCCGTCCAGCCCGACGCGGTGCAGTTGCAACTTCATCGGGTTGTCGCCGCTGCGGGCGGTGTAGTAGAGCAGCCCCGCATCCTCATCAATACGGACGACGGTGGACACCTCGAACTCGTGCTTGGTGAGCGGGGCGATCAGCTTGCCGGTCAGGTCGTACAGGTAGAAGTTCTTGAACCCGTTCCGCTCGGAGGTCCAGATGAACCGCGTGTTGTCCTTCAGGTAGCGTTGGGCCGGCAGGTTCTCGGTCCAACTCGCCGGCCACTCCTCGCGGACGACCACCCGGCACTTGCCCGTGGTCGGGTCGGCGGCGGCGAACTCCATCACGTCCTGCTTGCGGTTGGTGCGGTTGAAGTGCAGTTCCTTGCCGTCCGGCGACCAGCGGACGTTGTACACGTAGTGCCCGACGACATTATTCTCGAACGGCTTGCCGTCCCGCACGTCGATCCTGGTCGTCTTCTTCGATTCCAGGTCGTACACGAGGACATCAGCGATCGGGTTCGGGCTACCCGGCTTCGGGTACGGGTCGGCGGTCAGTTTCGACATGAGGGCGGTCTGGTCGGTGGCGAGGTAGTAGTCCGTCACCTTGCTCTCGTCGAACCGGTAGAAGGCGATCTTCTTGCTGTCCGGCGACCACCACATGGCCGACCGCTGGTACAGTTCCTCGCCGTACACCCAACTGGCGGTGCCGTTCTTGATCCGCTCCTTCTCGCTCCCGTCGGTGGTGACGGCCATCTCGATGACGCCTTTGGCGTCGGACAGCCACAGGTTGCGGTCGCGGTAGAACGCCTTGAACGCTCCGTCCGGGGACGGCGAGGAGGCCGCCTGCCGGCCGCGCATGCTCATCCCGCCCGGCGGTAGTCCGCCCTGTCCGCCAGCACCGCCCGCACCGGCCCCGCCGCCCGGCCGACCACCACCGCCGCCGCCTGGCCGACCACCACCAGGAAACGGGCGTGGGCCACCTTCCGTGGTGTCGGCCTTCGACTCGACCTTGCCGGTGGCGATGTCGTACAGGTGGACCTTGCCGTCCGCGCGGTACTCGAACGTCTTGCCGCCGTCCTTCCAGGTGACAGACAACTCGCCGGGGCGGTACGCGCCGGCCATCTCCCGCACCATCTTCTGGTACTGTTCGTCCCCCGGCATAGACTTCAGCCGGTCCTGCCCGAAGGCGGCGACGGGGACGACGAGGAGCGCGACCGCGCACAGCGGTCGCAGGTACGGGAAGAACACGGCGAGTCACTCCTGGTGGAGGTGCGGCGCGGAGAGGCCGGGCGGGATTGGGGCGAGTATCGAGCCGACCGCCGTGTCGGTCAAGCGCCTGGAGATGAGAAGTGGCGGCTTAGCGAACAGCTTGATCTCCCGGCCCACGCGGCCTGCCTGATCAAGCTGTGGGCGGACGACACGCGGTGGGTCTCGCCGTGGCGCCCACCCACGCGGTCGCTCGTGGGCGTGCGGAATACAACGCTGGCATGGCCGACACGCCCGATCCGTCCGACGACGTGCAGACGCTGCACAAACTCGGCTACGCCCAGGAACTCGCCCGCGTGCTCGGCGGGTTCTCCAACTTCGCCATCTCGCTCTCCATCATCTGCATCCTGGCCGGTGGGGTCACGTCGTTTCAGGTCGGGTACTGTAGCGTCGGCGGGGCGAGCGTCGGCCTCGGCTGGCCGCTGGTGTGCCTGTTCTCGCTGTGCGTGGCCGCCACCATGGGACAGATCGCGTCCGCTTTCCCCACCGCCGGTGGGCTGTACCACTGGGCGGCGATTCTCGGCGGGCGGGGGTGGGGGTGGGTCACGGCGTGGTTCAACCTGGCCGGGTTGGTGACGGTGCTGGCCGCCATCAACGTCGGCACCGTGCGGTTCGCGTTCGGTGCGTTCGCCCCGGACTTCACGCTCGACCCGGTCACACAGTGCGTCGCGGTCGCGCTGGTCACGGCGTCGCACGCGGTCGTGAATCACCTCGGCATCCGCGTCACGCGATGGCTGACGGACTTCAGCGGTTACTGGATCCTGCTCGTGGCGGCGATCCTCACGGTGGCGCTGGTCGTGTCCGCACCGGGTTGGGACTTCACCCGCCTCTGGACGTTCACCAACTTCAGCGGGCTGCCCGCCGGGGAAGGTGCCACGCCGGTGTTCCCACCAACAGAGTCGCTCCCGCTGCTGTTCGCGCTGGGCTTGCTGCTGCCGGCGTACACCATCACCGGGTTCGACGCGAGCGCGCACGTCGCCGAGGAGACGACCGGCGCGGCGCGAACGGTCCCGCGCGGGATCGTGCGGTCGGTGCTGGTGTCGGGCGTGTGCGGGTGGGTGATGCTGTGTGCGGTGGTGCTGGCGATGCGCGACCCGGCCGCGGTCGCCGAGAAGGGAGGCAACGCCTTCACCTTCGTGCTCGCGGACGTCTTCCCGCAGTGGCTCTATTTCGTGCTGTGCGGGGCGATCGTCCTGGCCCAGTACCTGTGCGGGCTGGCGACGGTCACGTCGGCGTCGCGGATGGCGTTCGCGTTCGCCCGCGACCGCGGCCTGCCCGGCTGGAAGTGGGTTCGGCACGTCTCGCCACGGTTTCGCACCCCGCCCGTGGCCGTCTGGGGCGTGTCGGCGGCCGCCGTGTTGTTCACCATGTACACGCCGGTGTACGACACCATCGCGGCGGTGTGCGTCATCTTCCTGTACATCTCCTACGTGCTGCCGACGCTGCTCGGACTGATCGCGCACGGGCGGACGTGGACGGCGTTCGGCCCGTGGCACCTCGGCCGGTGGTTCCGCCCGCTGGCGGTGGTGAGCACCCTCGGATGCGTGGCGCTGATCGTCATCGGCATGCAGCCGCCGAACGAGAAGGCGGCGATTGTGGTCGGGGCCACGGCGGTCGCGCTCGCGGGGCTGTGGTTCGGGGTCGCCCGCCGGCGCTTCCCCGGCCCGCCGCACGGGGTTCTCTCGACCGCCGACCGGGAGGCGATCCGAGCGGCCGAACGGGCGGTCCACGAACCGGCGGGGGACGGCGATGGCAGACAGTGACACCGGGCTGTCACCGGCGGCCGACGCGTTGCGGGAGGCGTTCGACCGCACCCCCGCCCGGCTGCTCGTCGGGCGGGCCGGGACGGCGTACCGCACCGCCACCTGGCTGGACCTGCGGGCGGATCACGCCGCGGCGCGAGACGCGGTGCGGGCCGAGGTCGATCTGTTGTCCGCGTTCGGCGACGAGCGGATCGAACGGTTTCAGTTGTTCGACACCCAGACGCGGGCCGGGTCGAAGGACGAGTACCTCCGCCGCCCGGACCTCGGCCGGAAGTTGAGCGACGAGTCGACCGAACTGGTGCGGACGAACTGCCCAGCGGGACGGGATCTACAGGTGGTGATCGGCGACGGGTTGTCCGCCACGGCGGTGGCGGTCCAGGCTCCGGAATTGCTCGACCGACTGCACACGGCGGCGGGTGAACGCGGGTGGTCGTTCGGCCGACCGTTCCTGGTGAGGTACTGCCGGGTGGGGGTGATGAACGACGTGGGCGAGTTGCTCCGCCCCGAGGTGGTGGTGCTGCTCGTCGGCGAGCGGCCGGGGCTGGCGACGGCCGACAGCCTGTCGGCGTACCTGGCCTTCCGCCCGCGGGCCGGGCACACCGACGCCGACCGCAATCTGGTGTCGAACATCCACGCCCGCGGGGTGTCCGCCGAACAAGCGGTGGCACGGGTGGTGGCACTGGCCGAACAATTCCGCACCCTCGGCCGCAGCGGAACCGGCGTGACCGAGTCAAAGTAGTAGGCACACTCCGTGTGCCGTCGCAACGAACGGCACACGGAGTGTGCCTACTACTTTCGGCGGGAGCAGGACCGGCTACAGCAACACGTTCGCCACACGCCCCGCCAGGGTTGCCGGTCCTCCGCCGGTCAACCGACCATTTCGGGTGACGCCGGTCGCCTCCAACCACGCCGCGAACTCGGGGGCCGGGGTCAGCCCGAACAGGTCGCGCACGCCGGCCACATCGTGGTAGCTGGTGGACTGATAGTTGAGCATCACGTCGTCCGCGCACGGCACGCCCATGACGTAGTTGCACCCGGCGGCGGCGAGCAGCAGGAGCAGGTTGTCGGCCGAGTTCTGGTCGGCGTCGGCGTGGTTGGTGTAGCACACGTCCACCCCCATCGGCAGACCGAGCAGCTTGCCCATGAAGTGGTCTTCGAGCCCGGCGCGGGTGATCTGCCGTTCGTCGAACAGGT
>CAYMHO010000127.1:0-18217 GCA_964390195.1 uncultured Fimbriiglobus sp. | reverse complement strand
GCCGCGAGCCGGGGTACACCATCACCTCGAACTCCTTGCCGGCCGCTTGCAGGGCGGTCACCAGTTGCAGGCTGTTCTGCGGGTGGACGTTGTCGTCGATCAGCCCGTGGCAGATGAGCAGCCTGCCGTGCAGGTTCTTCGCCGCCTTCACCACGCTCGTCCTCTCGTACCCGTCCTTGTTCTCGCTCGGCAGGCCCATGTACCGCTCGGTGTAGATGGTGTCGTAGTACATCCAGTCGGTCACGGGTGCCCCGGCGATGCCGGCCGCGAACTTCTTGCTGTGCGTGAGCGCGTAGCTCGCCATGAACCCGCCGTAGCTGTGCCCGCTGATGCCCACGCGGGTGGTGTCCGCCCAGGAGTTCTTGCCGACCCAGTCCACCGCCTCTTCCAGGTCCTTCAGCTCCTGCACGCCGAGCTGCTTGTAGCACGTCCAGGCGCTCTCCGCCCCCTTCCCGCTCGCACTCCGCGGGTCCACCCGCAGCACGATCACCCCGTGGGCGGCCAGCACGTTCTCGAACACCCGACCGCTGCCCCAGCCGTCCCGTACCGTCGGCGCGTGCGGGCCGGCGTAGGTGAGAATCCAGATGGGGTAGCGGTTGAGGGGGTGGAAGTCGGGCGGGTAGGTGATGGCCGCCTCCAGCTCGAACCCGTCGCTCAGCTTGATCTGCTTCCGCTCGTACTTCCCGAACAGGTACTTCTCCCGCTCGTAGGCCGGGTTGGTGTCGAGCACCCGCACCGGCTTCGCCCGCAGCTCCCGCAGGATGGAGCGGGTCGGCGTGTTGTCGTCGGTCTCGCGGTCCACGTACAGAGTGCCCGTCGGGGCCAACTCGATGCGGTGGCTGGTAGCCTTCGGCGACAGCACCTCCACCTCCTGCCCGTTCAGGTTGGCGAGCAGCAGGTGGTTGCCGGTGTGGCTCACCTTCGTGCCGGTGACGTACACGTCCCCGCTGGCCTCATCGACCCGCTCGATCGCCTTCACCTCCCACTTCCCTTCGGTGATCGGCACGCCCGTCTGCCCGTCGGCCGAGTAGTGGTACACGTGCTTCCACCCGGTCCGCTCGCTCAGGATGAGGAACGACCCGTCCTTCAGGAACTTCGGCTCGCCCAGGTCTTCCACCCACGCCTTCGTCGTCTCGCGGAACAGCTTGGTCGGCTTGGCCGTCGGGTTCGACCACGTCACGAGGTCGAGCCACGTCTGCGTGCGGTTTTGCACGTAGGCGTACACCTTGTTGCCCGGCATCCACCCGACGCGGGCGAACAGCGTGTCGTCGGGCTTGTACTCGCCCAGGTCGAGGAACTGCGGCTCCGGCTTCTCGCCGCTCGCCTTCACCACCCCGATCTTCGCCGTCGGGTTCGTCTGGCCCGACTTCGGGTAGTTGATGCTCTCCGGCTTGCCGTCCGCACTGGTCAGGGTGAACTTCGGCACCTTGGTGTCGTCGAACCGCAGGAAGGCGATGCTCTTGCTGTCCGGGCTCCACCAGTACGCCTGCGGGTTGCGGTTGAAGATCTCCTCCTCGTACACCCAGTCGGCACGGCCGTTCAGGATCTCGTTCTTCCCGCCGTCGGTGGTCAGTTGAACGACGTTGCCGGTCGCCACGTCGGCGACGAACAGGTTGCCCCCGTGCGTGTACGCCAGTTTCATCCCGTCGGGCGAGAAGGTCGGCCGCTCGGCCCCCCGGCCGGTGACGACCTTTTTCGCCGGCGAGCCGTCGCGGAAGGCGACGTACACCGCTTCGGGGGCGGTGACGAGCACCGCCGAGCGGGTGGCGTTGAACGTGTAGTTCGGCAGGTTGATCGCCTGCATCAGCTCCCGCGTCAGCACCTTCTCGACCGCTTCCAGCGACTTCCGCAGGTCGGCCGGATCGACGAACAGTTCCGACTTCCCGGTGCGGGCTTCGACCTTCCACAATTTGCCCTGCTTGGATTGCAACCAGTGCTGCCCGTCGTCCAGCCAGCTGATGTTGCCCATCGGCTGGCCGCCGAAGTTCACCCCGCCCCGGCCGCCGCCGAGCATGTCCAGGGTGAACGGCTTCTTGGCGGCCGTGGTGTCGGCCACCGCCCGCGGGGCGCCGGTGAACGTCGGCTTGTCGTCCGTCACCCGCGCCACCGGGAACGCCTGCCCCGCCTTGATGCCGGCGTCGAAGAAGTTCCACGTCGTCAGCCCGTCTTCGGCCATCGGCTCCAGCAGGTACGCGGCCAGTTGACCCAGGTCTTGTTTCGTCGAAACGAGGAACATGCCCGGTTCGACCCGGACCGTGCCCTTCGCGGCGGTCGCCTCGACGGTGCGGGTCTTGTGCTTCTGGAACTCCGTCGCGGCCAGTTTGGTGTCGGTGACGGTGTACGTCTCCACGTTCAGGTCGATCTGCTCGCGGATCTCCTCCACTTTGATCCCGTGCCGCTGCAGGGTGTCGGCCACGGCGCTGTACTGGGCCGGGATCAGGTACGCGGCGGGGACGTCCACCTCCAGCGTCGCTTCCAGCTTGTCGATGATGCGGCAGGTGTAGTCTTTCGGCTTGTCGGTGCGGACGGTGCGGTTGCCCTGCTGCTCCTCGACGTACCCGAACACGGTCAGCGGTTTCTCACGGGCCACCGTCTTCGTCCGCAGTGCCACCTTCGCCCGCGGCCTCTTGGCGTCCGTCACCAACTTCTTCACCGCGTCGGCGTTCTCGGCCACGTACTCGCAGTTCGCCTTCACGAAGGCGTAGCTCGCCTTCACCCGGTCCTGGAAGCTGGAATAGGTGTAGCTCTCGCTCAGGATGCCGAGATAGCCGCGGAGGGAATACAACTGCGTGCCGTACCGCGGGCCGGTGCCGTAGGTGATCCACTGCTCGTGTGCCTTGTCGAAGTCGCCGTACGTGAACGTGTCGAACCCGGTCGCCTTCTTCACCTTCTCTTCGGTAGCCGGGAACAGCTTCTCCTGGGCGAAGGCGATTAACTTCGGGTCGCACGCCGGCATCCGCGGGCCGTCGTAGGTGAGTGTGTACCGGTGGTAGCTGCCGTTGGTGGTGTGGCAGTCGATCACCATCACCGGCTTCCAGGTGTTCAACAGCCCGACCACCGCCCGCGTCTCCGGCGTCTCCAGCTTGACGAAGTCGCGGTTCAGGTCGAACCCGCCGGCGTTCGCCCGCGTGCCCACCTCCTTCGGCCCGTTCTGGCTCTTCCGCCACTCGCCGAACTTGTCGTTCCCGTCCGGGTTGAAGTTCGGGGCGATCACCAGCACCAGCTTCTTCAGGATGGCCGACTCCTTCTCGTTCACCAAATCCCGAGCCAGTGCCAGCACCGCTTCCTTGCCGTCCACCTCGCCGGCGTGGATGTTGGCGGTCACGATCACCACCGGCTTGCCGGCCTTCTCGGCCTCCTCCGGGGTGCCGACCGGCGGGTCGGACAGCACCAGCAGCGGCATCGGCTTGCCTTCCCCGCTGGTGCCGAAGGTGCTGCTCTTGGCCTTCGGGTTCTGCTTCGCCAGTTGCTCGCAGAACGCCACCACCTCGGCCGACGAACTCGTCTTGGCGAATTTGGTCGCCTCGCCGGTCGTCTGGAGTGGGGGGACTGCGACCTGAGCGGGGGCGAACGGGGCGGCGAGCAGCAGGAATGCGACCGCGGGCAGCGTGCGGGGCATGAGAAGACTCCGGCGGGAACGTGCCGGTTGGTATACGGAACGGGATAGTTTGGCGTGCCTCAGCCGGCCTCCAGCCCGAACCCCTCGTCCAGCCAGCCGGTCACCCCGCCGATCATCTTCTTCACCGGCCGGCCGAGCTTCGCCAGCCGCACCGCAGCCCGGTCGGCCCCGTTGCAGTGCGGGCCGCTGCAGTACACCACAAACAGCGTGCCGGCCGCGTACTCCGCCAAGTTCCGCTCGGTGATCTTCCCGTGCGGCAGGCTCCTGGCCAGCGGGATGTGCCCGCGGGCGAACAACTCCGGGCTGCGGACGTCCAGCAGCACGAACGACGCCGGGTTCCGTTGCAACCCGACGTGGACGTCCCAGCAGTCGGTCTCGAACGCCAACAGCCGGGCGAAGTGGTCGGCGGCCTCGGCCGACGGGGCGGCCGGGATGGCGGCCACCGGGCACGAGTCAGCGGGCAAGTTCGGCATGGGGTTCTCCGCGATTGTGAATGGGGAGACCTCACCCCCCGTCCCCCTCTCCCAGGGGGAGAAGGGGTGTTCAAGACCGATACCTCTCCGTCACGTCCGCACTCACCCCGAGACCTCCGCAGCTTGAACACCCCCTCTCCCCTGGGAGAGGGGGACGGGGGGTGAGGTCTCAGATTTCCCGTCCGCCGCCTTCGGCCCCGGCCACTTCACCAGCACCACCCCGACGACGATCACCAGCCCGCCGACGAGGGTGGACAGCGACGCCGACTCGCCCAGGAACAGGCACCCCCACAGGATGCCGAACGCCGGGATGGCGTAGGCGACGGTCATCGACTTGGTCGGGCCGATGTTCTTCAGCAGGCGGAAGTACATGAGGAAGGCGACGGCCGTACACACCACTCCGAGCGCCACCGCCGCCAGCCACGCGCCGCCGCTCGGCAGTGCCGGCGGCAGGTTGAACAGGGCCACCGGCATCAGCAGCAGGGCGGCGAACAGCAGACCGCCGGCCGACACGGCCGCCGGCGGGACGCCCTTCAGCCGGCGGTTGATGACGTGCGACGACACCCCGTACAGGAAGGCGGCGGCGAGGCAGGCGACGGCCGCCCACCCGTTGCCGGCGAATGACAGCTTGTCCCACACCAGGGTGATGACCCCGGCGAACCCGACGGCCAGCCCCACCCCCTGGCGGAGCGACACCCGCTCCCGCAGGAACGCGAACCCGAGGACGGCGGCGAACAGCGGGGCGGTGGCGTTCAGCACCGAGCTGTCGCCGGCGGACATCGACGACAGCGCCCCGTCGGCGGCCGGGCGGGGCTGTAGCGCCCACGCGAACAGGGTGAACGGGACGGCGCAATTCAACGCCCCGAGGGCGAGCAGCCACCCCCAGTTCGCCCGCACGTGTCCCCACTCGCGGCGGACGAACACCGGCACGGCCAGCACCGCCGCCGCCACCGCCAGCCGCACCGCCACCACCGCGTACGGGGTGAACTCGCCCGCCGTCACCGCCACCTTGGTGAACAGGAACGACCCGCCCCAGATGGCCCCGAGGGCGGTCCACTCGATCGCGTCCCGCACCCGCATCACTTCCCCTCCGCGGCGTCGTCGGTCAGGTGGGCCAGGTTGAGGGTGGCCGTCTCCTTCACCGTCTCCAGCACGATGGTGGTGCGGGTGCTGAGCACCCCGCGGACGGCGTTCAGCCGCTCGCGGACGACGCGGGCCAGGTCGGCCGTGTCCCTCGCCCGCACCTTCAGTAGGTAGCAGTCCTCGCCGGCGATGACGTGGACCTCTTGCACCTCCGGGATGCCGGCGAGCGACCGGCCGAGCTTGCCGGTGTACGGCCGCTCCTCCACCCGCACGAACACGAACGCCGTCAGGCCCAGCCCGACCGCCTCCGGCGACAGGCGGGCCTCGTACCCGAGCACCAGCCCGCGTTGCTCCAGCTTCCGCACCCGCTCCAGCACGGCGGAAGCGGCCATTCCCAGCTCGCGGGCCAGGTCCGCGTTGCTCGTGCGGGCGTTCGCCTGCAGGGCGGCCAGGATGTGCCGGTCGGTGCTGTCCACAAAGTCATCCGCGAAAAGTCTGTGGGTGTGGAAATGTACCGTCGAATCGTCGGCGTTTCAACACTTGTGCCGACAGTTTTGCGGCATCGGACGGCTGGCCTGTAACACCCGTTTGCACGGACGGCGGCGGTCGATTATCACGGTGTCATGCGACACCTGCCGCTCCTGCTGCTGTTCGCCCTCCCATCCCCCGCCGCGGCGGACGGCCTGAAGGCCGGCGTGCCCGGCGGCAAATCGCCGGCCACGGTTCTGGTCGAACAACTCGGCGACCGCGACTTCCGCACCCGCGAGGCCGCCGGCAAGAAGCTGCTCGAACTCGGCGAGCGGGCCGTCTCCGCCCTCGAAGACGGACTCGACTCGCCGGTGCCCGAAGTCGCCCGCCGGTGCGAGGATCTGCTCGCCGCCGTCCGCCACACGGTCGAAGCCGACGCCCTGCTCGCCCCCACGCTGGTCGAACTGCCGGCCGGCGGCACCACCGTGCAGAAGGCGCTCGATTCACTCAGCAAACAATCCGGGTACACGATCCGCATCGAGGGCGATCAGGCGGTCCTTTCGCAGCCGCTGAAACTCACCGACGGGAAGGTGCCGTTCTGGGAGGCGGTTCTAACCGTCTGCGCCGCGGCCAAGCTCGAAGTGTGCAACACCGAGGCGGCCCTCGGGCCGGTCGACCCGGCCCGCGGGCTACGGGCCGGGAACGTGTGGCTGTGCGCGGGCAAGGGCACGTCGCGGTTCAGCGCCCACAAGGCGGTGCTGATCCAACTGCAGCCGCCGACGAAGGACGAACTCACCCGTTCCCCGACCACCCACGCCCCGCTGATGGTGCGGGTGTTCCCGGAGCCGAAACTGCGGTGGCACCGGCTGGTCGAGGCGGCGGCGGTGACGGCGACCGACGCGAAGGGGGCGGCGGTGCGAATGGCTCTCACCCCGCCCCCGGTGCCGCGCCTGTACGAAGAGGAGTTGATCCGCGGGGGGCGGCTGCGGGCGCTCCCTCCGAGTGGCACCGCGACCACCACCACCGGGGTGATGTACCTGACCGCCGGGGCGGACGAACTGGCCGACCTGACCGGCGTGGTGCGGTTCACCGCGTGGAAGGACGGGACCGAACTGGCGGCGGTGAAACTGGCCGGCAAGGAGACGAGCGGCACCGCCGACGGCCCACTCGGGGTGCGGCTGAGCGTGAAGGTGGTCGGGCCGATCGCCAACCGGACGGGCGAGACGATCGTGGACGTGACGCACCGCTGGAACCCGGAGTTCGTCCGGCCGGACGGGTCGGCCGTGCGGGCGGACGCGGTGTGGTTCGAGAACGTGAACGGGAAGGCGGTGCCGGTGCTGCCCCCGAGCGGCGGCGGGCCGGGGCCGAACCGCTTCGGGCTGGTGTTCAAGAACGAAGCCGGCGAGCAACTGACGGGCACCGCCAGCAGCACCCGCATCGACACGGCGGAGAGTGGCGGGCGGGCGGTGACCATGGTGACAGTCAGCTACACGGTGAGCGGGAAGAAGGGGCAGGACGCGAAGCCGGCGGGGGTGACGTTCTACGGGAACCGGGTGATCGAGGTGGCCGTGCCGGTGGGGGCGAAGAACCTGCCGCTGACCGCCGGCACCCGCCCGCCGCCCCCAACCAACCCGAACCCGCTCGGCGACTAACACCCGCGGCTGCGGTGGGTACACTCGATCACATGGCCTGCTCGCACCTGCCCCCGCCGGACGTGCCCGACCCGTTGCGGGTCGAAGACCGCCACCTGTCTGAAACGGTCCTGCTGCTCGCCCGCGGGATCGCCGCCGACCTCGCCTTCGACCGCCTGCCCATCCTCGCCGACGCCCTGGAAGACTCCGGGTACGACAACTTCGCCCTGCTCAACCACCTTCGGAGCGACGACCGACACGAGGTCGGCTGCTGGGCATTCCGGCGGCTGTTGCGGACGACGCTGCTGCTGCCCGGAGGGGTGCCGATCACTTTCGCATACTGCCCGCCGGGGTCGTTCCTGATGGGGAGCGACAATGCTGAGTCCGACGTGGACGAGGCGCCGGTCCATCAGGTCAAACTCACGAATGGGTTCTATGCAGGCATTTACCCCGTCACCCAAAAGCAGTGGCAGGTGGTGATGGGTACCGACCCGAGCGATTTCAAAGGTGACTGGTTGCCGGTCACCTCGGTGAGTTGGGTGGAAGCTCGGCACTTCTGCACAGCAGTCTGCCGCTCAACCGGGTGGGGTGTCCGACTGCCGACGGAAGCCGAGTGGGAATACTCCTGCCGAGCCGGGACGACCACCAAGTATCACTACGGTGACGTGCCGAAAGCCAGCCGGATGAACTTCAGCCCGTCACTCGACGCGGACCGCCCTACACCCCCGTCCGACGCCGATTATTCATGGCGAATGTTGGGTGTGGCCTCGTTCCCGTCTAACCCGTGGGGGCTGCACGACTGTCACGGGAATGCGGGTGAATGGTGTGCTGACGTGTTCGAGCCGTTCTATTTTCACCGGTCCCCTGACACGGACCCCGAATGTGGGGCCGGCTCGCGCATCGAGTCGAACCGAGTGATCCGGGGAGGTTGCTACCAGTACGCCGCGTCGAAATGCCGCTCTTCGAGCCGACGATTCCTTGCCGAAAACGACCGGTGCTACACCGTCGGCTTCCGGGTGGTGTTCACCGCCTGAGCGGCCGTCACTCCCACCCGCCGCCGCGGCGGGTGGACTTCTTCTCCCCCTGCCGCTTCTTGTCCTCCAGCCGCCGCCGCTGGCTGGCCTTGCTCGGCTTCGTCTTCTTCCGCGGCTTGGGCGGGGTGAGTGCGGCCCGCACCATGTCGGCCAGCTTCTCCTCGCACCGCTGGCGGTTCCGCTCCTGGTCGCGGTACTCCTGCGACGTGACCAGGAACTCGCCGTCGGCGGTCAGGTACGACGGGCGGGCGGCGAACAGCCGGGCCTTCGCCTCCTCCGGGATGGCGGTGCTGGCGGCGGCCGCCCACCGGAGGGTCGCCTTGCTGGCCACCTTGTTCACGTTCTGCCCGCCCGGCCCGCCGCTCCGCGCGTACTCCCAGCTTAGTTCGGCGTCGGGGATGCTCACGCTCTCGGTCACGGCGATCATGAGACACCTGTGGTCTGCTCGCTCCGCGAGCGGTCTTTTCCGAACCCGCTCGCGGAGCGAGCAGAGCGCTATTTCGGCGGCAGGGTGATCTTCACCAGGGCCATTTTCGCCTGTTCCGGCGGGCCGGGCGGCCAGTGGTGCACCCACTCGACGACCGACCCGGGCGGCGGGGAGAGGTAGTAGCGCACCGCCGTCTCGTGCCGCTCGCTCCCGAAGTCCGGGTCTTCGGGCACCCACCGCCGCGCCCCCTCCCGCTTCTGCTCCTTCCCTTCGAGCACCACGAACACCACCCGCTGCCTCTCCGGCGGCGGGTCGGGCGGGATGGCGGCCGTCGCCCGGCCGGAGAAGAACTGGCACCACTGGTAGTGGTCGAGCACCACCACCCCGGCCTGTTGTTCCGGGGTCAACGCGGCGATCGCTTCGGCCAACTTCGGCCCGGCCTCCTTGTGCCCGGCCCGGTCGGCGTGCAGCCGGGTGGTGAACACCGGCACCGCCCCGACGACGGCCAGGGCCGCGCACAGGGCGGCCGGCCACCCCTTCCAGGCGAACACCCGCCCGACCGCCGGCACCTTCGCCCACAGGCCGAACCACGTCGTCAGCCCGCCGGCCGCGAACAGCGTTCCCACCGCCGCCACCGGCAGCAGGTGCCGCTCGGACACGTACCCCTTTTTGAACCCGAGCGCCGCCACCGCGATCAGTTGCCCCCCCGCATACAAGACGGGCGGCCAGAACCGCGGTTCGCGCCACACCCGCCGGACGGACAGCAGCAGTCCGATGACCGCGAACACGGCCACCCCGTAGTGCCCGGCCTTCAGCCACTCCTCGCCCATCGTGCGGGCGGTGTGCCACACCCGCTGACCACCCGCGGTATCCGGGGGAATCGACCGGGCGAACACCGGCCCGCCGACCGCTTCGGGGACGGCCGCGGTCTCGGCCTTGAACGCCGGCTTGTTGGTGAACCCGCCGATGGTCGCCATGTACGGCCCGCCGACCGCCAGGAAGCCGACCGCCAGGGCCGACCCGCCGACCACCAGATTCCCGAACCCGAGTCGCCCCGCCCGCAAGAGCGACACCAGCCCGACCGCCGCCGGCACCAGCCCGCCCTCCGGGCGGACGAGGTACGCCAGCCCGGACAGCACCCCGCACGCCAGCAACCCCGCCCACACCCGCGGGCGGTCGAGCGCCCCCACCCCGCACGCGACCGCCGACAGCACGCACACCAGGAACGGCCCGTCGCTCAGCCCGTCGGCGGTGTCGCGGGCGAACACCGGCAGCAGTTGTAGCAGCACCGCCGCCCAGAACCCGGCCGGCGGGGCGAACAGCCGCCGGCCGAGCCAGTACACCGGGAATACGGCCAGCACGCCGGCGACCGAACTGGCCACCTGGGCGGCGAACGGGATGCGGTCGGTGAGCGGCTGGTCCGACGGTGGCAACAAGCGGTGAGCGGTCAGTACTGCCAGCGGGTAACCGGGCGGGTGGGCCTCGGCCCGTAGCACCTCCGCCCACGGCCGGTCGGGTTCGCCGAGCGACAAGGCGTAGCGGGCGAACCCGACGCTGTCGCGGGCGGTCACGGCCGTGTTCGCCACCACCCACCAGTGAACGCCCGCGGCGATCAGCACCAGCACACACAGCCGCCCCACGTCGGAACGGAGCGACGGCGGTGGTGCGGCGGGGGCGGGTGGGGAGGTCATTCGCGATGGAACCGGGGGCGGCGGGCCAGAATGTTAGGGTACGCCGTGGCGGGGCGTCAACCGCACACCGCCCCGGGTATGATGGCGGAATGCTGCACGTCGCCCTGTGGGAGCCGGAGATCCCGCCGAACACCGGCAACGTCGCCCGCCTGTGTGCGGCCACCGGCACCCGCCTGCACCTGATCGGCCGGCTCGGGTTCCGCACCGACGACAAGAGCGTGAAGCGGGCCGGCCTCGACTACTGGCCGCACGTCGATTGGGTGAGACACGCCACCTTCGACGACTTCCTGGCAGCCGTCGCCCCGGCCCGCATCTGGGCGGTGGACAACCCGGCGCCGCTGAACTACACCCGAGCCGCCTTCGCCGACGGGGACGTACTCCTGTTCGGGTCTGAATCGAAAGGGCTGCCGCCGGGGGTGCGGGAGTTTTTGGCCGACCGCACAATCGGCATCCCCATGACGACCCTGGCGGTCCGCAGCCTCAACCTGGCCACCGCCGTCGGCGTCGTGTTGTACGAGGCACTCCGGCAAATCGAGCGGTGGTAGCCCCACGCTTCCCCCAGGTTCACATCCCGCTGAAGCCCGCCACCCGGAACGGCCGAAGTTCGCCCGGCACGGGAGGGCGGCGCATGGCGGTGGTCACAGCGGCAGTTCCGGCGGTGGTCGCCGCCCCCACGCTGGAGCAACTGTCGGCGTTCGTCCACGACGAGCTGTGCAAGCTGGACTACCTCGACCCGGCCCAAACCCCTCTGCGGAAAACGCCGCTCGTCCGCCGCGGCAAGACGTGTGGCATGGTGTTCCACGTCGAAGGCCCGCGGCTGCTCCGCACGTCGGCCGTGTGGACCGCCGACGAGGCGCGGGTGATCGTGTACGACTCGACCGGCAAGCGGGTGCGGGAAGTCAAGTTGAGCGAATCGCCGGCCGTTCTGGAACCGGGGGCGTAGTGGCCGGGTGAGCATCCACTCCCGGCCGTTGGACACCCCTCGGCCGTCTGGCTAAATTCACCACTTCGTTGAATGCACCCCTTGCGACTGCGGCCGAGGTTGACACGCCATGACCCGCTGCGGGCACTGTAAGGCGCGGATCGTGTTCGGCGGCGTCCGGACCCAGGGGCAGCGGTTCTGTGGCGACTCGTGTGCCGACAAGGTGTTCCCCCGCCCGCCCCTCGCGTACTGCCCGGACTGTCTGAGCGAAACGAACGACCGCCGGCCCCCCGAACTGTGGACGCTGAACGGCTGGGGCACCCGGCTGCTGACCGACCGGTCGGTCCCGACCTGTGGGGCGTGCGGGTCGTTGGGCGGGCGGGTGTGGGTCACCGCGTTCTTCATCCCGGTCATCCCGCTCGGCCAATACCGGCTGCTGTTCAAGAGGGGGACCTGGATGTCCTCCAGATTCCTGGCCCGCGGGTACGACCCCCAGCGGGCCGTCAAGCGGAGGCGACCCAAGCCCCGCCCGAAGGCGTCCGCGGCGGGTGACACCCGTGACAGTCAGCCGCGGCCGGCGGTGGTCGCGAAACCCCGCGGGCCGGTCTGGGCGGTGAGCGGCATCGACCCGGCGACCGGGCGTGTGGTGAGCCGGGAGGTGGAGGCCGACACCCGAGAGGAGGCGGTCGCTCTGGCCACGCTGGACGGACTGGACGTTCAATTCGCCGAGCGCCGCGCCGACCCCACCCCCGCGGACCCGGCAACGTAACCCGGACCAGGTCGCTCGGCCGCACCACATTCTCAACATGGTCAAGATTGTCAACCTGGCACCCTATCCCCAGGGTGGCGTGAACCTGCCGGCGGGCGTTCGTATCCTGATGGGAAACGCTCCCGGAACCCCGCCAATGCTCGACGCCGCTTTCGTCCGCGATAACCTCGACGCCGTCAAAGCCAACCTCGCCAACCGGAACGTCACCGCCGACGTGGACGCGGTGGTCAGTCTGGACGCTGAGCGAAAGGTACTCCAGCGGCAGGTGGACGAGACGAAGGCCCGGCAGAATCAGATCAGCGGCGGGTTCAAGACGGCGAGCGCCGAGGACAAGGTGAAGCTGAAGGAGGAGACTGGCAAGCTGAAGGAGCAGGTGGCCGCGTTCGAGGTGCAGTTGAAAGAGGTGGAGGTGAAACTGCGGAAGGCGCTGAGCGTCATCCCGAACATGTCGCACCCGAAGGCGCCGGTCGGCGGCGGTGACACCGCCAACGTCACCGTCGCCGAGTTCGGCACCAAACCCACCTTCGACTTCAAACCGAAGGACCACGTCGATCTGTGCCAGTCGCTCGACCTCGCCGACTTCGAGGCGGGCACGAAGGTGGCCGGGCAGAAGTTCTACTTCCTGAAGAACGAGGCGGTGCTGCTCGAACTGGCCCTCGTGCAGTACGCGATCAGCAAGCTGGTGGCGAAGGGGTTCACGCCGGTGATCACCCCCGACCTCGCCAGGGTGGAAATCCTCGAAGGCATCGGCTTCCAGCCGCGGGACAACGCCGAGACGCGGCAGGTGTACACCGTCGCCGACTCCGACCTGTGCCTGATCGCCACCGCCGAGATCACCCTGGGCGGGATGCACGCGGACCAAATTTTCCCCGAGGACGAACTGCCGAAGCGGTACGTCGGGCTGTCGCACTGCTTCCGCACCGAGGCCGGGGCCGCCGGCCGCGACACGCGGGGCATCTACCGCGTCCACCAGTTCACGAAGGTGGAGATGTTCGCCTTCTGCACGCCGGAGCACTCGGACGCCATCCACGAGGAGATCCGCGAGATCGAGCAGGACATCTTCATCGGCCTGGGCATCCCGTTCCGGGTGATCGACACCTGCACCGGCGACCTCGGCGGCCCTGCGTACCGCAAGTACGACCTGGAGGCGTGGATGCCCGGCCGCGGCACCGGCGGCGACTGGGGCGAGATCACCAGCACATCGAACTGCACCGACTACCAGGCCCGGCGGCTGGGCATCCGGTACCGGCCGAAGGAGAAGAAGGGCGGCGGGCTGCCGTTCGCGCACACGCTCAACGGCACGGCGGTCGCCTGCACGCGGGCGATCATCGCCATCCTGGAGAACAACCAGCAGGCGGACGGCAGCGTGGTCGTGCCTGAGGTGCTGCGGCCGTGGGTGGGCAAAGAGAAGATCGAGAAGCGGAAGTGAGGGGTGTCACGCCGTCACCACCGGCGGCACGCGGCGTATCCCAGAATGACGTTCCCGTCTTTGGTTGCCGTCGGCGTCGGCACCCACCCGCGTTGCACCCTGGCGTCGAGCAGTTCCTCGGCGGTCGGCAACTGGTCCCAGACGGCGACCGCCGTCACCACCCCGAATCAGGTGCACTCGTAGACCACCCACACGCCGGCCGGGTGGCGGAACGGCACGTCGTGCGAGAACTCGTCCTGGGCGATGCAGTCCGTCGGGGCGACGGGCGGGGCGAAGGCGATGAACCAGTCGAGGGCGTGCTTCACGGACGTGTGGCGGGCGACTCCCGCCCGCAACTCGGCGAACGCGGCGCCGGCCAGCGACGAGCGGTTCTCGATGGGGAAGGCGTCGGCCACGGGGCGGCTCCGGGGTGTGGTTCATTCTACCCGTGCGGTGCTGGTATCATCAGAGGTGTTCAGAGACCTCACCCCCCGGCCCCCTCTCCATGCCATGGAGAGGGAGTGTTCAAGACGGACGCCTGTATCGCGCGCCCTCGAAGGTGGCTGAACTTACGCGGGTTGAACACCCCCTCTCCATGGCATGGAGAGGGGGCCGGGGGGGTGAGGTCTCAATTGTTTTCCCCGGTGTCGCCATGCCGTCCCGCCCGGTCGTCGTCCTCATCCTGCTGTTCTGGCTGGCCGTGCTCGGGGTGGTCGCCTACCGCGAGGTGGTCCCCCGCTTCTTCGGGAGCGAGCCGCCGACGCCCGAGTTCGTCGCCGCCGACGAACTCTCGCAGGCGACCATCTCCTGGACCATCTACCGCGGGCCGGCCGACAAGCCGACCGACGAGAAGATCGGCAAGATGACCAGCCGCACCGAGTACGTGGCCGACGACGACTCGTTCCGGTTCGTGAACAACTACCACAAGCTGAAGCTCACCCTGCTGGCGTTCGAGGTGAACGTGGTGTCGGCCACCACCGTGCTGCGGGTGGACCGCGACGGCCGCCTGAAGGAGCAGACGCTCCGCGGGAACGCCGAGATCGACACCGGCTGGCTGGGCGGCGGGCAGAAGCTGACCGCCACCGCCGAGGCCGGCGGGGTGGTGAAGGACGGCTTCCTGGAGGGGTCGGCCACCCTCACCGCCCCGGACCTGCTGAGCGAGCCGTCGGTCGGCACGTTCACCCCGGTGGCGGTGCCGGACGGCCAGGTGCTCAACCCGCTCATGCCGGTCGACCGCCTCCGCGGGGTGACGCCCGGCAAGCGGTGGACGGTGCGGCAGGTGGACCCGCTGCGGGAGGCGCTGAGCGAGCTGATGGTGAAGGGGCTGCAGGAGGAGTTCGCCAAACAGGGCGGGGGGAAGAAGACGCCGACGCCGGTGACGCTCCCCCCGCCGCCCGAACTGCTGGCCGAAGTGCTTTTGCACCCGGTGCCGCTCGACCGCCCGGGCGGGCCGGTGAACTGCTGGGTGATCGAGTACCGGTGCGAGAAGCCGAAGATCGAGGCCCGCACCTACGTCCGCCGGGACGACGGGCGGGTGCTCCGCCAGGAGGCCACCGCCTACGGCGACCGCCTCCGCTTCGAACGGGACGAGTGACCACCCCACCGCGAAGGAACGCCCGCCGTGCACACCCCCGACCTGATCCTCACCCTCGCCGGCGGGCTGACCGCCGCCCTGGTGCTCGGGTACGTCTGCCACCTGATCCGCCTGTCGCCGATCGTCGGCTACCTGCTCGCCGGGGTGGTGGTCGGCCCGCACACCCCCGGCTTCGTGGCCAACCACCAGATCGCCGAGCAGTTGTCCGAGGTGGGCGTCATCCTGCTCATGTTCGGGGTCGGGCTGCACTTCGACGTGGGCGAGTTGCTGGCGGTGCGGCGGATCGCCGTGCCGGGGGCGCTGGTGCAGAGCGGGCTGGCGGCGGCCGTCGGGGCGGGGGTGGTGCTGCTGGCCGGTTGGGGGTGGGCGGCCAGCCTGGTGTTCGGGCTGGCGGTGTGCGTGTCGAGTACCGTCGTCATCACCCGCGTGCTCGGCGAGCACAACCACCTGCACACCCCGGTCGGGCACATCGCCGTCGGCTGGCTGATCGTGCAGGATGTACTGGCGGTGCTCATCCTGGTGCTGCTGCCGGCGTTCTTCGGCGAGACGGCCTCCGACCCGGCCCGCCTGCCGCTGGTGCTCGGCCTCGCCGCCCTGAAGGTGGCCGTGCTGGTGGCGGTGGTGCTGGTGGTCGGCGGGCGGGTGCTGCCGTGGGTGCTGCGGCGGGCGGCCGGCACCGGCTCGCGGGAGCTGTTCACCCTCACCGTGCTGGTGGTGGCGGTGGGCATCGCCGTCGGCTCGTCCGCCCTGTTCGGGGTGTCGATGGCGCTGGGCGCCTTCCTGGCCGGGATGGTGGTCGGGCGGAGCGACTTCAGCGTGCGGGCGGCCACCGAGGCCCTGCCGATGAAGGACGCGTTCGCCGTGCTCTTCTTCGTGTCGGCCGGCATGCTGTTCGACCCGACCGCCCTGCCGCGGGTGGGCGGGCTGGTGGCGGCCGTGCTGGGGGTGGTGCTGGTGGTCACCCCGCTGGCCGCCGCGGCGATGGCGTGGCTGCTGCGGTACCCGGTGAAAACCGCCTTGCAGTTGGCCCTCGCCCTCACCCAGATCGGCGAGTTCTCGTTCATCATCCTGCGGCTCGGGCGGGAGCTGAAGGTGGGCGACGGGGAGGCCGCCGTGCCGCTGCTGCCCGAGGACGCCGTGCAGGTGGTGGTGACGGTCGCGCTCGTCACCATCTCCGTCAACCCGCTCCTGTACAAGCTGGCCGGCCCGCTGGAGCGGTGGGCGAGCCGGCGGCCGAAGCTGTGGGCGAAACTGACCTCCCGTGTGCGGGTGGCGGCGGCCGACACGCCGACCCACGACGCGGGTGACGACGCCGTGCGGGCGGTGGTGGTCGGGTACGGGCCGGTCGGGCGAACGGTCACCCGGCTGCTGCGGGAGAACGGCATCCGGCCGACGGTGATCGAGCTGAACATCGCCACGGTGGACGAACTGCGGGCGACCGGCATCCCGGCGGTGTACGGCGACGCCACCCACGCGGACACGCTCAAGCAGGCCGGGGTGGAGCGGGCGGCCGGGCTGATCCTCAGCTCGTCCGGCATGTCCGGCAGTGCGGAGGTGATCCGCCAGGCGCGGCAGTTGAACCCGAAGGTCCGCGTGCTGGCACGGGTGGCGTACGTGAAGGAACTGGCGGACCTGCGGGCGGCCGGGGCGGAGGAGGTGTTCAGCGGGGAAGGGGAGGTGGCGCTGGCGTTGACCGAGGCCATCCTGCGGCGACAGGGGGCGACGCCGGACCAGATCGACCGCGAGCGGGAGCGGGTGCGGGGCGAGGTGGGCGGGGCGAACGGGGAGGCGAAGGAGCGCTGAGAGAACCCCTCTCCCCGCCGGGTCGCTCCGCTCCCCCGGCGACCCTCTCCCTCAGGGGGAGAGGGTGTGTTCACCGCCCCGCCACCGCGTCCGGTCACTCGGGAACGGTGGCGAATGCCACCCTCTCCCCCTGAGGGAGAGGGTGGCGAGCGGAGCTAGCCGGGAGAGGGGTTCGTCGCCCCCAACTTTCACGACGGCGGTCCGGTCAACGACCCTCTTCCGCCCGCCTCACTTCAGCTTCGGCAGATCCTTCTTCAGCACCTCGCTCCGCTGCTTCAGTCGCTCTTTCAGTCCCTTCAGCTCGTTCTCGTAGTTCTTCGCCTGGTCCTTGTTCACCGTGGCGAGTGCGTCCTTCGCCCGGTTGCCCCACTCGTCCACCCGCTTGTGCAGGGTGTCCAGCACGAACTGCTTCTCGACCACGTCCTTGTACACGGCGATCGCCTTCTTCTTCCCCTCCGGGTGGTCCAGGATCACCTGGGCGACCATCCCGCCCCAGCCCGGCCAGATGCCCTCGCCGGGGTTCTGCCACAGTTGGTCGAGGCCGTGCGGGATGAACACCGCCTTGCCGTCCTTCGGCGGGAAGTACACGCGGTAGTTGTTCCGGTTCCGCGGGTACCCGTCCCAGTCGCCGCTGAGCGCCTGCACCACCGACAGCTTGATGAACAGGTCCACGTCCACCAGCTTCTCGACGGCCGCGTACTTCTTGTTGTGGTCGCCCTCGCGGCACGCCTTCACCACCGCCTCCAGGTCTTTCCGCTTCACGTCCTTGCCCTTGTCCAGTTCCAGGGCGGCGTCGATGTCCTGGAGGAACCCGCCGTCGTACAGGTTGCCGTTGTCGCGGTCGGGGAAGTTCCGCTCCAGCCAGGAGCCGTCGTACCCCTCCTTCAGCCCGTACAGCCCGACCTTGCGGCCGTTCAACTCCACGAGGGCGTGGGCGGCGCGGGCGGTCGGCACGCCGATCGCCCGGTACATCTCGGACGCCAGGATCTCGTGCATGACGCTCCCGTCCTGCACCGAGTTGTTCAGGTGGATCTTGTCTAGCCCCTGCCACTTCTGCCCGCTCTTGAACTTGTCGAAGTTGAGGGTGAGGGCCGGGCGGTCCTCCCAATCGCGGGTCGAGCCGGCCGCCCCCTTCATATGGATGCCCACGTCCTCGAACCGAGCGCCGTTCACGTCGACCGTGCAGCGGATGTACTTCCGCGGCTCCTTCTTCAGCACCTTCAGGGCGTCCGGGTCCACCGTGATCTTGAACTTGGGCACCGCCCCGGCCGGCTTGAACACCTCCTCCGACGGGT
>CAYMHO010000126.1:2005-18226 GCA_964390195.1 uncultured Fimbriiglobus sp. | reverse complement strand
CGCGCCGACGCCCCGCCGGGCCCCGGCGGGGGGGGGGATGGTGGAACGACCCCCCCCCCCCCGCCGCCCTCGCTCCGCTCGGTGCGGCGACCCCTCCCCAGCGGGGAGTGGTCGGGTGGTTGCATTCCCGGCCCAGGGGTTCCGCTCACATCTGCGATGCTCGCTCCACCCCTGGCGACCATCTGCCGCCGCTCCGCGGCGGGTGGTTGGGATTTCGACATCACACCCGCCGGGGTGCGGTAGGGCGGCTCGTCTCACCGGTCCGGCGCAACGGGCCGGTCAGCCGAACAGGCTCATCTTGTCGAGCGTCCGCAGGTAGGTGAGGCCGTCGGCGTAGACGGTGACGGTCTGCTGCATGCCGCGGTGGTACTTGTACGCGAACCCGTCGTGGAAGGCGTCGTACTGCACCGTGCGGACGTCCACCCCGAACGGCCGCGGGGTGGTGCCGTCGCCGGGGTCCTTGAAGGCGATGGTGCCGGTGTCCGGGTCGACGGCGGTGATCAGCAGGGCGTGGCCGAACCCCAGGATCTGCCGGGTGCGGATCGCCGCGATGACCGGCATGTCGTTGCGGATGCTCTCCGCGATCGCGTCGATCACCGCCCGCTTGTCGTCGGCCTGCACGTTGGCCGTGGCGACGAACCGGCCGGCGTCGATCGCGTACTCGTTCAGGATGGTCTTCGGCTGGCCGGCCCCGCTCATCACCGACGCGGACGACTTGTCCGGCTTGTAGTACTTGGCGTGCAGGGTGTCGATCGGCACACTCACCCCGACGTACTCCAACAGGAAGTGCGAGGCGGTGATCCAACAGGAGGTCTTGTAGGCCTGGCGGCGGAGGTCCTTGTTCGTGACGGACAGAAACATCGGGCACCTCGGTGTGGTGGCGGGGCGAGGGGTGTGGTCGCAAGGTGGTACGGTGCGGCCGGCGGGAAACTATCTCGGGACTACGTCAGAACGTGTCACGCCGGGGGGGCGAAGGCGATGCGGCGGCCGTACCGCTCGGTCAGCTTGTTCCGCACGCCGGCCGACAGGTTGGCCGGGCGGAGGGACAGGAACCCCAGCCCGCGGTCGAGCGCCGACGCCAACTCCTCGGCCAACAGGTCGGTGACCCGCGGGCCGTCCAGCACCAGCACCGCCAGCCGCTCCGCCAGCGGCGAGCGGGTCAGCCCGACCACCCCGCTGCCCCGCAGGTCCGGACTCACCAGCCGCAGGTGGCGGAGGGCCGGCAGGGTGGTCGCCGTCGCCAGCGCCTCCACCCGCCCCTCGCCCACCCCGGCCCCGTGCAGGTGCAACTCCTCCAGCCGCTCCCACGCCCGCCCGTCGGTCAACCACGCCAGGCCGTGCGCGCGCGAGGTGTCGATCACCAGCCGGGTGAGCCGCTCGCGGTGGGTGTCGCTCACCCCGCCGGCGAACAGCCCGTCCGCCCCCGCCGGCCGCCCGCGGACGCTCACCGTCAGGGAGCGCAGGGCGTCGAACCCGTGATCCGACCGGGCGAGCAGGTGCCCCACCTGCGGCAGGTCGTACGCGGTGAGGGCGGTCAGTTGGTGCCGCAGCGGGGAGTGGCACAGGGCGTCGAACAGGTGCGCCGTGGGCGGGCCGCCGGTCAACTCGGGCAGGACGGTCATCCGCCGCAGGCCGGTCAGGTGGCCGCTCCGGCAGATGGCCTGGCAGACCGCCCGGCAGTCGTCCCGCGTGTCCCAGGTGGGGGAGAGCGACCGCACGCGGGCCAGGGGCGGGCCGTCGATCCGCCGCCACCCGCCCGCGTCGGCCGTCAGATGCGCCACCAGGGTGCCGAGCGGCTCGACCGCCTGAGCCGGCCCGAACGAGGCGTCGGCCGACAGGCGACCGGGACTCAGGTGCAGCACGCTCACCAGCCCGCCGTGCAGGATGACCGAGTCGAGCGGGCCGACCCCCTGGCGGGTGACGATGATCCCGCCCTGGGGGTGGACGTGCCAGTTGTCGGAGTCGGCCTCGCGGAAGCCGAGCCGCACCGGCCGGCCCGGCTCCGGGTCGAGGGCGGGCAGCGGCTGGGCGAAGGCGTCGTACACCGGCTTCAGCCAGGTGCGGTAGTTCGCGGCGAACAGTTCGACCAGCCGGCGGCGTTTGTCCGGGTCGTGGGCCGGGGGGAAGCGGTCGGCCTCCCCCTGATACGCGACGTGCAGCCGCACGAACTCGGCCCGGGCGGGGTCGCCGTTCTCGTCCAGCCAGTCGGCGAGGACGAGCTTCGGCAAATCGTCGTCGGGGGAAGCGGCGACGGCGGCGGCGAGGGCGGCACGCTCCGACATGACGACTCCTCCGCCGTGACCCGGTTCACCCGGCTTCGCCCAGATTCACCCGCAAGCCGTACTTGGCGATGAGCGCCCGCCGGGTGGCGACCGAGACGGGCGACCGCGCATTCTGTACCGACAGATACCCCAACCCGCGATCCAGGGCCAGGGCCAACTCGATCAGCCCGTCGTCGCCGATCGGGTTGTGGTCGAGATACAGAGCCTTCAGGTTCGCGACCCACGGGGCGCGGGCGAGGGCGATCGCGCCGGCGTCGCCGATCTGGACGTTCTGCACCCGCAGCTCGCGGAGGGCGGGCAGGGTGTCCGCGCCGGCCAGTTGTGTCGCCCCGACGTCGCCGACGCCGTTGCCGGTCAGGAACAGGGTGTCCAGGTGTTCCCACGGGCGGCCGGCGGTCAGCCACCCCAGCCGGTAGACGGGCGACGTGTCGATCACCAGCCGGGTGAGCCGCTCGCGAAACCCGTCGTCGATGTCGCGGGCGAACAGCTCGTCCGCGGCGGCGGGCGTGCTCCCCGGTTTCGCCACCAGCTTGCGGACGTTCTCGAACCCGTCCGGGCGGGCGAGGAAGCGGCCGAGGTGCGGCACCGACAGGAGCGAGAGGGAGGTCAGTTGGCGGCGGACGGGCGAGCGGCGGAGGGCGGCGAAGAAGGCGTCAGCGTAGCCGCCCGCCCGTTCGCCCGACCTGCCACCGATCATCAGGCTCCGCAGGCCGGTCAGGTGTTCGCTGCCGAACACGGCGTCGGCGAGCGGGTGGGGGACGGCGTCCGGGTCGTCCGGCGAGGGGTAATCGACGCGGGCGAGGTTGGCGGTCAGCGAATACACCTGCCGCAGGTGCGGGCCGTTCAGCCGCTCCCACGCGGCCACGTCCGCCGACAGCATGAGGGACAGGGTGTTGATCGGCTCGGCGGCGAAGGCGGCGGGCAGGTCGGCGTTCGACGGCAAGCTGCCGACGCTCAGGGTGAGCATGCCCACGAACCCGGCGTGCAGCACGCACGACACCAGCGGCCGGTCGATGGTGGTCAGGGCGATCCCGCCCTGACTGCCGACGTCTTTGCGGACGTCGGGCACGGGTTGACCGACCGCGTCGTAGATCGGCTTCAGCCAGGTGCGGTAATGGGCGGCGAACAGTTCCTCCATCCGCCGCGCTTTGGCCGGGTCGGTGGCCGGCGGGTGGGCGACCGCCTCGCGGTAGTAGGCGACCGACAGGCGGACGAACTCGGCACGGTCCGGGTCGCCGTGTTCGTCCAGCCAGTCGGCGAACACCAGCTTGGGCAGGTCGTCGTCCGGGCGGGCGGCGACGGCGGCGAGCAGGGCGGCACGGTCGGACACGGTGGGACCTCGTGTTCTGCTCGCTCCGCGAGCGGCTCCGAATCCCGCTCGCGGAGCGAGCAGAACACGTCAGGCCGGGACGACGTACAGGTTGAACAGGCGGTCGACGGGCGTCTGTTCCGGGCGGCGGAGGGCGACGACCGCCATCAGCCCGAGGACGCCGATGCCGAGCAGCCACACCCCGGCGCGGACGATCACCCAGGTGGGCAGGTACACCTGCAGGGCGATGACCAGCCACAGCACGAGCAGCAGCGGCGCCCACACGAGGACCGCCCGCAGCCCGCACACCCACACCGACGCCGGCCGCCCGTCGCGGCGGTCGAACGCCACCCCGGCGATCAGTCGGGCCAGCCCGCCGCGGAAGGCGAGGGCGGACAGGGGGAACCCGACGAGCAGCCAGCCGGCGGCGAACAGGGCGGCGAACAGGCCGAACCCGCCGGCGGCGGTGTTCAAGAAGGCGTCGGGGTCGGCGGCCAGCTCGTTGTCCTCCCGGTCCCAACCGGGTTGCCCGGGGCCCGGGTGTTCGAGTGCGGCCAGGCTGTTGTCCACCTCGTTCAACCCGCGGGCGGACGACGGGGCGATCTGCATCTGCCCCGTGAGCTGATCGACCGTCGTCTGGAGCATGGCCCTCTCCGGGCCGGTCAGCCGCTCCTCGGCCACCTGTCGCGCGTGCTGCCGCTTGTCCAGCCCGGCCCGGAGCCCGGCCAGGGTGGCGGCCGCCTGGTCCTCGGCGAGCAGCCGGGCGAACCGCTCGTGCCGGGCGTTAGCGTACCCGGTGCCCGTGTCGGCGGTGCGAGCGGCGGCCACCCACTGCTGCCGCTCCTCCGGGGTGTCCAGGGCGTTCAGCACCTGCTCCCGCTCGGCCGCGATACCGGCCGGGACGACGGCCGGGAACCAGTTCACCAGGGCGACGAGCGCGAACACGGCGAGCAGGGGGAACCCGCACAGGGTGGCGGTGACGGACAGGTGCCCGGCCCTCATGCCGAGGGACACCTCGGCCGGGTGCTGGCGGTCGTCGTGCAGGGCCTTCTGCAGTTCGCCCAGGCCGCGGTAGTTGTCCTCCATCAGGTCGGTGGTGATCGCCTCCGCCCGCCCGGGGAGCGGGGCGTACACCGGCACCGCGCTCGTCCGCGGCTTCCCCTCCAGCAGGAGTGTCGTCACCCGCCGCAGGAACTGGAACGGGTCGGTCGCCCCGCTCGGGTAGCGGGTGCGGGTGTCGCCGGCGGCCACCGCCTTGCCGGTCGGCAGGGGGAAGTCGAGCACCTGCACCCGGCCGCTCGGCTCCACCCACACCTGGTCGGGCGTCACCACCGGCGGGGCGGTGCCGTCCGCCTGGCCGTCGATCAGTTCGGCCGTCAGCTGCTCGAGCACCCCGCGGGCGTCGGCCCAGTTCACCCGCTTCTGCTCGCTCACCACGTCGGTCAGGGGGGCACCGGCCGGGGCCACGTAGGCCACCCACGCCCGCTCCCCGCCGCCCCAGGTGAGGGTGCCGTGCCCGACCGCCCGCAGGCGGGCCGGCCGCACCGTCGGCTCGTCGAACCGCGAGTCGTCGCCCGCCCCCGGCGGCTCGATGCGGACGACCACCCGCCGGCCGAGCGACTCGTCCTCGCCCACCCACACCTGCCCGCCGTCGTCCACGTCGCACAGCTTGCCGACCACCTTGAACAGCCCGACCGAACCGGGCAGCGGGACGGGCGACGGGACCAGCCGGTCGAGCGGGTTCGGGTGGGTGCTCACCAGCCGCGAGCGGCGGGCGGGCGGCCGCTTCTGCACCACCCGCGTGCCGGCGGCGAAGTCGTGCACCCCCCGCTGGCCGAGCTTCGTCTTCCGCAGTTGAAGCAGGATCACCCCCAGGCTGACGGCCAGGGCGAACGGGGCGAAACAGCCCCACGCCTGGAACGCCCCCACCATCAGGCCGGCGAGCATGGCCAGCGCGGTGGGGACGAACCAGACGGCCTGGAAGGCGAGCGAGCGGACGAACCCCCACAGCAGGCCCGGCGGGCCGGTCTTGCCCACCCGCCGCACCCGCAGGCGGAACAGGTACTTGCCCGGCGTCGCCCCGGACAGCCCGTCGAACAGGGTGAAGTAACTCAGGTAGAACAGGCCGTTGATGGCGAAGGTGTCGAACTGGCTGGTGGTCGGGGGGATGAGGAGGGAGCGGAGGAACTCGAGCGGGATGAGCACCAGGTAGCAGAGGATGTAGTCGATCAGGTACGCCAGGGCGAGCGCGCGGATGCCGGCCGGCCGCTGGTTCTGGGGCAGCACGTCGGCCAGGGCGTCGCGGAACTCCTCGAGCGACTGGAACCGCCGGGTGCGGTCCCGCTCCAGCCCCCGCAGCACCGCCCGCTCCAGCTCGACCGGCACGTCCGCCCGCTTCGGCCGCAGCGGCGGGGCCGGCTCGCTGATCGCCTTCGCCAGCACCGCCGTCAGGCTGTCGTGCTGGTGCGGCGCCTGCCCGAGCAGCAGGTAGTACAGGGTGGCCGCCACCGAGTACACGTCCGAGTCGTACCCGACCGGCTCGTGCTTGATCTGCTCCGGCGGGGCGAACAGCACCGTCCCCAGGAAGGTGCCCGAGTGCGTCAACTGCTTGCCCGTCTCGTTCGCCAAACTCTTGCTCAGCCCGAAGTCGCCCACCTTCACCCGCCCGTCGGCCGTCAGGAAGCAGTTGCTCGGCTTCACGTCCCGGTGGATCACCCCCAGCCGGTGCGCCTCGATCAGCCCGTCGATCACGTCCAGCATGTACCCGACGGCGTCCGTCACCGGCAGCGGGCCGCGGTCGTCCACCTCGTCCTTGAGCGTCCGCCCGGGCATCAACTCCATGACGATGAACGGCCGCCCGTTGTCGGTGTCCGCCCGCAGGACGAACACGCACCGCGGGTGCGTCAGTTGGCTGGCCAGCCGCCCCTCCTGGCGGAACCGCTCGACCGACGCCGGGTTGGAGCTGAGCCGCCGCGACAGCAGTTTCACCGCCACCTTCGTGCCGGTGTTCGGGTCGACCGCCTCGTACACGCTGCCCATGCCCCCGCTGCCGAGCGACCGCAGCAGGCGGTACCCGCCCACCCGCGCCGGGGCGGCGTCCCGCGTCGGCGGGTCGGGTTCGGCCGTATCGGCCTGGCCGGATCGGGTGGCGGCGAAGTCGCCCGCCTCTTCGGGCGGGGCGGACAGCAGCTGACTGACCGGGGCCGGCTGCACCGGGCGGACGACCGTCTCGTCGTAGGCCGACCCCTTCAACCGCTCCCCGCAGAACATGCAAAAGGACGGCGCCTCGCCGGTGCCGGTCGAGTCCGTCAGGGTGCGGGAACAGCGCGGGCAGGTGATGGCCATAACCGTCCGCGGGCGAGCGGGGGAGGTACCGACTGTTCGCCCGTCGGGTGCAGGAATTATCGGAAACGAAGGGGAAAACTCAAGCCGAGTGACGAGCGCGACGGACGCCGGTCTGACCGACCGTCGGCCCAACCGGAACAGGCGGGGGTCGTCCGCCCCGGCTGGCGGGAGGCGGACGCCGTCTGACCCTTCGCCGCGAGCGTGCGAGCGGGATTTTCCCCCGCTCCCTCGCGGTCGCGGCTCGTTTGCGGTATCCTCTGCCCCCATGCTCACCCCATCCGCGCCCGCCCCGCCGTCGTCGGACGTTCCGACCGACGTGCCCCAACCCGTCCGCACCTTCGCCCCCACGCCGGTCGTGTGGCGGGCGGCCATACTCGCCGGGGTGCTCCTGCTCGGCGGGCTGGCCTACGCCACCCACGGCCTCCTCGGCCCCCGCGGGCAGGCGGCGTTCGGCGTCGTCTGCTTCATCGGCCTGGCCGCCGCCTTCAGCCGCAACCTGCGGGCGGTCAACTGGAAGACGATCGGCTGGGGCATCGCCCTGCAACTGTTCCTGGCACTCGCCGTCACCACGACCGAGTGGTACTGGGTGGTGGTGCAGGCGGTGTTCTTCGTGGCGCTCGCGGGGGTGAGCGGGTGGCGGCGGTTCGGGCTGAAGAAGGCCGACGAGCCGCCGCGGCTGCCGTACATCTGGGCCGCGCTGGCGGTGGTGTGGCTGGCGGCCGGGCTGATCTCCCCCGGCTGGGTGCAAGCCACCTTCAAGGTGGTGGGCGACGGCATCAAGGTGCTGGTGGACTGCTCGGACAAGGGGGCCGACTTCGTGTTCGGCGACCTGTCCAAGGTGGACGGGAAGGTGGGGTTCGTGTTCGCCTTCAAGGCCCTCCCGCCGATCATCTTCGTGTCCGCCTTCTTCAGCGTGCTGTACTACTTCGGCGTGTTGCAGTTCGTGGTGAAGATCTTCGCCAAGGCGATGATGCACCTGATGGGCACCAGTGGGGCGGAGACGCTGAGCGTGTCGGCGAACGTGTTCATGGGGCAGACGGAAGCGCCGCTCATCGTCAAGCCGTTCGTCCCGCGGATGACCGAGAGCGAGCTGTTCACCCTGATGGCGAGCGGGATGGCGCACATCTCCGGCGGGATGATGGCCGTGTACATCTCCTACGGGGCCGACCCGGTGAGCATCCTGTGCACCTGCGTGATGGCCTGCCCGTGCAGCCTGTACCTGGCGAAACTGGTGATCCCGGAGACGGCCCACCCGGTGACGGCCGGGGACGCGAGCATCACGGTGGAGAAGAACGCGGTCAACCCGATCGACGCCGCCGCCACGGGCATCAAGGACGGGCTGTTCCTGGCGCTGAACGTGGCCGCCATGCTCATCGGCTTCCTGGCGTTCATCGCCCTGTTCGACGCCGTCCTCGGGGCGTTCAACCCGGACCTGAGTCTGAAGAAGCTGTTCGGCTGGGGGTTCAGCCCGGTCGCGTTCCTGATGGGCGTGGACCCGGCCGAGAGCAACACGGTCGGCCAACTGCTCGGCACCAAGCTGGCGGCGAACGAGCACGTGGCGTACTTGCAGTTGAAGGAGATGAAGGCGAACGCGGCCATCACCGACCGCAGTCACAAGCTGGCGGTGTACGCGCTCACCGGGTTCGCCAACTTCGCCAGCATCGGCATCCAGTTGGGCGGCATCGGGGCGATGGCCCCGGAGCGGCGGAAGGATTTGGCCCGGCTCGGGCTGAAGGCGCTGTTCGTCGGGTTCGTGGTGACGCTCATCAACGCCGCCGTGGCGGGCGTACTGCTCGGGTGAGGGGCCGGCGGGAGGAACGGGAAAGGGGCGGCCCGCGGTGAACGCGGGCCGCCCCTCGGCGGCTCACCCGGCTCGCGGCCGGGTCACTTCTTCTTCCCCTGCAGTTCGTCGGCCAGCCAGGCGGCGTCGTACACCTTCCGCAGGGCCTCGATCATCGCCCGGCTGTCCACGCTCACCGCGCGGGCCTGGGTGTCGTCGTAGATGAAGTCGAGCACCAGGCTCTGGATGTTCCCGTCGAAGATCAGCCCGACCACCTCGCCGTTCTTGTTCACCACCGGCGACCCGCTGTTCCCGCCGATGATGTCGGCCGTGCTCACGAAGTTGAACGGGGTGCTCAGGTCCAGGCTCTGCTTCTTCTCCTCCCACCGCTTGGGCAACTCGAACGGGCCGGCGTTCCCCTGCTGCTTGCTCCGCTCGTACAGCCCGGCCATGGTGGTGAACGCCGGCACGTCCTTGCCGTTCTCCTTGTACCCCTTCACCGGCCCGTAGCTCAGCCGCAGGGTGAAGGTGGCGTCCGGGTAGGTGTTCCCCGCGTCCATCGCCGCGCGGGCCTTGGCCAGCACCGCGCTCGCCTGCCGCTTCGGCTCGTCCACCTCGTTCTCGGTCTTCTTCCGCAGCGCCCGCATCGGCTCGTCCACCAGCCGGGCGAGGGCGATCATCGGGTCGCTCTCCGGGGCCTCCTTCGCCTCGAACCACTTGGTGCGGGCGGCCAGGTCGGTCACCTTGGTGCCGCTCACCAGCTCGTACGCCCGCTCCTGCGGCGACTTGCCGGCCAGCACCTTCTTCACCAGCTCGTTGTCCGCCCCGTAGGCGATGGCGAACTGGCTGAGCGAGTCGGCCAGCTTGAGCGTCTCGTAGTCGGTCTCCACCGGCACCGGCGAGAGGAGCGACCGCTTGAGCGACGGGATGCGGGTCTCGCCGAACTCGGGCAGGCGGTCCTTCGGGTCCTTCTTCATCTCGTCGGCGTACCGCAGGAGCGTCTGGGCGGTGCCGAAGGCGGTGCTGTTGAACCCGAACGCGACCGAGTCCTTCAGGTACTCGGCCCGCTTCTTCTGGCTGGCGGCGATCATGTCGAACGCCTTCAGCCCGGCCTCTTTTTCCGCCGCCGGCAGCTTCTCGATGAACGCCCGCAGCTTCGCCTCCTCCTCCTTCTTGCGGTTGAACAGCTTCGGGTCCTGCAGCCCCTGCAGGCCGCCGATGCGGGCCTTGCGGCTGTTCTGGATGCCGAAGAGGTCGTCTTCCCCCTTCTTGCGGTTCTCCTCGCTCCGGGCCACCCAACTGCCCAGCAGCACCTCCAGCCGGGCCAGCCGCGACAGCACGTTCGGGTAGCCGACGTCCCGCAGGTACTCCAGCTCGGCCACCGTGTTCTGCCGGTTGGTGCGGCCGGGGTGCCCGCTCACGAACGTCAGCTCCCCCTCCTTCGCCCCGGCGGCGCTCCACTTCAGGTAGTGCTCGCACCGGATCGGCTTGTCGTTCTCGTAAACCCGGAAGAAGCACATGTCCAGGTCGAAGCGGGGGAACTCGAAGTTGTCCGGGTCGCCGCCGAAGAACGCCGCCTGCTTTTCGGGGGCGAACACCAGCCGCACGTCGGTGTACTTCTTGAACGTGTACAGGTGGTAGGCGCCGCCGGCGAACAGGGTGACCACGTCCGCCCGGATGCCCTTCGCCTCGTCCGCCACCGCCTTCTGCAGTTCTTCGATCTTCTGCTGGCGGGCCTTCACCGCGTCGGCCGGCTTCATGTCCGGCTTGACCGCCCCCTTCACCTCGTCGGTCACGTCCTTGATGGCCAGGAGGACGTTCAGCTCCAGGTCGGGGCACTTCAGCTCGTCGGCGTTCGTCTTCGCCTCGAACCCGAGCTTCAGGTAGTCCACCTTCTTGATGTCCGACAGCTTCTGCAGGTCGTCCGCCCCGACGTGGTGGTTGGTCATCACCAGCCCGTTCGGCGACACGAAGCTGCCGCTCCCGCCCGAGTTGAACCGCACGCTGCTCTTCTGCAGGTGCTCCAGCCACTCCTTGCTCGGCTCGAACCCGTACTTCTCTTTCAGTTGCTTGAGCGGCGGGGCGTTGTACAGCCACATGCCCTCGTCGGCGGACACGGACGACCCGGACACGGCGACCCCCACGGCGGCCACGGCCGCCCACAGGTGCAGCGATCTCATTCGCACACTCCGAGGTGAAACGGCGGCCGCAGCGTTGGCCGCCCGGAAGGGCAGTATAGGCGGGCCGAATCACTTCTTCGCCTTCAGCACCCCGCCGTCGTGCGTCACCTCGCACCCCGGCACGGCCGCGTGGAACGCCGCCACCCCGGCCGCCGTCACCTTCGTGTTCCGCACGTCGAGCGTCCGCAGGTCCTTGCACGCCTGCAACCGCTCCAGCGAGGCGTCCGACACCTCGGTGCCGTACACGCTCACCCACATCAGCCGCTTGCACCCCTTCAGGGCGGCGAACCCGTCGTCGGTCAGTTTGGTGTAGTTCGCCCCGAAGTACGTCAGCCCGGTGCAGCCGGCGAAGTGCCTCACCCCGGCGTCGCCGACGGCGGTGTTGTACAGGTGCAACTCCTTCATCCGGGTGCAGTCCTTGAACGCCGCCAGGCCGGCGTCGGTCACTTTCGTCTTGCCCAGGTGCAGGGCGGTGAGGGTGGTCAGCCCGGTGAAGTGCTTCATGCCGGCGTCCGACACGTCGGTGCTGTACAGGTGCAACTCCTGCAACCCGCGGCAGTCCTTGAAGTGTCCCAGCCCGGCGTCCGTCACCTTCGTGGACGAGAGCAGCAGGTGGGTCAGGTTCGTCCGCCCCTTGAACACCGCCAGCCCGGTGTCCGAAATCGGCGTGTTGTACAGGTCGAGTTGCACGACCCCCTTGCACCCGCGGAAGGTGTCCATCCCCTCGTCGGTGATCGTCTTGCCGTCCAGGTTGATGCCGCTGAGGGTGAACTCGCCCTTCGGCAGGTCGGCGGCGGAGTGCCGCTCCTTGCCGTCCTTGTTCACCCACACGAACCCGCCCCGCTTGAACACGAACTCGGCCGCCTCGCGGTCGGTCGGCGGGTCGGGCGTCGGCTTGTCCAGCGGCTGCGTTTGAATGCTGACGGTCGCCCCGGACGGCACCCCGATCGTCGTCTGTGTGCCGTCCTTGTTGGTGATGACGATGACCACCACCGCGACCACCGCCGCCAGCCCGGCGAACCCGAGACCGACCGCCCACGGCCACCACCGCGGCGGACGGCGGGCGGGCCGCTTCGGTTCGGCGCGGGTTTCGACCGGCAGCCCGAACGGGTCGTCACCCCGCTCGATCACCCGCACCCACTCGGCCACCTGTTCGGCGGTCGCCGGGCGGTCGTCCGGGTTCTTGGCCATCAGCCGGCGAATGAGTTCGGCGAGCGGCGGGGGGATGTCCGGGTTGAAGTCGCGGACGGAGGGCGGGTCGTTGTTGGCCAGCGCGGACAGGACGGCCAGCGGGTTCGCGCCGGGAAACGGCAGGCGGCCGGTGGACAGGCGGTACAGCACGGCCCCGAGGCTGAACAGGTCCGCCCGCGGATCGACGGCGTCCCCGCGGGCCTGCTCCGGGGGCATGTACGCCGGGGTGCCGACGATCACCCCGCTGCCGGTCAGTTCGGCGTCCACGTCGAGCGGCTTGGCGGTGCCGAAGTCGAGCACCTTCACCCGCCCGGACGGCTCCACCCACAAATTCGCCGGCTTCACGTCCCGGTGAACCAGCCCGACGCGGTGGGCGGCGGCCAGCCCGTCGGCGGCGTCGCGGGCCGCCCGCAGGATGAACGCGAGCGGCAGGTTCGGGTTCTTCTTCAGGTGCTCGTTCAGCGGCTCGCCGCGGAGGAACTGCATGGCGATGTACGCCACCCCGTCCCGCTCGTCCGCCTCGTACACGGTGACCACGTTGTCGTGGCTGACACCGGCCGTCGCCCGCCCCTCCCGTACGAACCGCTCGCGGGCCGTCTGCCAGCCGGCGAACTGCGGGAGCATCACCTTCAGCGCGACCGTCCGCCCGAGGCGGGTGTCGGTCGCCTCGTACACCGCCCCCATGCCCCCGCGGCCGACCTCCCGCAGGATGCGGTACGGGCCGAGGGTGCCCACTTCGCCGTCGGCGGCCGGCGGGCCGAACCACGGTAACACCCCGGACGGCTGCGTCTCGAACCCGGTGGTGGTGTCGCTCCGGGGTTCGCCGCCGACGGCGGCGGATCGAGTGGGGGTGTTGCGGGAGTCGGGATCGAGGGTCATTCACACGACTTCCGAAGGGACGGGCTTCGGGGATTGTATGCCCACCCCGTCCCTCACTTCCCGTACTTCTTGGCGAGCGCCTCGGCCTGCTCGGTCGCCTTCGCCTTCGGGTGCTTCTTCTTCATCCCCTCGACGGCGGCCCGCAGTTCCAGGATGGCCCGCCCGTTCTTCTGCTGGAAGTCGGTCGAAGTCGGGTCGAACGCCCCCGGCTGGGCCATCAGTGCGGTGTCCAACTTCCGGATCGGCTCGAACGCCGAACGGGCCTTCAACTCGGCCGCCACGGCGTTCTCGAGTTTCAGGTTGTCGACGGCCGAAGCGACCTTCTCGCCGACCGGCGTGCCCTTGTACTTGCCGGCGTGCGCTTCCAGCAGGACGAACGCCCCGACCGGGTCGGTCTTGGTCAGCTTCTTGGCCTCGTCGAGCGCCTTCTGGCCGGGGCCGGTGAGCACCCCGAGCAGTTCCTTCGCCGGGTCGGCGACGGTCTTGTCGGACGACAGTGCCAGCGGGTACAGCTTGGGCAACACTTCGAGCAGCGGTTGCCCGCCGAGAAGGACCTCGGTGATCGGCTTGAGCGGCTTCGGCGTCTCGCCGGAGACGGCCTTGAACACCATCTGCCGGCCGACGGCGGCGCGGGCGTGCGGGAGGGCGTCGTGCCCGCTGCCGCGGAACACGCACGTCCCGTCGGCGTCGAACACCAGCGTGTGCGGCCCACGCCGGCCGGTGAACTGCGGGGCGCTCTCCTTGTCCTTCACCATCATCCCGATGACGGCCGGGAACGGCACGTCGCGGTCGGCCAGGTCGTTCTTCAGCTTCTCCGGTTCGATCTGCAACCCGCACCCGGACACCACCACCAGCCCGTACGGGGACAGCTCGCGGTGCACGTCGGCCAGTTTGCCGAGCACCGGGTAGTCGTCCGGGCTGAAGAAGCCGACCACCGCCACCTTCCCTTTCAGGGCGTCGGTCGTCACCTTCTCGCCGACGATCGGGGCGCCGAACCGCAGGTCGGCCGGCTTGACGGACAGGTCGAACGCGCCCTCGCCGGTGTTCGACAGCGCCCCGCGGCCCTTCGCCTCGGCCGCCGGCTCGTTCTTCTTGTCCTTCCCCCACACCCCTTCCATCAGCTTGAACGCCACCGCGTCGTGCTTCTTCAGCTCGTCGCGGGTCTTGGGGAAGTGGCTCAGTTGGTCGAAGTACGCGCACGTCAGCTCGGCGAAGTACTCGGCCTCGTTGGTGCTCACATACTGCGCCTTGTCGTACAGTTTCCGCTCCATCGCCTGGGCGTAGGCGGCCTTCAGGCTGGCGTTGTCCCAGCCGAGCAACTGGTCATGCACCGCGTGGGCGAACTCGTGCAGGATGACGCACCGCCCGCTGTCCCGCTTCGGCTGGTGCTCCTCGGTGAGCGACACCAGCCGCAGGATGGTAACCGTCTTCGCCTTCAGCGGCTGCTTCCCCTCCTTCAGCAGGTTCAGTTGGCTGCCGCCGTAGTAGTACGCCGACGCGAACCCCGGCCGCCCGTTGGACAGCGGCTCCTCGTCGTCCCACTCCACCCAGATGGGCAGCTTCCGCAGTGCTTCCGCCTGCTTGGCGGTCATCATCTTGGTGATCATTTTCAGTTCGAGTTCGAGCACCTCCATCGGCTTCCGCTCGAACTTCTTCACGTCCGCCTTGGCCACCTCGTCGCTCACCATCAGGGTGAACCCCTCGATAGTGTGCCGCTTGTACCCGTCGATCTTGTCGAGCGCCGTGGGTTTGTCTTTGGACTGGGCGAGGGCGACGGCCGGCAACAGCAACAGGAGGGCGAGCGGGCGCATCGGGCGTGCTCCGGTGGGGACGGTCCGATTCTAGAACAAACGGGCGGAGGAGAGGCACGGAGAGGGGGAGACACGGAGAGGGGGAGACACGGAGAGGGGGAGACACGAGACGGGATCGGGATACACCAACCCGCCCCGAGGACTCGCCCCGTGAAGAAGAAAGTCGTCACCCACTTCGACCTGGAGGTCTACAAGAAGGCGTTCGACGCCGCGATGGCGGTGTTCGAGGCGTCGAAGTCGTTCCCCAAGGAGGAGCGGTACTCGCTCACCGACCAGTGCCGACGGTCGTCGCGGGCGGTGTGCGCGAACCTGGCCGAGGGGTGGCGGAAGCGTCGCTACGAAGGCTCGTTCGTGAGCAAACTGACGGACGCCGAGGGGGAGGCCGCCGAGACGCAGTCGTGGGTCCAGTTCGCGGTCAAGTGCGAATACCTCCCCCGCGATAAGGGCGTTGAGCTTCACCGCACTTACGACGAGGTCATCCGCATGCTGGTGGCGATGGCCAACGCCCCCGAAGTATGGGTGATCCCCCGAAAGGGATGATCCCCTCTCCGTGACTCCCCGTCTCCGTGTCTCCCCCCTCTCCCCCTCTCCGTGTCTGCCTCACCCCAGCCACACGTCCTCGTTCTTCAGCTTCCCCTTCATCGTCTTGCGGTACACGTGGTCCTTGCCGTCGACGATGCCGTGCGCCTTGTCCAGCTTGGGCATGAACAGCTCGGCCGGCTGGGGCGACTCTTCCCAGTCGATGATGTTCTCCCCGCTGCTCGCCTGGCAGTACAGGGTGTGGTCGAACCCGGCCTTCTCCTCCACCTTCCCGTCGTGAATGTGGACGGTCGGGAAGAACAGCTTCTTGGCGTTCTCGCGGGGGAAGTCGAACGCCATCGGGTGCACCTTCTTCTCCCCCTTCTTGAGTTGGAAGACGGCGAACCCCCAGTCCTTGTACTGCGGCAGCTTGGCCCACACGTCGGCGGGCAGCTTGAACTTGTCGTCCACCCGCTCGAAGTCCTTCTGCGTCGGCACGAACGAGGCGACGAAGCTGCCCACCTCCACCACCTTCAGCTTGTCGTCCTTCCCCCCCGGGGCCGGCCCGCCCCGGTTCGGGTTGTCGCTCTTCGGCGGCGGCCACCCCTTCCGCAGGTCGGCGAAGAACTCCTCGTACTTGTCCAGGGCGAGGAACTTGACCGCGTCCTCCTTGCTCGCCTTGGGCGTCGGGAGGGGCAGGATCATGGCCAACTCTTCGGCCGCCTTCACCGTCATCGCGTAGACCAGGAACTGCCGCCCGTCCTTGCCCGCTCGGGCGAAGATGTTGGTGTTCGACACCTCGGCGGTCTTCGAGAAGCAGCACATGGCCGGCCTCCGGGAGATTGGGACGCCGGTAATGTACTCGTCGGGATGTGCGGGAGGAACGGCCGCGTTACATCGGCTCCCGATGAGGCGAGCGGCGGCC
>CAYMHO010000126.1:0-1905 GCA_964390195.1 uncultured Fimbriiglobus sp. | reverse complement strand
AGCGGCGGCCTTTGTACCTGGGCGGGGTGAGGCCGGGGGCGGACGCCGGGGTGGCGGCCGGCGGGTGGTACCCGCCGAGGGCGTCGTCGTCGTCGCCGGCCGGCAGCGGGGTGTCGAACGACTCGCCGGTCAGCTTGCTGGTCGCCCACCGGTACACCCGCTGGACGGCGTCCGTCTGCTGCTTCACGCTCGCCCCGGTGGCCGGCAGGCCGAACGCCACCCCGCAGTACTTCTGCAGCACGCGGGCGATGGCCAGGCCGGTCTCGCGGTTCTGCTGCCGGCCCAGCCCGCGGAGCACGTCCAGGGCGGTCACGTCGTCCGGGTTGGCGGCCAGCATCACCTCGACGGCGATCAGCCGCACCGGGCTGGGCTGGTCCGGGTCGGTCATGCGGTCTTGCAGTTCGGGCGGGATGAGTTCCAGGTTCCGCAGCAGCAGGGCCAGTTCCAGCCGCAGCACCGGCGGGGTCTCGGCGTCCGTCACCTGCCGCCCGAGTTCGGCCCCCAGGCCGTGGTCGGTGCCGGCCAGCAGGGTGTGGTGGTGGTGGGTGACGAGGGTGCGGACGGCCCGCTCGGACAGGGTGCCCGGCTCGGCCGCCCAGTTGATCAGGTCGCAGATGCCGCTCACCGGCAGGCGGCCGGCGGCGTTCGGCAGCGGGCCGTCGGCGGCCAGGTGGGCGTCGGCCAGGGCCGCCCGGACGGCGTTCCGCAGCACCGACCAGCGGGCGTCGCCGCCGGCCAGCAGGGCGTCGGTGGCGGCCGCCCGCACCTCGGGCGACGGGTCCCGCAGGGCCTCGCCGATCGCCTTGGCCACGTCCCCGGTGTCGGCGGTGGCCACCGCCCGCAGCACCCCCGCCCGCACCTCCGGCACCACCGTCTTGCGGCCCACCTCCAGCACCACCGCGGCCGCGTCCCACCGCCACCCGTCGCGGTTCCGCAACGCCGACAGGCCGGCCAGTTGCACCTCCGGGCGGGGGTCTTCGAGCAGCGAGAAGGCGAGTGTCGGGTCGTCCCGCACGGCGGCGTACAGCGCCCGCACCTCGGGCAGGCTGGCGACGGCGTCGGCCTCGCGGGGCCAGTGGGTGCGGGTGAGCAGGGCGTGCGTCCACTTCTTCGCCCGGCGGCGGGGTTCCACCCCGGTGCGGGTGAAGTCGTGGCAGACGAGCAGGCCGACGATCAGGACGAGGAACAGCCCGCGGGCGAACCGGGTGAACGGGTCCGGGTCGGCGTGAGTGGCGAACCACAGCCAGCCGAGGGCGATCAGGTACAGGCAGATGACGATCCCGCTGGTGGGCGGCCGCCAGGCGTACCGCGAGCGGACGAGCAGGGCGGCCCCGAGCACCTGGGCGATAGCGCCGACGGCCAGCACGGCCGACCCGCGGTACAGGGCGGCCAACCCGAGTACCGCCGGCGGGACGAGCAGCAGCGCGAGCGTGCCGACAAGGGCGACGCCGCGGGCGGCGGTGTTTGCGAGCCGGTCCATGGGGCAGCACGGGAGGCGAAAGTTCCGGGCCGGCAAGCATAGGTCACGGCCGGCCGGTTCGCAAACCGCGGAAAGTTCCGGGTTCCGAGTTCCGCGTTCCGAGTGCTGACTTCAGGCACTCGCCACCGGGTGGTTGCGCCACCCGAACCGGTTCGAGTTGAAAACTCGGAACCCGGAACTCGGAACCCGGAACGTTACTACCGGGGCACCATCAGCGTGAACGGCCAGACGAACGCCTGAAGTGCCGTCATCGCCCCGACGATGCAGGCGAGTAAAATGCTGTGCCAGATGACCGCCTTGAAGATGTCCGCCTCTTTGCCCACCTGATTCGTGCCGGCGGTGGCCACGCAGATGCTCTGCGCGTCGATCATCTTGCCCATCACCCCGCCGGTGCTGTTGGCCGTGCAGATGAGCACCTCCGCCTG
>CAYMHO010000125.1:15654-18235 GCA_964390195.1 uncultured Fimbriiglobus sp. | reverse complement strand
GGTGAAGGTGGGCGTGGACTGCGGGCCGGACGACCTGCTCATCCACGACGAGACGCTGGTGGACCAGACCGTCGCCACCATGTACAGCCGCATGGTCGGGCCGGAGTTCCCGGAGGTGATGGGCGTGTACCGCAACGTCCGCCGCCCGTGCT
The DNA here is from genome assembly GCA_964390195.1 of uncultured Fimbriiglobus sp. GTDB lineage: Bacteria > Planctomycetota > Planctomycetia > Gemmatales > Gemmataceae > JALHQU01. The sequence goes on along the minus strand of CAYMHO010000125.1, from coordinate 18,083 downwards.
ACGAGGAACTGCTGGAGAAGGCCATCACCGCCGACGTGGCCAAGAAGGGCCAGGGCACGGTGGCCGACCTGTTCAAGGCCGAGGACATCTGGACCGTCGAATAACTTTGGTTCGCCGCGAGGCCCGGTTTGCCGCGAGGCGGAGACGAGCGCACTGAAGTTCGGCGTGCTCGGCGGTGCCTCGCGGCTAAACTGTAGTCATGTCTCTCGAACCCGCACTTCTCGCCGCCATCGCCGCGGCTCCCGACGACGACCTCCCCCGCCTCGTGTACGCCGACTGGCTGGACGAGAACGGCCGCCCGCTTCGTGCCGAGTTCATCCGCCTGCAAATCGAGATCGCCAAGAAGGAGACGCTCCCCCGCGCGGCGGTGAACGTGTTCAGCCACCTGTGGAAGCGGCAGCAGGAGATTCTCGACAACCACCGCGACGAACTGCTGGGTCCGCTGACCGGCGTGGTCGGCTGGCACGAAGCAGAGTTCCGCCGGGGGTTCCTGAACGAGATCACTCTCTCGGCAGAATTGTTCGGCACCTATGGTGGGATTGTCGCTGAGTTGGTTCCTTTGCCTGACCGCATCGAAGTGTATCAACCTGGAACCGCTCGCGTGATGTTCTATGGCCTTGACCCAGGTTGGTTGAACGTCATCACGCACATTCGCGCCGCAGAAAGTCGGGAACGACCGTCACACGTGCGAGGGGCGTGTGACTGGACTCGGCTCCGCTCGCTCGACTTGGAGAACTGTCATTACGGCGACGGCAACGTCGCCCCCTTGTTTGCCCCGCAGTGCTTCCCGGCGCTGCAAGACCTCGACCTGTCGTTCAACGACCTGACCGATGCCGGGGTGATCGCCCTGCTGAACACCGGGGTGCTCCAGCGGTTGAAGCGGCTGGTGCTCGGCGGCAACCCGATCGGCGACCAGGCGGCGATGGAACTGGCGGATCGGCTAGGCGGCAGCACGGTGCTGGAGAATTTGAACCTGCGGATGACGGACATCGGCCCGGCCGGGCAGGCGGCACTGCTCGCCCGACTCGGTGGGAAGGTAGATCTCTTTTAAGCGAGCGGCCCGCGTGAGCGGGCTGTTGCTTCTCCGCCACACATCCCGAATGATGGAGGAGCAGCCCGCTCACGCGGGCCGCTCGCCAGGAACGCCCATGCTCACCTCGCCCGACTACACCCCGCGGCTCCGCCGCGGGCTCGCCGCACAACCGGACCGCAACGGGTTTGTTCTCTTCGACCAGCGGCGGGCCGGCGACCCGGTTCACCTGTCCGCTACCGCCCTCGAACTGGTGAAGCTGTTCGACGGCAGCGTCACCCTCGGCGAACTGGCGAACGCCACCGGCCTCGCGGTCGCCGACATCGGTGCGCTGGTTTCGGGTTTGGACGAAGCCTTGTTACTCGACGGGCCGAGTTGGCAGGCGAAGATCAGTGCCCCTGTGCGGGAGCCGAGTTGCATCGGGGTTTATCCCGACGACGCCGAGGGCACCCGGCGGCTGGTCCGCAGCCTGTTCGTCGGGAAGGGCGGGGCCGGTTTCCCAAACCTCACCCCCCGGCCCCCTCTCCGAAGCGGAGAGGGGGAGAGATTGCGAGCAGTGCTCGTCCCGCACATGGACTACGCCCGCGGGAACGTCACCTACGGGCACGGGTTCCGCCCGCTGTTCGAGGGGACCGCCGCCAAGCTGTTCGTGGTGGTCGGCACGTCGCACTACTCGCCTGCCCCGTTCACCCTCAGCCGGCAGAACTTCAGCACCTCCCTCGGCGTGGTCGAAACGGATCGGCCGTTCATCGACCGCGTGGTGGCGCACTTCGGAGACGGGCTGTTCGACGACCCGGCGGCGCACGCCCCCGAACACTCGATCGAGTTAGAACTGCCGTTCCTGCAACTGCTCGCCGAAGCCCGTGGTGAACCGATCCGCATCGTCCCCTTGCTCGTCGGCCCGGTGAACGACGACATCCCCCGCATGGCGGAAGCGTTGGCGAAGGCGGAGGCCGCCGCCGGTGAGCCGGTGTGTTACGTCATCAGCGGCGACCTGGCGCACATCGGGCCGAAGTTCGACGACCCCGAGCCGGTGAACGAGACGCAGTTGAAAGCGAGCCGCGAGCAGGACGAGAAGTTGTTGAAGTGTTTGGAGAACGCGGACGCGGCGGGGTACTCGAAGGTGATCGAGGACGAGGACGACGCCCGCCGGATCTGCGGCCACTCGCCGACGGTGCTCACCCTGCTCGCCGCCAAACCCGCCCGCGGGCGGGTGACGCACTACCAGCAGTACGCCCACCCGCAGGGGAGCGAGAGCGTCAGCTTCGCGGCGGCCGCGTTCTACGGGTAGAGCGTCCGGCTTGGCGTGCCGGGCGAGCGGCGGGCGGGGGGGCGCGGGTTCCGGCCACAAACCCCCCCCCCACGGCCCCCCCCCCCCCGCCAACAAAAGGGCCCCCCC
>CAYMHO010000125.1:0-15644 GCA_964390195.1 uncultured Fimbriiglobus sp. | reverse complement strand
GTTTTGTGGTGTTGGGCGCGCGGGGGGGGGGGCCGGGGCGCGGGGGGGGGGGGGGGCCGGGGGGCGCCCCCCCCCCGCCGCCCCCCCCCCCGCCGCTCGCCCGAAAAAGAAGGGGCACCCGCGAGGGGGGTGCCCCTTCGAGACATCAGGTCCGCCGCCTGCTCACTTCGGGGCGGGGGCGGTGAGCGGGGTGACGGTGATCCGCTGCTGGTTGTTGCTCCCGCCGAACTCCCACGCGCCGGTCTTGTCGTCGTAGCTCATCCCCTGCAGCCACTGGCCGTTGTACTGCAGGTCCTTCATCTCCCGCACCGACCCGTTCGCCTTGTCGACGGCGGCCAGCTTGTGCACCATGTTCCCGCCGCCCGGCTGCTTGGCGGCGAACCCCGGGGCGTTCGGGTCCTGGAAGTACATCGGGTTGGCCACCACCAGGCAGGGCAGGTCGTCGAACCGCTCGACGATCAGCCGCTGGTTGAGGAACTCGGTCTCCATGTACCACAGCCGCTTGCCGCTCCCGCGGTCGAAGGCGTAGGCCGTCCCGTTCACCAGCCGCACCCGGTTGGGCGACATCATCCCGATGTTCTGCTCCGGGTTCTGCGGGTTGCCGGTGGCCGGCTTGTTCAGGAAGACGAAGAAGCGGTCGGCGTCGGCCATGAGCAGCGGCTTCACCAGGTTGAACCGCCCCTTCTCCTTCAGGTGCTCGTCCGCCTTCTTGGCGTCCACCCCCACCTGCTGGAGGGCGGTGCCGGTGCGGGAGTTGAGCACGTCGATCTTCCCTTCGGCCGTCACCACCCCCGTGATCTCGCTGTCGACCGTCTCCAGGGCGACCGACTCGGCCGGGTACTCCTTGCTCCACACGTCCTTGCCCTCCAGGCAGTCGTACAGGCGGAGCACCTTCGGCTTGTCCTTGGCGGGGGCGTCGAACAGGAGCAGGTTGCGGCCGAGGATGTGCAGGCGGCTGTTGCCGACGGCCAGGCTGCCGAAGTCGGCCGCCTTCGGCAGTTGCACCCCGTCCACCGCCCGGAACACGCGGGAGGTGTACCCGTTGGCGACCGGCTCCACCAGGAAGATGTGGCGGGCGTCGCCGAAGATCATCGACTTCATGGCCACCCCGCCCCGCCGCCACAGCTCTTGGCCGGTGCGGGGGTTGACCGTCACCAGCCCGTCCTTGGTGAGGACGGTGGCGTAGTTCGGCTGGAGGATCATCGACCGGCCGATGCGGAACGCCCAGTCCTGGGTCTGCTGGCCGGTCAGGTTGTTGTACACCTGCGGGGTGACGATCATGTCGCCGGCCGGGTCGATCTCGTGCATCCAGCTGATGTTCCCCTGCGACTGCTGGGGCGGCCAGTTCGGGCCGTGCAGGTTCATCTTCCAGAGCGGCTTGCTGCTGCCGTTCGTCAGGTCATAACAGTACACCCAGTTGCCGTTGAACCCGAACAGGTGGACGAGGACGGTGTGCCCGCTCACCTGGGCGATCCGCTGGTTGTTGAGCGACCCGTTGGCGGTCGTCACGCCCGAGTAGTTGTACGTCTGGAACTGGATGGGCATCGGGTCGGACTTCAGCTTCGCCTTGTTCGTCACCCGGTCGGTCACCACCAAGGTGGCGTTCCCGTTCCCGTACGGCTCGTAGTCGAGGGTGACGCGGTTCCGCTTGAAGAAGGACAGGGCGCCGCTGTCGCCGACCAGCCCGAGGGAGGCGAACGCCTGGCGGTACCCGCCCTGGTTGGCGTTGGCGTCCACCTTGTACTTGCCGAACGCCGGCGGGCGGTCGGCCTCCAGGGACGGCAGGTACCGCTTGTCGGCGATCAGCTCGCCGAGCAGGTCGGCCCCGGTCTTGCCCTCGCGGACGGCGGTGGCCGGGTACCGCTCGGCCAGCCGGCGGTACAGGCCGAGGGCGTCGTCGGTCAGCCCGCGGTCGGTGAGCAGGCGGGCGAGGGCGTCGGTCGCCCTGGCGGCCGTCTCCAGGTCGCGGTCGTCCTCGGCCATGCCGACCAGGTTGAGCAGCAGGGCCTGGGCCTCGCGGCGGTTGCCGTCGTCGTTGGTGGCGGTCAGCCGCTCGGCCAGCAGGAACTGGGCGTCCCGGCCGGGGGTGAAGTACGGGCCGAACGCCTTCACGAACGCCCGCAGGCGGTCCAGGTCGTTGGCCGCTTTCACCTCCGCCCACTCCTTCGCCACCTTGTCCTCGAGCGGCTTGCGGGTGGCCGGGTCCTTCGCCTTCCGCATCATGGCGTCGATGCGACCGGCCGCCCACACCTCGGGCAGGGCCAGGGTGGTGGGGTCTTCGGGCACGGGCAGCATCTTGTTCCGCTCGCCCAGGGTGGCGTACTCGCGGTACGCGTCGAACGCGTCGGCCAGCCGCCCCTGCTTCTCGCGGCCCTCGGCCAGCAGGTTCAGGTACAGCCCGCGGCGGCGGATCTGCTCCTCCAGTTGGCGGGGGTAGTTGACCGAGTCGCTCGGGTCGATGGCGAACTCGCACAGCCCCTTGTACTCGGCCAGGATGGGCTCCACCTTGGCGAAGTCGGTCTGCAGGCGGATGAACTGGGTGTACGCCTCGTACAGCTTGTTCTTCAGCCGGCGGAGGGTCGGCTCGTCCGGCTTGTTCGCCTCCGACTTCTTGAACAGGGCGATGGCCTCGTCCAGCTTGCCGGCTTCCAGTTTCAGCTCGCCCGTCCAGAACAGGCCGACCGGGTCGTTCGGGTTCTTGTCCAGGGCGGCCTGGGCCTCCCGCTGCTTCACCTCGTTCAGTTGGAACCAGGTGACGTCGGTCGCGCTCTGGCTGAACATCAGCCCGTCGTGGAACACCAGGTTGCCGAGCGTCAGCCGGGGGTCGGCCGGGGTGCCGACGGTGCCGGTGTCCTTGCGGCGGTACGGGATGACGTTCCCCTTGCCGGTGGCGGCATCCACCGCCAGCACGCCGGGGGTGGGGTCGTTCGGCTTGTCCGGGTCGCCGATGATGGGCACGTACATCTTCCCGTCCTTGCCTACCACCGCGTGCCCGACCGGGGTGCCGATCTTCAGGTCGTTCTCCCAGGCGGACGTGGCCCGCTCGGACGGGCGGGTGCGGCCCTCGTACTTCTCGCCCACCATCTTGATGGCCCGCACGCTCTTGCTGCCGACCACCAGCACCTTGTCGCCGGCCACCCCGCCGACGTACAGGTCGTCGGCCCGCCGCTTCTCCTCCCACAGCAGGTTGCCGGAGCGGAGGTCGAGGCACTGGAGGGTGGTGCCGTCGTAGGCGGTGAACAGCACCCGCCCGCCGACGATCATCGGGGCACTCGCCCGCCACCGCTGGTCGGACACCCCGCCGAACCCGGTGTCGCCGGGGAAGCGGGGGTTGATCGGCCGCCGCCCGCCGCCGCCCATGTTGGACGGCTGGTCGGTGGTGGCGTAGGTGTGCGCCCACAGCAGGCTGCGGGCGTTCAGGTCGACCGCCACCACCGCCCCGGCGTTCGTCGGGCACACCATGACGCCGTCGGCGGTGGCCAGGAAGGCGGCCTGGAAGCGGCGGCCGGGGTCGTTCTTGACGCCGTTGTTCGCCCGCCCCAGGTTCTGCACCCACACCAGCTCGGGCTGGCGGGCGGCGGCCGCCACCCGCTTCCCGCCCTTCACCGCCGCCTTCACCACCGGCGACTCCTTGGTCGGGTCGAAGCAGGCCAGCTTGAGCGACCCGTCGCGTTCGAGCAGGGCGTACAGTTTGCCGTTCACCGTCACCGGCGGCCCGAGGAAGTAGGCGCCCTCGCCCAGTTGGTTGGCGGTGGCCAGCTTGTCCTCGTCGTCCTTCGGGCCGGTCGACATCTCGCCCAGGCTCCAGGCGAACATGCCCGTCTCCAGGTCGACCGCCACCAGCCGGTTGTACTCCACCTTCCCGCCCGACACCTGCATCTGCATGCCCGGGTTGAACCCCATGTTCGGGTCGTTGTTCATGGCCGGCGGGGGGACGTTGTAGTCGTCCACGAAGTACACCCGCTTGCCGTCGTGGCTGAGCGACCCGGCGAGCGGGTTCTCGAACAGCACGCCGGGGAGGATGTTCACCCACGCGTTCTGCCAGTTCTCCTGGTTCGACTTGTCCTGCGACAGGAGGGCGTCGTCCCCGCTGCCGGGGGCGGCGCGGGCGATGTGCCCGGCGCCCCACTTGGCCTCGGTGAACCAGGCCAGGTCGCCCATGCTGTGCAGCCGCCCGGACGAGTCGCGGCAGTCCTTCGTGTAGTACGCGTACACCCCGTCGTACCCGCGGAAGATGACCATGTTCGGGGCGGTGACGGGGAACCCGCCGGGGATGAACGGCGTCTTCTTCGTCTTGTAGGCGACGTTCGCGTACGCCTCGTCGATCACCTTCCGCACCCACGCGTTCGCCCGCGCCTGGTCTTCCTGCCCCAGGTTCACCAGCACGCCCTGCTGCCCCTCCGGCTGGAGGAACGGGGCGCCGGCGTCGGCGGCGGCGGTGCGGCTGTTGTCGCCCCCCTTGCCGGCCACCACGTCCGACCCGACCGACCCGAACAGTTGCTGCACCGGGCGGTCCAGTTCGCCCTTCAGTTGCTCGACGGTGTACACCTTCCGCCCGATCTGCAGCCCCTCCCGCGGGAACCGCTTCTCGAACTTGTCCCACACCGCCGCCACCTCTTCCGTCTGCTTGTTGTCGTTCGCCCGGCGGAGGGCGATGGCCGCCCGCAGCAGCCCGCGGGGGTCGATGATCTTGTCCGCGTCCGGGCGGCCGAGCATCTTGCGGTACCCGTAGGCGGCCTCCGGGTAGTTGCCCGACTCCAGGTACAGGGCGGCGAGCAGCATGGCCGCCTCCGCCCCGGCCTTCGTGTGGTAGTACCGCTGGGCGATCTCCGCCAGCTTCGGCTTGTCGTACCCCTCGTCCTTGGCCGCCTTCAGCAGGCCGTCGGCGGTCGGCCCGTAGAACTGCTGGTAGTAGTCCAACCCGTCCTTCTTCAGCCCGCCGATGATGCGGTTCGTCTCCTCCTTCACGCTCCGCCGCTGCCCCTTGAACTCCCCGTCCACGTACAGGAAGAAGTAGTCGCTCTTGGCGTCCAGGATGAGCTGCGCCACCCGGAACAGGTTCTTGTAGTTCGGCTGCTCCAGGCTCGGGTCGGCGTACTCCAGCAACCCGCGGAACAGCTCGTTCGTCTGCTTGCTCTCGGGGAAGGAGATCTTTTCCAGCTTGCTCTCGTCCGGCTTCGTGCCCGGCGCGGTGGGCGGGATCGGCTGGGCGGCGGTCGGCCGCGGCTGAAGCAACAGGACGGCGGCCAGCCCGGCGACGGTCAGGGCGAAGGCGGCCAGGCGGAATCGGGTCGAGCGCATGGGGTGTCTCTTCCGTGTCCGGAGCGCGACGGGAGGCGTGTGGGTTAGATTGTGACCGCGGGCCGATTTGTCCACAAGGACAAAGCCCGCGGCCGGCCCCACCCGCCCCCCCGCGTCGAGAGATCGGGTCAAGTAATGATGACGGGTCGGGCGGGGGTTGGCTAACCCGATTGTGTAACTTGGTGGGAGAGACCTCACCCCCCGGCCCCATTTCCCCTGGGAGAGGGGGCCGGGGGGTGAGGTCTCTACCCCCGCCGGCTCGCCGCATCGGCCACCGCGTCCGCGATCCGCGTCTGCAAGTCGGCGACGATCTCCTCGCGGGGCATCCGGGTGTAAAACCCGGCGGGCACGGGTTCGCCGAAGCTCACCCCGAGCGGGCGGCCCGGCCCGAACACCCCGAGCGGGGCGGGCACCGGCAGCACCTGCTTCTTCGGCCAACTGTGATACGCCCCGACCACCCCGACCGGCACCACCGGGCACTTGGCCTTCTTCACCAGCAGGGCCACCCCCGGCTTGATCGGCTGCAGTTCGCCGTCGGGGGTGCGTGTGCCCTCGGGGAACATGATCACCCGCTTCCCCTGGGCCAACAGGTCGAGCACTGCCGTCAGCCCGTCCTTGCCGGTCTCGCGGTCGATCGGCACCGCCCCCAGCCGGCGGATCAGCCACGCCAGTCCGGGCACTTTGAACAGGTCGTGGCGGGCGAGGTAGGTGCACGGGTCGCCCACCGCCATGCCGACCAGCGGCGGGTCCATGTGCGACTGGTGGTTGGACACCAGCAGCATCGGCCCGGTCTTCGGCAGCCGCTTCTTGTGCCACACCCGCACCCCCCAGCCGAGGGTGAACGCGGCCACACACACGTGGTATCCGGCCAAATAGACCGGGTCGTCCGTCAGCCGCGGCATTCGGCCACCACCTTCTTCATCCGTTCGAGGACCACTTCCAGGGGCACATCGGAGGTGTCGATGACGATGGCGTCGTCGGCCTTCTTGAGCGGGTCGATGGGGCGGGTCTCGTCCTGGCGGTCCCGCTCGGCGATCCGCCGGGCGATGGTCCCCAAGTCGGCCGACTCGTCCGCCTTCGCCCGCTCGAAGAACCGCCGCCGCGCCCGCACCTCCACGCTCGCCGTCATGAAAAACTTGACCGCCGCGTCGGGGAACACGGCCGTCCCCTGGTCGCGGCCTTCACAGATCATGTCCCGGTCGTCGGCGATCCGCCGCTGCTCCGCCTTCAACCGCTCCCGCACCGGGGGGAATAATCCGACTCGGCTGGCGGCGGCCCCGGCACCGGGCGACTGGAGGCGGGGGGTGAAGTCCACGCCGCACAGCACGGTCTTGTTGTCGGCCATGTCGAAGGTGAACGGGGCGACCAACTCGGCCAACCGGGCGAGGTCGGGCGGGTCGGCGTAGATGTCGTGGCCGGCGTCCTGCAGCGCCAGCCCGGCGGCGCGGTACATGGCGCCGGTGTTCAGCAGGGTGAAGCCGAGGGCGTCGGCCAGCCCGCGGGCGGCGGACGACTTCCCCGACCCGGCGTACCCGTCGATGGTGATGATCATGGGTTCATTCCGGGCGAACCCGGCCCGCAAGGGCCGGGTTCGCCAAGAGAGTCACTTCCCCCCCGGCGGCGCGTACTTCTTCAGCCAGTCGAACACCTCCTTGTGCCAGTGCAGGCTGTTCTTCGGCTTCGTCACCCAGTGCCCCTCGTCGGGGAAGTTCACGAACCGGCTGGGCACCTTCTGCCGTTGGAGCGCGCTGAACAGCTCGTGGCCCTGGCCGATCGGGCAGCGGAAGTCGAGGTCGTTGTGTACGACCAGCATCGGCGTCTTGTGCTTACCCATCTCGCCGGCCCGCTTGTGCGGGCTGAACTCCGAGTAGCTGCCCGGTTTCTCCCACGGCAGCCCCTGGTGTTCCCACTCGTCGAACCACAGTTCGTCGGTCGTCCCCCACATGCTCTCGAAGTTGTACACCGAGCAGTGCGAGATGAGGCACTTGAACCGCTTGCTGATGTCGTTCACCGCGAACCAGTCCATCATGTACCCGCCGAAGCTGGCCCCGGCCGCCCCGATGCGATCCTTGTCCACGTACGGTAGTTTCTCCACGTAATCCAGCCCGGCGACGAGGTCACGGTAGCACTTGCCGCCCCAGTCGCCGGTGATCTCGTCCACGAATTTCTGGCCGAACCCGGTGGACCCCCGCGGGTTCGGCATCACGACGACGTACCCCTGGGCGGCCCACGCCTGCGGGTTCCAGCGGAAGCTCCACCCGTCCTCCCACGCCCCCTGCGGCCCGCCGTGCACGAGGAACGCCACCGGCCACTTCTTCTTCTCGTCGAACCCCGGCGGCTTCAGGACCCACATCTGCATGTCGCCGCCTTCGACTTTGACTTTCACCGACTCGGGGCGGGGGAGGTCGAGTTCGGCGAGGAGGGCGGCGTTCGCCTTGCTCACGGTCACGAGCGGGGCCTTCGCGTTCCAGGTGACCACCTCGGCGGGAGAGTCCATCGCGGCGCGGGTGGCGCAATGGGTGCCACTGGCGAAACTGAGAGCACCGAGTTGGCCGGGCACGCCAACCGCCTCCACCGCGTCCGACTTGCCGGACACCATCTTCAGCGCGGTCGAGCCGTTGTCATCCGCGGTGAAGAAGAACCCGTCCTCAACCGCCCACACGAACTCGTTCACCGACACGTCCGCCTTCTCCGTTACGTTCTTCGCTTTCCCGGCGAACGTGCCGTCCGGGTTCACGTCCACCACCAGGATGTCCCACTTGTCGGCCTCGTAGCCCGCCTTCTTCTGAGCGCGGTAGGCCAGCTTCTTGCCGTCCGGGCTGAACCGCGGACCGTTGTCGGCGGCCTTGTTGCCGGTGGTGAGTGTCTCCCACTTGGTGGACTTGTTGTCGAGTTTCACCCGGCACAGGTCGTAGTTGGTGCTCCACGCCTCGCTCCCGTCGCCAGGGGCGGCGGCGAACACCAGGTGCTTGCCGTCCGGGGTGAATGTGAAGTCGTCGCCGACGCTGAACGTGGTGCTGTTCGGGTAGGCGTCGCGGTCGCCGGGGGTGCAGTTGTGCGGTTCGCTCCACCCCTTGTCCGTCGCCGTGATGACGAACAGGTGGCCCCGCTTGTCCTCGACGTAACTGTCCCAGTGGCGGTAGAAGAGTTTGGTGAAGGTCTTCGCCTTCACCGGGTTGTCTTCGGCCGCCTTGTCCGCCTCGGCGTTCTTCTTGTCGGCCTCGGCGAACGGCAGTTCGCTGAACTCCGGGCGGACCATGCTCATGAACGCGATCGCCTTGCCGTCCGGACTCCAGACGGCGGTGCCCGCCCCGGTGCTGATGCTCGTGAGCTTCGTGGCTTCGCCGCCCGCGAACGGCTGGATGGTGTAGAGCTGGCCGGTGCCGGTGCGGGTGGACTCGAACAGGATGGTCTGCCCGTCCGGACTCCACCGCGGGTGGGTGTCCTTCTTCCCGTTCGGGTTAGTCAGTTGCTTCGGCGGGGTCTTGCCGTCGGTGGCGGCGAGGTACAGGGCGGTGCTGCTCTTGTTCCCTTCCAGATCGACCGTCGTCACCTGATAGACGACGTGTTTGCCGTCGGGCGAGATCTGCGGGTCGGCCACCCGCTTGAACTTGAACAGGTCTTCCACCTGCATCGGGCGCTTCTTGTCGGCGGCGGTGGCGTCGATGGTCATGGCGAAGAGTGCGAGGGCGGTGAGGGGCAGCAGTCTCACGGCGGGCCTCCGGGGGACGGGACGAGGTGAGATTGTAGGGAGGAGGGTGGCGGAGCGGGGGTGTTGTCGGGAGGGGGATGGGGCGCACGGGTGACAATCTTGACCATGTTGAGAATGACACCGGACCCGAGCCGGGTGGGGCGGGGTCAGAGGAGCCGCCGCACCACCCGTCCCACCCGCCACAGCACGCCCGCGGTCGCCGCCGCCGCGAACAGCCACCCGAGCGGGGTGCCCGCCCCCGCCGCCAGCACGCCCAGCACGCCCACCGTTGCCAGCCGCTCCGGACGCCACCCCCACCCGCGAAGCAGCACCACCGCCGCCGTCAGCCCGATCGCCCACCCGCCGGCGAACACCAGCGGCCACGGGTTGGCGGTCGGAACCGCCAAGGCCTCCGGGCTGGTCTCGGCCGGCGGGGTGGCCGTCGGCACCGTGGACGGGGCCGGCTTGGTCGGCGGCGGGTCGGCCGGGCGGCTGTGGTCGGGGGTGTCCGGTTGAACGTCGACCTTCAGCGGCGGGGCGTTCCCGTCGAGCGTGTAGGCGAACTCGCCGTCCGCCCCCGCCTTCGGCTTCAGGCCCGTCGTCTGCGTCGGCCGCACGGTGTACCCTTCGGCCGCCCGCACCCGCACGGTCGTCGGTTCGGTCGGGGTCAGCACCGTGGACCACCGCGGGAGCGGCAACTCGCCGGCGCTCGGCAAACTGCCCGACCAGCGGATCAGCACCTCGGCGGCCGGCTGCTTCAGCCACACCTGCACCTTGTTTCCGGAGCGGTCCCACCCGCCCAGGCCCGTCGCCCGCACGTCCCGCAGGTCGATGCCGTCGGGGACGATGAACTCGGCGAACCCGCTGTCCTTGGCGTTCGCCCGCACCGCCCCTTCCACCTCCACCCACGCCCCGCAGGTGAAGATCGCCTCCGCCCCGAGGGGGGCGAACGCCGGGGCCGGGGCGAGGGTCGGCCGCAGTTCGGCGGCGGCCGCGATCCGCTTCACCACCCGGGCCGGCGGCAGTTTGTCGAAGGCGAACTCGGGCACCGCCGGGAAGTCCTTGACGATGGCGTCGGCCGGGAAGTCGATCGCCCCGTTCACCCCGACGCCGGTGGACACCACGCCGGGGAAGCGGACGGCGTACACGCTGTCGCGGTCGGCGTCGGCGACGTTCATGGCTCGTGGGAACAGCAGCACGGGGGCACGGCCGAGCGGCTTCGCCGGCACCGCCCGCACGAGCACCAGGATCCGCCCGTCGGCCGGCTGCTGCAGGCGGGCGACCACCCGCGTGCCGTCCCCGCTCGGGGCGATCCGCCAGCCCCGCACGCCGACCGGCGTGGCCCGCGGGTCGGTCGGTCGCACCAGCACCCTGGTGGCCACCAACCCGGCCGGGAGTTCGACCTCGAACCGCTCCACCCCGCCGCCGGCGATCTGGTAGGCGAACGCCGCCCACACACCGGCGTCCGGACTGTCGCTCGCGTCCCACACCGCCGCTTCCTTCACGCTCACGGTCGTCTTCGCCCCGCCGTCCGCCTCCTCCCGCCACCGCACGGCCACGCTCCGCCCGGCCCCGTGGTCGGCGGTGGCGGTGCGGTCGGTGACGGTCTGCCCGCCGCGGCGGGTGGGCACGTCCGGCTGACGCCCTTTGGCGCCGGCGTCGAACGTGACTTTGCACACGTGAACTTCCGGCCCGCCGAACCGGGCTTCGCGGTCGCCCCCGGTGGTCGTCGGCATGACGGCGAACTTGGCGGTGAGGGTGTGCCCGCCTTTGCCCTTCACCGCGACCGTGTAGCGGTCGGGCCTGGACGCATCGGGGAAGGCGTCCTTGTCGTCCAGTCGCAAGGCCTCCAGCCGCACGCCGGCCAGCGGGAGGGTGAAGGTGTGTTCGCCGTCGCGGGGGCAGTCCAGGGTGAAGGTGGCGTCGCACTTCACGACCGCGTCGTCGGCGGCGGCGGAATAGCTGGCACGGGTGACGATCACGTCCGGCTGCGGTGGGGCGGCGAGCTGGTCGAGTTTGTCGAGCACCGCCGGCGGGGCGTACACGGCCTGGGCGTCGGTGCCGACGACGTACACCACCGCCGGCTCCCCGCCCGGCTGGGCGTGAGCCAGCACGCCGACGAGGAGCACCGCGGCGGCCGCCTTGTTGACCGCACTCGGGCGGCGGAGTGGGGGCGGTGGAACCCGGCGGAGGGCGGCGAACACCAGCACCCCCAGGCCGACGAACAGCGGCGGCTGGAGCACCTTCAGCCAGCCGAGCGAGCCCACCCACACGCCCGCCCCGCAGCCGGCGACGATGAACACCATGACCGCCGTCCGCCACCGGCCGGCCTTCAGCACCACCCCCACGCCGAGCGCGAACACCAGCCCGCCCAGGCCGAACCCGATGCCCCGCAGCACCGGCCCGCGGGCCGTCCGCACGGTCGTCTGGGCCGGACACGGGTCGGAGTCCGACAGGCTCGGCCACGGCAGCCACCCCTTGGCGAACTGCCAGCGGGCGGACAAGTCCACCTCGCCCGGCAACCCCGGATGCGGGGAGGTGTGTCCTGGCAGCGGGCCGAGCCACGCGGTCGGCAGGCGGTAGCGGACCTCGAACGACACGCCATCCGCGGGAAGGTCCGGCAGCGGCAAGCGGACGACCTCGCCGGGTGACACCGTCACCCACTTGCCCCCCACCTGGGCCGACTCGACAGTCGCGGCCGGCGGCAGGGTGACGTCGAGAGTGCGGCCGGCGGCGTGCGTCACCCGCCCGGAGAACAGCACCATCAGCCCGCCGTCCCCGTCGATCTGGTTGACCTGGCGGACGGAGTGGAACCGCCATTGTCCCGACGGCGGGGGGGCGGTCGGTCGGGCCGTCAGCGGTTCCAGCGTGGCGACCGTCGTCACCTCGCCCAGGTGGTAGACGGCCGCCAACTCCGGGGCCAACTCGACGGTGTGGTCGCCCCGCCCGCCGCCCACCGCCGGCAGCGGCAGCACCAGCGGGGCGGACGGCTCGACGGCCGGGGCTGGGAAGGTGGCGGTCAGCTCGAACGGGCCTGTCTTCGGTTTGGCGAACGTCACCCGCCAGTACACGCCGTGTCGCACCGTCCCGGCCGCGGTGATCGCCGACCAGCCGTCCGACGCCGACAGCAGCGGCAGCAGGTGTGCCGCCGGCAGGGGCACCGCCGTCGCCCCGTCGGGGGCTTTCACCCGCCCGTCCGGGTGCGGGATGAACACGGTCAGCGAGCCGACCGGCCCGTCGTCCGCCCGCCCGCTGATCGTCACCTCGCACACCTTATTCCGCACCGCCAGTCGCACCGAATCGACGGTCACGCCGGTCGCATCGGGGGCGAACAGGCCGGTTCCCGTTGGCTCCTTCCCCCGGTACCTCACCACCCACCCGTCCACGTCGGCGGCGACCGGCAGCACCGTGCGGGCGGTCGGTGTGACACCGTCCCCGACCGCGGTGAGCACGCCCTGGCGTTCGACGGCGGACAGCGGGGCGAACTGCGGGAAGGGCAGGGGGGAGGCCGCGGGGTCGGGGTCGGCGGGGTCGGGGGCGGGCGGGCCGGGCGGCCCGCGGAACTCCAGCTTCACTTCCACCGTTTGCCCGGTCGGGATGGCCCGCGACGGCTCCACCGCCCAGACGTTCGGCGTGCCCGGCAGCGGCCCGAAGCTGACCGCCGAGTCCTCGGGCAGCAGGGCGGCGGACTCCAGCACGAACCCGGCGGCGGTGCGGAAGGCCAACTGCGGCACCGGCCCGCGGACCACCCGAACCTTCACGGTCGCGCTCAGCCGCGTGCGGCCCGGTTCGACCCGCCACACCAGGCTCTCGTCGGTGGTCACCTCCGGCTCGGCCGCCCGCACCCGTACCGTCGGCGGGCGGCGGGGGCCGTCCGCGGTGGCGGCCAGGGTGCCGGTGAACTGCAACTTGACCCCCTTCGTGCCGCCCGACACGATCGGCCGGTAGTCGCCCGGCAGCCACCCGACCAGTTTCAACTCGGGCGAGACGTTCACCTCGATGGCGTCCACCCCGGGGAGCGCCGTCGCCCGCACGCCGGGGCACGCCCACCCGACCGTTCCGCCCGCCAGCACCGCCGTCGACGTCACCTTCAGCCGCGCCGTCGATTGCCCCTCTCGCCAGCTCACCACCAGCTTGCCCGCCGCCTTGCCGTCCGCCGGCTCCTGCTGCCACTTGTCGATGCCGTCGCCGCTCACGGCCGACACCTTCACCCCGGCGTCGGTGGCGAAGGTGTGTTCGCGGACCAGCCCGCGGGGCGAGTCCAGGGTGAAGTCGAACGCCGACCGCACCTCGCCCGGCGTCAGGTCGAACACGGCCGCCCGCGCCGCCGACACCTCCGCCCCCGGCGTGTTCGCCGGCCGCACCGCCAGCAGCACACCAGACTGCCCGCCGACCGCCCACTTCCACACCCGCTCGGTGTCCGTCCCGCCGGGGAACGGCCCGGTCGCCTCGATCCGCCGCCCGCCGACGGTGGTGAGCGTCGGCAGCCGGTCGTTCGGCAAACTCAACTCCAGCGTGGCGATGGCCGCGGACGGCACCCCCAGGTCGAACTTCTCCTCGTCCGTCTCTTCCACGCCCCGCACCGACCAGCCGACCGCCACCGCCGTCTCGCGGTCGCCGCCCACCCACAGGTACGAGCCGGGCAGTTCCTTCCCGTTCGGCTTGCCACGGAACAACAGCGCCGTGCGGCCGTCCGCCGGGGTCAGGTCGGTGATCGCCAACCGCAGCGAGTCGAGCGGGACCAGCGCCGGCTTGCCCGCGGGGTTGGCGACGGTCCACTCGGCCGTGCCGGTCAATCGGCCGGTGGCGTACTTCCCGCGGTACGTCGCCGACACCACCTGCGGCGGGGTGCGAGCGAGTTGCACGGCTTCACCGGCGGCCCGCACCTTCGCCTCGAACTCGGGCTTGGTCAGCTTGCGGAGCGGCCCGCGGGGGTCGGCCGTCAGGCGGTCGAGTTGGTCGTCGGTCAGGAACTGCCGGCGGAGGGGGAACGGGTCGGGGATCGGCTCTTGCACCACCGCGACGGGGCCGGCGAGGGCGTGAAGGGTGGGGTTCGGCGGGGCGGCCATCACCACCGAGAACAGCGCCGCCGCCGACGCGAGAACCAGGAGCACTCCGGCGACGCGCATGGCAGACGGTCCAGGGCGGTCAGTCGTCGCGGCGTCGGCTTCGTGACCTCGCCAGGAGGAGCACCACGCCTGCGATCAAGAGTACCCCAATAAGGCCAACGCAGGGGACCAAAAGGAACCAGTTCGGCGTGAAGCGATCTTCGTCTGACAGCACATCGGCGAACGGCATGGCCCGTGACCCGTGAGGTGAGCGGGGTCGGGGGGGGCGAGAGGTGGGCGAACATCCCCGTCGGCGACCGTCCGCCGGCGGGGGTTAGCTTCGGACACTTTTGGAGGTGCGTTCGACGGCCGCCACGGCTCACTCGTCGTCGTCCTTCTTCTTCATCCGCATGAAGATCATCAGCCCGACCAGGCCGAGCAGCACCACGATCATCGGGATCAGGATGAACGGGTTCATCATGAAGTTGCCGGCGTCTTCCAGGAAGTCGGCGAAGAGCATGGGAGTCAGTCCTTTTCCGCGAGTACGGAGGAGGGGGAAAAAGTCTCACCCGGCCGCCGCCGGTCGAACGCGGGCGGTGGTGCGGACACGGGCGAAATTTGACGCAAGTTTTACGCGTGCCGGCACCTCGTGCAAGAGGGCAGGCGGAAAAACACCCCGATTTCATCCGCCCCCGACTACACTGGGACATCCGCCCGACGCCACCCGCCCGGACCGTTGCCATGTTCCGCGTGACCAAAGAGTTGGCCTTCTGCTTCGGCCACCGGCTGATGAACTACAACGGCAAGTGCCGCCAGTTGCACGGGCACAACGCCCGCGCCGTCGTCACCGTCGCCGCCGCCGAACTGGACGACATGGGCATGGTGGCCGACTTCTCCGCCCTCCGCCGGCACATCGGCGACTGGATCGACCGCACCCTCGACCACAAGCTGATCCTGCACAAGGACGACCCGCTGGTGCCCGTCCTCCGCGACATGGGCGACCCGGTGCTGGCCGTCGACGACCACCCGACCACCGAGAACCTGGCCAAGCTCATCTTCGAGCACGTCGAGCGGGAGGGCTACCCGGTGGTGGAAGTGACCCTGTGGGAGACGCCGACCAGCTACGCCACCTACACCCCCGCCGGGGTGACGGCCGTCGTCGGCGACTGAGCGAACCGTTCCGGCCCACCGCCCGCGGGCCGAGAGACCGTCCCGTCCGCCCCCGCCCCCGGGGTGGACGGCGACGCCGGACACGAACCCCGCCATTCCGTTTGACTTCCGGCACTTCGCACCCCACACTTGTTCTCGGTGTACACCAGTTCACGTTTGTACACCGTCCCCCACCCCCGGCTTTTGTTGGAAGAAACGGCCCGAACCGGGGGGCATTTCCACCATTTCCCGTTTCCTGCAATGGGGTGACCTCATGGCCGCGAAGAAGAACCCGGTGGCGAAGGCCGACCGCCCGGTCGGCGAGAAGGGCAAGCTGATCCCGGCGAGCAAGGCCCACCCGTGCCCGGTGTGCCACGGCGACCACAAGTGCAGCACCACCGCCGACGGGCTGATCCTGTGCGGGCGGAACGACGGCCCGGTGCCCGGCTTCCGCC
>CAYMHO010000124.1:0-18437 GCA_964390195.1 uncultured Fimbriiglobus sp. | reverse complement strand
CAGGCTGCGGGTGACCTCGGCGCACACGTCGGTGCCCTTGATCTTGAACGTGGCCGACTCGACGGCGAACGGCGAGCCGTAGATGGGGACGTACTCCTCGCGGATGCGGCCCGACCCGTGGCAGACGACGCTCTCGGCCAGCGCCGGCTTGCCGGGCGCACTCATGACCGCCAGGCACGGACTGACGCAGTGGGTGGCGTACCACATCGGGGGCAGGCCCGGCCAGTACCCCGGCCAGCCGTCCATGTCCTGCTGGTGGCTGCCGCGGAGGAACTGGATCTTGCCCAGCACCCCGCGGTCGTACAGGTCCTTCGCGAACAGGTACTCGCGGGCGTACACCACCGTCTCCATCATCATGTACACCTTCCCCACCTTCCGCTGCAGCTCAACGATCTCCTTGATCTGCTCCTTCGTGGTCGCCATCGGCACGGTGCAGGCGACGTGCTTGCCGGCCTTCAGGGCGGCGATGCTCTGCGGGCCGTGGTCCGGGATGGGGCTGTTGATGTGGACGGCGTCCACGTTCGGGTCTTTCAGCAGGTCTTCGTAGCTGGTGTACCGCTTGGCGATGCCGAACTTGTCGCCGCAGGCGTCCAGCTTGTCCTTGCTCCGCTGGCAGACGGCGTACATCTCGGCGTGCGGGTGCGCCTGGTAGATGGGGATGAACTCGGCCCCGAACCCGAGGCCGACGATGGCCACGCGAACCTTCTTCTCGGACATGTGGGGAGGCTCCTAACTAGGGTGTCGGGCAAGGTATTCGGCGGCGGCTGGAACGGCGAGCGGGGAAGGCCGCGGCGGGTTGGGGGTCAGGGGTTGGGGAGTGGTGATTCGGCGAACGAGGCGGCCGCCCGCTGGGTCAACTCCAGCAGCGGCGACCAGGCGACGCCCAGGCCGACCACCGCCACCGCCAGCAGCATCAGCACCACCCCGCCGCCCTCGCCCGCCTTCCGCCAGTCGGCCGTCGGTTCGTCCAGCACCGCCGCCCGGATCACCCGCAGGTAGTAGCCGGCGCTGATCGCCGTGTTCACCACCCCCACCCCGAGCAGGATGTAGCACGCCACCCCCAGTTCGCCGCCGCGATCCACCCCGGCCTCGTACAAGGCGGCGAACGCCTGGAACTTGCCGGCGAACCCGGCCAGTGGGGGCAGCCCGAGCAAACTCAGCAGGAACAGCACCAGGCAGACGGCCAGGCCGGGGTCCCGCTTGAGCAGCCCGCGGGCGTGGTCGAGCGTCTCCCCGCCGGTGGCGTTGCGGACGGCCGCCACCACCGCGAACGCCCCCAGGTTGGCCGGCAGGTACCCGGCCAGGTAGACGCACACCGCCGACACCCCGGCCGGGGTCATAACCCCCACCGCCAGCAGCATGTACCCGGCGTGGGCGATGGTGCTGTACGCCAGCATCCGCTTCAGGCCGGTCTGCGTCAGGGCGGCCAGGTTGCCGACCGTGGCCGTCACCCCGGCCAGTATGAGCACCGCCAGCCCGAGGGTGTTCGGGAAGGCGTCGGCCAACTCCCGCGGGACGCGGCCCTGGACGGTCATCAGGAACCGCACCAGCACGGCCACCGCCGCCCCCTTCGACGCCACCGACAGGAACGCCCCTACTTCGGCCGCCGCCCCGTCGAACACGTCCGGGCACCAGAAGTGGAACGGCACCGCCGACAGCTTGAACGCGAACCCGACCAGCAGCAGCACGGTGCCGGCGACGACCGGGGCGGTCCACCCGGTGCGTGCGACGTCGGCGTACCCGCGGGCCACCACCTCCAACCCGCCCCCCTTGAACGCCACCACCAGCAGGCTGATGCCGAACAGGGCCACCCCGCTGGCCGCCGCCCCGTACACCGCGTACTTGAGGGCCGCCTCGCTGCCCGTCTTCCGCCCCTTCAGGAACCCGGCCAGGGCGTAGCACGGCAGGCTGGCCATCTCCAGACCGATGAACACCGTCATCAGGTGGTTGGCCGACGCCATCAGCATCAGGCCGAGGGTGCCGCCGAGCAGCAGGACGGCGAAGTCGGCCGAGTCGGCGGCGTCGGGCAGGCCGCCGAACCGGGCGTAGGCGAGCAGCAGGACGGCGAACAGCAGGACGAACCCGCGGACGAACAGGGCGAAGGTGTCCAGGTTCACCAGGCCGGAGAACACCGGCCCGCCGACCACCCCGTCCCGCCACCCGGCCGCCCAGTGGTAAACCACCAGGCCGAGGGCGGTGGCCACCCCGGCGGCGGCGGCGGGCAGCAGGTTCACCTTCTCCAGGGGGCGGAACAGGCGGGTGAGCAGCAGGGCGACGATCACCCCGGCGACCACCAACTCGGGGGTGAACAGGGTGAGACCGTTCGCCAGGTGGGCACGGGCCGTGTCGAGGCGATCGGACGTGATGGGCATCGCGGGCCGGGCGTGAGAGGGAGCGACGGGGAGAGGGTCAAGTTAACGGGCGGGGTCGGCCGGGGACAGGGGGGAAGTGTGGGGTGAGCCGGCACCGCCGCGAGGTGAGTCCGCGAAACGTCATCGAAAGGTCATGGCTCCCGCCGATCCGGCTCGGCACCCGGCCCGGCGTGACGGGTCTTCCCCGATGCGAACGCCCACGCGAAGGCCGGTGGTCATTGGACCAGAACCACCAGCCGCCGGTCGCCGTGTCACCGGGTTACGCCTGATACTCCCGCAGGAGTGCCCGGAAGCGGGGGTCTTTGCGGACCGACTCCAACTGCCGGTCCTGCACCATCGCCCGGAAGTCTCGGTAGCCCAGTTCGACCGCCGTGCGGAGGGTCCGCAGGGCCAGGTCGGGCTGCTTCATGGAGGCGTACCGGCAGGCCAGGTTGTAGTGGGCGTCCGGGTCGGCCGGCCGCAACTCCACCAGCTTCTGCTCCGCCATCAGCCCTTCCTTCAGCATCCCCTTGGCCGACAGGTTCTGGGCGTGCACCCGCAACACGTCGGCGAAGTCCGGCACCCCCGTCAGGATGGTGGAGAAGAAGTGCAACTCGAAATCCAGCTGCGTTCGCTCGG
This sequence comes from uncultured Fimbriiglobus sp., assembly GCA_964390195.1. Taxonomy (GTDB): domain Bacteria; phylum Planctomycetota; class Planctomycetia; order Gemmatales; family Gemmataceae; genus JALHQU01. Next base: position 15,447 of record CAYMHO010000124.1, on the reverse strand, counting down.
CGAGCATCGCCAACACCGACCCCTGGGGCGGGTTCGAAGCGTGCGACCGCTTGCTCGGGTGTGCCATCGATGATCCCCGTCGGGGCGGACGTGCGGGCGACTCGTCCTATCCACCCACGCGCGATTATACCCCCGGAAAAGCGGGTGGCAAACGACACCGGCGGCGGGGGATGGCGAACTGTTGTCGGCCGGTCGGGTTGCGCCACCACGGGGAGGTGCGAGGGTTGCGGGAAGTGGGCTGGCCGTTGTGCGGCCCTGAGGTTGCCGGGTATGCTCACTGGGATGTCCACGCCGCCCGCCACCGTCCCGTTTGCCCCCGACCCGTCGCCGGCACCGATGCCGGCCGTCGCCGGGTACGAGGTGCAGGAGTTGGTCGGGCGGGGCGGGATGGGAAAGGTGTACCGCGCCCGGCACGTCGCCCTCGGCCGGGTCGTCGCCATCAAGGTGATGAGTCACGAGCAGGACGAGCGGCTGACCGCCCGGTTTCGCGACGAGGCCCGGGCGGTCGCAAAACTCCAGCACCCGAACATCGCGCAGCTGTTCGACACCGGCACCGCCGACGGCCGCCCGTACTACTCGCTCGAGTTCGCCGACGGCGGCACGCTGGCCGGTAAGTGGGACGGCAAACCGCAAGACCCCGCCGCCGTGTCCGCGGTGACGGAGACGGTGGCGCGGGCCATCCAGCACAGCCACGAGCACGGCATCCTGCACCGGGATTTGAAACCGGGGAACGTGCTGCTGGCGGCGGACGGCACGCCGAAGGTGGCCGACTTCGGGCTGGCGAAGGAGTTGCCGTCGGCGGCCGCCGGGGTCAGCACACTCCCCGGCGGGAACGCCCTCACCCGCACCGGCGAGGTGGTCGGCACGCCGGCGTACATGCCGCCCGAGCAGGCGTCCGGCGTCACCAGTTCGCTCACCGCGGCCGCCGACGTGTACTCCCTCGGGGCGATGCTGTACGAGGGCCTCACCGGCCGGCCGCCGTTCACCGCCCCGGACGCATTACAGACGTTGTTCCTGGTCCTCGCCTCCGACCCCGTCCCGCCCAAGACGCTTCAACCCAAACTGCCCGCCGACCTGAACACCATCTGCCTGAAGTGCCTGGAGAAGCAGCCGAAGAAGCGGTACGCCACCGCCGGCGAACTGGCCGACGACCTGGGGCGGTGGCGGCGGGGCGAGCCGATCGTCGCCCGGCCGGTCGGGCGGGTGGAGCGGGCCGTGAAGTGGGCGAAGCGGAATAAGGCCGGGGCGGCGCTGGTGGGGCTGTCGGCGGTGTTCCTCGTCGCCCTGATCGGGTTCGCGGTGGCGCAGGTGGTGAACGCGGTGCAACTGCGGGCGGCGAACGACGAGCTGGCGGCGAAGAACGAGGAACTGGGGCGGGCGAACGCCGACCTGGAGAGGTCGAAGGGGGAGACGGAGGCGATGCTCGGGTACGCCCTGAACACCCTGGACGAGTACCATTTCGACCTGTCCGACCGGCTGGCGACGGTGCCGGCGGGGGAGAAGTTGCGGGTGGAGGTGCTGCAACAGGCGCGGAAGACGCTGGACGAGCTGTACGACGCCAACCCGCAGCGGAAGGCGGTGTGGGACCACCTGGTGAACGGGTACCAGCGGCTGGGCAACGCCCTGCACCAGATCGGCGACGCGGCCGGGGCGGAGGCGGCCTACGCCCGCGCCGAGGCGGCCGCCCGCCGGCTGGTCGAGTTCGACCCGACGTCCGTCGCCAACCGGGCGGCCCGCGGGCAACTGCTCCTCCAGCGGGCGGGCGCCCTGAACCAACTCGGCCGCGAGGCGGAGGCGGCCGTGTGCGTCGCCGACGGCTTGCGGGTGGCGAGCGACCTGGACGCCTCTCACCCGCAGGACGTGGACGTCATCCGCCTGAACCTGCTGGCCGTCGGCTACTCGTACCGCTCGAACATTGCCACCAGCACGGCCGAGTCGATGGTGCCGGTGTACCGCCGGTGGGTGGAGTTGTACGTTCGCCTCGCCGGTGTTCGGCCCGACGACCCGGCCCCCCGCCGCCGGGCGGTGGAGTACGAACTGACCCTGTCCGGGCTGTACGCCCAGTTGGGCAAGTTCGCCGAGGCGGAGGACATCCTCACCCGGTCGAAAGCGACGGTGGGCGCCCTGCCGGACGCGGCAGCCCCGAGCGTCCGCCAGTTGCGGGCGGCCTATCACGAAGGGGTGGGCACGCTGGCCGACTACCGCGACCGGCCGGCCGACGCCGAGGCCGCCTACCGCCTCGCCCTGGCCGAGTACCAGGGGCTGGGGAAGGACTTCCCGAACAGCCCGAACTACCGCAACATGCTGGTCGGCATCTGGTCGAAGATCGCGAACGTGTGGGTGTACCGCGACCAGCCGGCCAAGGGGCTGGACGCCCTCCGCACCGCCCGCGGGCTGGCCGCCGACCTGACCCGCGACTTCCCGGGCGACCCGCGGTACAAGACCTCGCTCGACGTCCTCGACAAGCAGCTCCGCCAGATCACCCCGCCGGAGAAGAAGTGATGGCCGACCGGCACGAGTCCGTCCTGGCCTCCCGGCTGGAGGCCATCCCCACCCGCTGGAGCCTGGTGCAGCAGGCGCACGCCACCGGCCCGCAGACCGCCACCGCCGCCCGGCAGGCGCTGGTGCTGCGGTACGCCAAGAGCATCCGCCGGTACGTCGGCGGGATGGTGAAGAACGCCGAGGACGCGGACGAACTGGCCCAGGACGTGGTGATGCGGCTGATGAAGGGCGACTTCGGCGGGGCCGACCCGACGCGAGGGCGGTTCCGGGATTTGCTGAAGACGGCTACCCGCAACATGGTTCACAACCACTGGGCGAAGTCGAACCGCCGCAAGACGGCCGACACCGACCTGAACCTGGTGGGCAAGGAGGACGAGTCCGACCCGCGATGGGACGCCGAATGGCAGGCGAACGTGCTGGATCACGCGTGGGCGGCGCTCAAGGACGCGGAGCGGAAGACGCCGACCAGCCCAGCGTACACGCTGCTCAAGCTGCGGGCGGAGAACCCGGACGCGACGAGCGACGAGTTGGCCGAGAAGCTGAGCGAGAAGACGAAATCGCCGGTGCGGGCGGACGCCTGCCGACAGATGCTCCGGCGGGCGCGGTTGCGGTTTGCCGAGGCACTCGTCACCGAGATCGGCGTCGGGCTGGCCGACCCCAGCCCGGCGAGGGTGGCCGAAGAGTTGGCGGCGTTGGGATTGCTTGGGTATGTGCAAGACTTCCTGCCGAGTGATTGGGCGTCCACCGGCGAGCTGAAGGAATGAACCGGTTTGCCGCGAGACGAAGGCGAGCGCGGGCGGTTGCTCATTCACCCCATTCAGAAGCCTCACCCCGTGTCCATCGAGTCCTCCCCCCTCGCTGCCATCGCCGTATCGCCCGACGATTCGCTCCCGCGGTTGGTGTACGCCGACTGGCTGGACGAGCAGGGCGACCCGCGGGCGGAGTTGGTGCGGGTGGCCGAAGAGATGCGGCGACATCCGGTGTGGGCGGACGAGTTCCAGCGGCTCAAGCCGACCCGCGACCGGCTCCGCGAGTGGTTCGACCCGGCGTGGGTGGTGGCCCTCGGGTATCAGCGGTGCCACCGTCCACTGTTCGGGACGCTGCCGGTGCGACGTGACCACCGCTGGCGGCTGGCCGAAGAGTTCATCGACGTGTGGCACGGCGGGGTGTGGCACGGGGACGAGTACACCTCCGACGAGTTGGCCGCGGCCGAACGCCGGTTGCAATCACCCCTGCCCGCCGCCCTGCGGGAATGGTATCGGCTGGCTGGCCGTCGGCGGGATGTGTGGGCCAACGAGGAGGTGTTCCTGCCGCCCGATCAATTGCGGTGGGATGCCGGGTACGGCTTGGTCTTCCGCCGACACGGCACATTCCCTACCCGCTGGTACATTCTCCCCCACGAGGTGGCGCTCGATGACCCGCCGGTGTACCGGAGCGACGGGGACCGTGTGGCCGCCGGTTCCCTCTCCCTGTTCGCCCTATTCGAGCTGCTACAAGAGGTGCAACAGGTACACATCAGTTGTGAACTGTACGGCGACGACGACGGCCGCCGCCCCCCGCTTCCCACGCGGTTCAGGCCGACCGGCCTGCCGGAGTTAGACAGGCAGGGGGCCGTTGTGCGGTTCTGGGAGGCCGATGACACGCTGGTGATGTGCGAGCGGGACGACGAGTGGTGGTACGCGACGTGTCGCACGGAAGAGGCTTACCAACACTTGGTTCGGGAGTTCGGCGACCGCGTCCGCCGGGGCTGAAGCTCGGCACGGCGAACCCGCTCACGGTCCGCACAGCAGGCCCATCGCCTCGCGGGCTTTCACGTCGGCGATCTTCCAGGCGGTCACGGCCGCAATCAGGTCGGCTTCCGTCTTCAGCAGGTCGAGTTTCGCCTTCCGCAAGTCGGCTTCCACCGCCTGTCCGGTGTCGCTCCTCTTTTGGAGGTCGTCCAGGCGCTGCGTGTCCAGCTCGAACTTCTTGCGGGCGACGGCGACCAGATCGCGGGCGGTCGTCCACTCGTCCACCGCCGTGCGGATGTCCTTCGCCGCCTCGCGTTCGCGGTCGTGCAACAGGCCGGTGAGCTGCCGACGCACCGCCGACCCCTCCGCCTTCGCCAGCCCGTCCACGAACGGCGACAGTACGGACGGCTCTTCGACCGGCCGGCTGACCGCCCCGAGGAGCGGCACCAGCCCGGTGAGTACCCGCTTGGCCGGTCCCAGCGTCCGCACGTCCACCGCGTTCGCCACGCACCGCAGCAGGTTCAGGTCGGCCCGGTTGGCCAACCCCACCTGAACCCCCAGTTGCGGGTCGAGCGGGTCGGGCACCACCTTGACTTGATCGGCCGGCAGGATCAGCCCCGGCGTGCCGGGGTCGATGGCCAGGAGCGACTTCAACTCGGCGTTCAACTTGCCGATGCCGGACCGCAGCTTCGCCCCGTCGCCGGTCAGTTCCACCCGCTGCTTCTTCAGGGCGTGGGTGTCGTCGGCCGGCTTGAACCCCTTTTCCTCCAGCACCTCGGCGGCCTTCAGCAGCCCGTCCACCTCCGTCACGCTGTTGGCCAGCACGTCGGCCTTCAGTTCCAGTTCGAGGATGCGGTAGTACAGGGTGAGGGCGGCGGCGGCGGTGCGGTTGCGGGCCTCGCGGCTCAGGTGGTTGGCGGCGGTGATCCGCAGGTACTCGACGGCGTCGCGGCCGGTCAGGTGGGCGAAGCAGCCGGGTTCGACCACCACGCTCGCTTCGATCAGGTTGGCGGCGGCACTGTTCCGACAGGCGAGGTTGCGGCACTCGTCGGCGGTGAGCTGGTAGTAGCCGGGCGACGGCGGCGGGGCGGACGGCTCGCCGGCGGCGGACACGTCCGGGGCGGGCACGGTCCGCTCGACGAGCGGTAACTCGGCCGGCTTCGGCTGGTGGTCCTGCCACGCCGGGGTGGCCAGCCACTTGCAGCCGGTGCCCGCCAGCAGCCCGCACGCGAGGAGCAGTGTTGCCGCCGCAGACCGCATGTGCCGACCCAATGGGACCAACCGATACCACCAGGGTTATCGGCAGTCTCGGGCCGCACCTTTTCCGCAATCCGGGGAAATGGGGTGAAGTTGGGGGAGATGTAGAGAACAGAAGAGTTAACCACAGAGGCACAGAGACACAGAGAAGACAGGAGGGAGGTCGATGACACCACCCTGCCTCTTGTCTTCTCTGTGTCTCTGTGCCTCTGTGGTTAGACTGGGTTTACACTCGGACGCTTCGTTTCGCTCCGAGCGTGTTCACCAGCGGTTTCTCCTTCGACTGTTCCAGGTGCCACTGTACGGTCTGCCGCAGGCCGTCCTCGAACGTCACCGTCGGGTCGTAGCCCAGGTCGCGGCGGGTGCGGGTGATGTCGGCCCGGCTGAACCGCACGTCGCCGGCCCGTGTGGGCACGAACGTCGGGCTGAGCTTCTTCCCGAGGATGTTGTTCAGTGCGTTCACCAGGTCCAATACGGTCACGCTGCGGCCGGTGCCGACGTTGTACACGTTCCCGCTGGCCACGCTCGCGTCGGCGTCGGCGGCTTTCCGCAGGGCTTGCACGGCGTTCGCCACGAAGGTGAAGTCCCGCGACTGCAGCCCGTCGCCGTGGACGGTGGGCACCTCACCCCGGGCCATCGCCGCGATGAACAGGGCGATCACCCCGCTGTACGGCGAGTCCGACCGCTGCCGCGGGCCGAAGATGTTGAAGAACCGCACGCGGACGGTTTCGAGGCCGTAGGTGGCGGCGAACGCCTGCATGTACAACTCGCCGGCCAGCTTCGCCGCCGCGTAGGGCGACCTCGCCGCCGGCAGTTGGTCTTCGGTCTGCCCGCCGTCGCCGGTGCTTCCGCCGTAGGCGCTGCTGCTGGCCGCGTACACCACCCGCTTCACCCCACTCTTGCGGGCGGCGTCGAGCAGCAGGACAGTCCCGGTGGCACACGCGGCGTGCGACACGGCCGGCGACTCCACGCTGCGGGCCACGCTCGCCAGCGCCCCGAGGTGATAAATGGTGCGGACTCCTTTGGTCGCCCGCTCGACTGCCGTCGGGTCGGTCAGGCTGCCGTCCACGACGTCGATGGCGTGGCCGTGGTGGCTCAGGTTCCCCCGCAGGCCGGTGCTGAAGTCGTCCAGCACCCGTACCGTTTGGCCCGCTTTCACGAGGTCATCAACGAGGTGCGAGCCGATGAACCCGGCCCCGCCGGTGACGAGGGTGACGTTCGACATGCATGGCCTCCGTGCGCGTGGTTGAATCAGGCGGTCGGAAAGTGTATCCCTTCGGGGACCCGTGTGGAACCCGGATCGCGTCATGATTCACATCGTCCGTTGGGATGCGTCGGCGAACAAGGCGGAGGCGATCCGCCCCGAAGACCTGCCGGACACGCACGCCGACGTCGGCGAGGGCGTCTACTGGATCGACCTGGACGACCCGACGCCGGAGGAGGAGGAGCGGGTGCTGAAGCGGTTCCACCCCGTCCACCCGCTGACGCTCGAAGACGTGACCAAGCCCCGCCGCACGCCCGACGAGGGGCCGCACCTGCCGAAGGTGGAGGAGTTCCCGGACTACCTGTTCGTCGTCGTCAACCCGCTGCCGGCGGACGTGTGCCGGGTCAAGATCCCCCTCGCCCCTGGGGGAGAGGGGGACCAACAGCAAGCACCGCCGCCACCGCCCGCAACTGTCGGCGATCCTCACGCACAACGTGCTCATCACCCACCACTACGCCCCGCTGCCGTGCGTCGAGGACGGGCAGAAGTACCTGGCCCGGCACGCCGACGGCCTCGGCCGCGGGCCGGACTACGTGTTCCACCTGATCCTCGACGGCATCGTGGACGAGTACGCGCCGGTGGTCGAGCGGATCACCGACCGCCTGGACAAGCTGGAGACCAAACTGTTCACCCGCCCGTCGAGCGAACTGCTCGCCCGGCTGCTACGGGTCAAGCGGCAGGTGTCGTACCTGCGGAAGACGCTCATCCTGGAACGCGAGGTGCTCGCCCGCCTGCTCCGCGGGGAGTTCAAACTGGTGGAGGCCCGCGAACTGGTGTACTACCGCAACGTGTACGACCACCTGGTGCGGTACACCGAGCTGATCGAGTCCGCCCGCGAGATGGTGAGCGACCTGATGCAGACGCACCTGTCGGCCAGCTCGCAGAAGCTGAACGAGGTGATGAAGGCGCTCACCATGATCTCCACCATCGGGCTGGTGTGCGGCCTCATCGCCGGCATCTACGGGATGAACTTCGAGAACCTGCCGGAGAAGAACTGGGAGTACGGGTACCCGTTCGCCCTGGGGCTGATGGTGGTGGCGGCGGTCGCAGCGTTCCTGTTCTTCCGGTGGAAGAAGTGGGTGTGACGCGGATGAGTCACAGTCTCACCACTTTGCACCCCCCACCCGCCCCCGCCGAGTGACGGCGTCTCGATCGCAAACGACTTCTAGGAAAGCAATTGCGGATTGTTGCCCTGCCTGCGCGAGGGCGTCGGTGCCGCCGCCGGGGTCGCTCACGTGACGAATTGAATGACACCACCGCCGGTTCGCGGCTGACGTCATTCTGCGCCTCGGAGTTCAGCCGGATGCGGTGCAGGACCACATCGGGGTGCGGGCCTCATGTGGCCGTCCCACCGGTCAGACGGGGGAGGAAAAATCCGCACAGGCTTCGCCAACTCGCCGGCTTGCCCTGTCATTCGCCGGTCCGTCCGGATAGAATCTCTATCACACACCCGCAGGCTGGGGACTTCCCGACCGGCGGGTTTTTTCTTCTCCGAGTGGAGGTCAGCATGCACAAACCCAAGGAAGAGGCGATCGAGGTGGAAGGGCGTGTGAAGACCGCCCTGCCGAACACCACCTTCCTGGTGGAGCTGGACCTGGGCGGGGAGGTGCTCGCCCACATCGGCGGGAAGATGCGGAAGCACTACATCAAGATCATCCCCGGCGACCGGGTGAAGGTGGAGATCTCGCCGTACGACCTGACCCGCGGGCGGATCACCTTCCGCGTGCGGAACTAGCCCCTACGCCCTCGTCTGACGGACCAACTCGCCGAGGACCGCCCGCCGCAGTTCCGGGTCGCCGGCGCTGACGCTCGCCTTGATCTTGGCGGCGGCGTCCGGCACGGCGGCCAGCAGGGCGGCGATCAGGTGGCCCACCCGCGGGCCGTCGTCCCTGTGCCCCGCGGCCTCGAGCGCCGCCAGCAGCTTCGCCTCCCCGCCCGCCGCCTTCTCGCCGAACGGCACCAGCGACCCGGCCGCCGCGGCCACCAGTGCCGCGTGGTCGGCCGCCACCGCGGACAGCAGCGCCGGCACCACGTTGGCCGGATCGTCCAGGCCCACCCGCCCGAGCGCGACGGCCGCCCCCACCCGCACCTCGTCATCGGCGGCGTGGAACATGGCGTCGGTCAGAACCGGCACCAGTGGGCCGGCCGCCACCCCGAACCCGCCCACCGCCCGCACCGCCTCCCGCCGCACGTCCGCGTCCTTGTCTTTCAGGCACGGCTCCACCGCCGCCAGCAGGGCGGCGGGCTTCCCGGCGAACTCCTGCGCGTCCCAAAGGGCGTTCAGCCGCACCGTCGGGCTGGGGTCGGCCAGCTCCGCGACCAGCTCGGCCGGGGTGCCGCGGCGGGCGGTGGCGGTCGGGTGGAACAGGCAGTCGTTCGTTTTTCGCAGGTAGTCGAGGGCGGCCTTCATGGTCACCCCGGCGTCGGGCCGCAGGTGCTTCACCCACCTCGGGCGGTGCTCCCCGCGGAGGTGGGCGAACACCGCCAGCGCGTACCCGAGCTGGAGGGACGACAGGTACCCCTGCTTGCTGGCCGAGAAGAACTCCCAGTCGCCCGACCGCCACGCCCGCGTGCGGACGGTGGCGTTGGCCCCGAAGATGCCCACCCCGAGGAACACCGGCAGCAGGTCGGTCACCTGCTCGTGGTCGGCGGTGTCGGTGGTCAGGTGCCCGCCCTTGAGTAACAGCTCGTGGGCCAGCTCGTGGGCGACGGTGGCGATCAGCCCCATCGGGTCGGCGAGTTGCCGGCGGGCGATGTAGAGGACCGACCGGTCGCCCTGGAAGTACACCCCGGCGGCGTCGGGCAACTGGTCGTCCTCGGCCACCGCGAACTGCACCGCCCGCGGGTCGACGCCCATGTGCCGACACACCCGCCCGCGGGTGACCTCCAGCCCGTCTTCGTCCGGGGTGTAGCGGTCGGGGAAGAAGTCGTCGGTGGGGGTGACGACGACGGCGTCCCGCAGGCGGTCGAGGCCGAACCGCCCGGCCAGCCAGAGCATCCGCCGCTCGACCCACGCCTTGTCGCGGGTGCCGAGCGGGCACTTCGGGGCGAACAGACCGAACACGGGCGGACCTCGGGGCAGGGGGGGCGGGTCAACCCGGCGCGGGTTCTCCCGCCCGGCGGATCACTTCCAACTGGTCCTCCCACGCCTCGACGAAAGCGCGAACCGGCTTTCGCCGGAGCAGCAGGCGGTACACCTGCGCCCCCCCCGGACCGAGTGGGCCGCGGAGTTCGACCACCCGCCCCCGGACGGTGGGCTGAGAGCGAAACCGCACCAGGTCGCCGACTCGGAGCAGGTTGGGTGGGGCCATCGGTGGGCTTTCTGTTGACCGTCGCGGCATGACATCTCCCGTCAAGGCACCCACGGCGGACGCCGGAGGAGGGTGCGCACTCGATTGTACATGACGGCGTCTAGCGACACCGCCAGTCCGTCGCACGAATTCCGCCACGTCTGTAAGTTGGGGAGGGTCAACGTGACACCGACCGGCGTGCGGTTGCTCTGATGGGCGGCCACGTTCCGCCACTCGTTCAGTTGGGAGAGGTGCGTCAGCCGAAGCGGGTTCGCCGGGGCCGCGACGTCCAGGCCGAGTTTGAACCCGAAGCGCTCGAAGTCCTTCTTGATGTTCGCGTGGGTGGGGTTGCCGTGATCCAGTGACAGGTGGAATGCGAACTGTTCCTGAACGAGCGGTTGTAGGCTCGTCCGCACCTTGGACGCGACGACGAGCGAGCACTCGGTGTACAGGTCTCGGCAGAACCCCTGGAAGTGGGCACTCAGCAACACCGCGTAAGCTCGCAGGTTCTCGTCCACCAACGGCGGGTTGGGAACGGGGGCCGACACGCAGGCGGCGCATTGGGTGTCGATCTCATTCAGCCGGGCGGCTCGGTCGGTGTGCCACCGGACTAAAGCCTGAGAAGGCATCACCGTGCCCTGCGGGTGAACGGCAGGAGTGTACCCACCAGAGCAACGGGTGCCACCCCCCCAACTCACCCGCCGCGTTTGGCGGCCAGTTCCTCCCACCGGGCGAAGAGGGCTTCCACCTTCGCCCGCGCCTCATCGAGCGCCACGCACGCGGCGGTCAGCTTGGCGTGCCCGGCGGTCGACGCCGCTTCCACGTCCGCCTGCCGCGCCTCCACCGCCTGCTCGGCGGCGGTGATCGCCGCCTCGATGCCGTCCCACTCCTGCTGCTCCTTGAAGCTCAGCTTCTTCGCCTTCGCCGGCGGCGGGGCGGCTTTCGCCGTCGCCTTCTCCGCCTCCCGTTCCACCTTTTTCGTGTCCCGCTCGTAGGCGGTCAGCCACTGGCCGACGCTGCCGTACGGGGCCGCCCCGCCCTTGCCGTCGAGGCCGATCACCTCGGTACACAGGCGGTCCATCAGGTCGCGGTCGTGCGTCACCAGCACCACCGCGCCGGGGAAGTCGGTCAGGCTGTCTTCGAGCACCTCCAGGCTGGCGATGTCCAGGTCGTTGGTCGGCTCGTCAAGGAACAGCACGTCGGCCGGTTGCAGCATCAGTTGGGCGATCCGCACGCGGGCCTGCTCGCCGCCGGAGAGGGCCGACATTTCGAGGTTCAGCATCTCCGCTTTGAACAGGAACCGCTGCGCCCACGCGGCGACGTGCATCGGCTGGCCGTTGAACATCACCGTGTCGCTGTTCGGGCTGAGCGCCCGGCGGAGGGGGATGCTCAAATCCAACGCCGCCCGCCCCTGCTCGAACACCACCGTCCGCAGCCCATCGGCCCGCACCACCGTGCCGGCGTCCGGGTCGAGTTGACCGGCCAGCACCCGCAGCAGTGTGCTTTTCCCGCTGCCGTTCGGCCCGAGCAGGCCGAGCTTGGTACCGGGAGCCAGGGCGATGTCGAGGTGGTTGAACAGCAACCGCCCGCCGAGCGACTTGCTCACACCCGTGGCGTTCAGCAGCTTCTTCGACTGCCGCCCGGTGGCGGCGAAGTCGATACCGGCCGCCGCTAACGCCTGCGTGCGGTAGTTCAACTCGCTCAACTCCGCCCGCCGGTCGGCCGCCTCGCCGATCCGCGACCGCGACTTCCGCCGCTGGGCCGACTCCTTTCGCCCCAGCCACTCGGTTTCGCGCCGCACCTGGTTGGCCACCGCCTCCCGCTGTCGCTCCTGGGCTTCCATGAACTCGTCCCGCCGGTCGGCGAAGCTGTCGTATCCCCCGCTGGCCCGGAACGCCCCGTCCGGGTAAATGCGGCTCACTTCGAGGATGTCGTCGGCGATGGCCCGCAGGAAGGCCCGGTCGTGCGTGGACACCAGATAGGCGAACGGGGACGCGCGGAGGAGTTTCTCCAGCCACACCACGCCGGGCAAATCCAGGTGGTTGGTCGGCTCGTCCATCAGCAGCAGATCAGGCTTGCGGACCAGTTCGCGGGCCAGGGCCAGCCGCTTTTTCCACCCGCCGGACATGCTCGACGCCAGTTGGTCCGGGTCGGCGAACCCGACCTGCGTGAGGGTGATGGCGGTCTGCGTTTCCCGCTCGTAGTCCTCCATCGGCTGGTCGGCGACGGCGGCCAGCAGCACCTCACGGGCGGTCGCACCGTCGGGGAAGGTGTCGTCCTGCGGCATGTACCCGACCGTCACCCCGCGGCGGGCGGAGCGGCTGCCGGCGTCGGCCTCTTCGGTGCCGGCGAGGATGCGGAGGAGGGTGGACTTGCCGGCCCCGTTCGGGCCGATCAGCCCGACCCGCTCGCCCGCCTTCAGGTCGAACGTCAGGCCGGCGAACAGCGGACGCGGGCCGTAGCTCTTGGTCAGCCCGGACACACTCAACAGGAGACTCATTCGCGGACCTGCGGAGAATCGGTGTGAAGAGGAATTGTAGCGGGTGTCGGGATTGACCCGCGGATGGTTTCACCTGACTCCACCACCGGACCAAAAAACCATCGCATGGAGTTTGAACGTCCCATACCGGCCAAGCACTTACGGCGATTCTGAGACGCCACTCAGTTGGGTAATCCCTCGCGTCTGCCTGCTCTTCTCTTGACTTCAAACAGTTGTTGGGTATCCTCCAGAGAGTCGATTAAAACAATTGTTTAGAACAACAGCTTGATTTGTCATGACTCCCGAACCTATTAATGTCGAGTCGGTTCCGGACACCCCCGAGAGTGCCAAAGTGCGGCTGCTCGCGGCGGCGGAGGTCATCTTCGCCGACTACGGGTACGAGGGGGCGTCGATTCGGCAGATTTGCACGAAAGCCGGAATGAACGTCGCCGCGGTGAACTACCACTTCGGCGACAAAGAGCGGCTGTACATCGAGGCGGTGAAGCGAGCCCACATGTGCAGCGCGAAGGACATGCCGATCGAGAACCTGGCCTCCCCGGACACCCCGCCTCTCGCCCGGTTGGAGGGGTTCATCCGCGGGATGGTGGCCAGCATGCACGCCCCGGCCCGGCCGAGTGCGATGAAACTGGTGATGCGGGAGATGGCCGACCCGGGCAAGGCGGCCGGCACCCTGGTGGACGAGTTCATCCGCCCGCTCGCCTTCCACCTGCGGGAGATCCTCCGCGAGCTGCTCCCGCACCTGGACGAGCACCGCCTGCTGATGACCGGGTTCAGCGTCATCGCCCAGTGCCTGTACTACCGGCAGAACCGCCCGGTGAGCGAGTTGATCTTCGGCAGGGCGGAGGTGGAGGCGCTGACGGTGGACATGGTGGCGGACCATGTCGTTGTGTTCACGCTGAGTGCGATCAGTGCTTTGTCCCCCTCTCCCCTGGGGGAGAGGGGGGACCGGAGAAATCTGCCATGTTCTGGGTCGCGCTGCGGATGCTCACCGGGGACAAGGCGAAGTACCTGGGCATCGTGTTCGGGGTGAGCTTCGCGGCGCTGCTCATGGGCCAGCAGATGGCCATCTTCTGCGGGCTGATGCGGAACACGACGAGCCAGATCCGCGACGTGGAAGGGGCCGACATCTGGGTGATGGACCGGAGCGTGCAGTTCGTCGACGACGTCAAGCCGATGAGCGACAACAAGCTGCTGCGGGTGCGGGGCGTCGAAGGGGTGGCGTGGGCGGTGCGGTTGTACAAGGGGCTGGGCAAGGCGAAACTGAGCGACGGCAACTACCAGCAGGTGATCCTGCTCGGCCTGGATTACGACAACAAGGATTCCGACGGGCGGGTGGTCGGGCAGCCGCGGCCGGACCGCATCGTCGCCGGCAAGTGGGAAGACCTGGACCAACCGGACGCGGTGTTCCTGGACGCCTTCGGGTGGACGTACCTGTTCGGCGTCGACACCCCGTTCGAGACGGGTCGCAGCCTGGAGATCAACAACAGGCGGGCGAACATCGTCGGGCTGGTGAAGTGCAACCCGACCTTCCAGACGTTCCCCATCCTGTACACGAAGTACGCGAACGCCGTGCAGTACGCCCCGCCCGAGCCGAAGACGCTGCCGTTCATCCTGGTGAAGGCTCAGGACGGGGTGTCCGCCGAGGAGGTGTGCGAGCGGATCGAGGCGGGCACCGGCCTGCAGGCGAAGACGAACGACCAGTTCTTCTGGATGACCATCGGGTACTACCTGAAGCGGACCGGCATCCCGATCAACTTCGGCATCACGGTGCTGCTCGGGTTCGTGGTCGGGTGCGCCATCGCCGGGCAGACGTTCTACCTGTTCACCCTGGAAAACCTCAAGCAGTTCGGGTCGCTCAAGGCGATGGGGGTGAGCAACCTCCGCATCGTCGGCATGGTCATGCTGCAGGCCCTGGTGGTGGGGGTGATCGGGTACGGGCTGGGCATCGGCGGGGCGGCCCTGTTCGGGGTGGTGTTCGAGAACTTCGTGAAGAGCACCCCGCCGGCCTTCTACTTCGGCTGGCAGATCCCGGCCATCACCGCCGTGGCGGTGTTCCTGATCATCACCGCGTCGGCCCTCATGAGCCTGAAGAAGCTGCTGTTCCTGGAGGCGGGGGTCGTCTTCCGCTGACGTGGGCGGGTACGGGTGTGGGGTATCACGAACCAGTCGCCCCGAAGGGGCGTGTTCTGTCAGCCCAGGTCGGAGCGAGCCGAAGGCGAGCGGAGGCCTGGGGAACTGTGGTGATAACACAACCGCCGTGAAAGGGCGGGTTCAGTGAACCGGCCCCTTCAGGGCCGGCGAGACTGGGGCCGCAAACCCAGGCCTCACGGCCTGGGCTGACAGAAGCCGGGCCTTCAGCCCGAAGACAGGAAGGCAAGACCATGACCGTCACGGCGACAGAGGGTGTTCGGCCACACCCCATACCCAACACCCCACACCCGGCTTCAGCCGTCAGGCTGAAGCACGTCTCCAAGGTGTTCGGCACCGGCGACGAGCAGACCAAAGCCCTGGACGCCGTGTCGCTCGAACTGCCGTACGGCGAGATGGTGCTGCTGGTCGGCCCGAGCGGGTGCGGCAAGACGACCCTCATCTCGGTCGTCGCCGGGTTGCTCGACCCGACCGCCGGCGAGGTGGAAGTGCTGGGGAAGAACATCACCAAGATGTGGGGCGGGACGAAGGTGCGGTTCCGCGGCGATCACATCGGGTTCGTGTTCCAGCAGTACAACCTGCTGCCCGCGCTCACCGCCGCCGAGAACGCCAGCGTGCCGCTGCTCATCGCCGGGTGGACCCGCAAGCGGGCGGTGGAGAAGGCCAGCCACATCCTGAACCAGGTGGGCCTGGGGAACAAGCTGAAGAGCTACTCGACGCAACTGTCCGGCGGGCAGCAGCAGCGGGTGGCCATCG
>CAYMHO010000123.1:0-18495 GCA_964390195.1 uncultured Fimbriiglobus sp. | reverse complement strand
TGGTAGTCTTCCGGGCTGTGGGTGAAGACGGCGTGCGGGCGGACGGCGTTCAGCAGCCGGCACACCGTGTCCAACTGCTCGTCGCAGTACCGCACGCGCAGGTCGAGCACCCCCAGGCAGTGGTAGGTGAACCCGACCGCCCGGCAGGCGGCCGCCCCCTCCGCCCGGCGGATGCGGGCGATCTCGTCCGGGGCGTGCTCGGCCGACCCGCAATCGCCGGCCGTCATGGTGGCCACATGGACCCGCCAGCCGTGTTCGGCGTGCAGCCGCAACAGGGTGCCGGCGCAGAGGAACTCGGCGTCATCCGGGTGGGCGAGTACGGCCAGAGCCACCTTCGACATCACGTCACCTGCGGGGTTCGTCACCGCCCGCCCGGTCCGGGCGGGGCGGGCATGGTGGTCGGGGCCGGGCCGCCCTCCGGCGGGCCGCCCGGCCCCGGCGGCGGGCCGCCCGGCGGGTCGAGGGCGCCGTCCTTCTGCATCTGGTTGACGCGGACGGAGTACCGCACCCACTCGACCGACTGGCCGGGGTCGGCGTAGTTCTTCATCCAGGAGTACTTGCCCTCGAGCAGCCCGCGGGCGGTGCCCTCGAGCGTCACCGGCTTCAGGTCCGGGTACTTCTTGCGGGCCTCCTCCACCTCGTTCACCTTGTTCGTCGCCTCCTCCCGCAGGTCCTTGTTGGCCGGGTCGGTCAGGGCGTACACCAGGGCGATGCGGGTGCGGGCCTCGTCCTCGGAGACGAGCTTGGTGATCCGCTGGTCGGCCCCGGCCAGCACGGGCGGGCCGAGGGCGGCCAGCCCGTCCTTGGCCGCCTTCAGGCGGGCGGTGGTGACCGGGTCCCGCGACTTCACCAGCAGGTCGGCGATGGCCGCCTCCTGGGCGAGGGTGTTCTCGTGGACGGTGTCCGACAAGTCACTGATGTAGTACGGGCGGTGTTCGCTACTGGTGTACACCTGTCGCCACAGGACGGCCGCCTGCACCCGCTTCTCCAGGGCCAGGTCGTCCTGGTCGCGGAGGTGCAACTCGTCCGCGTCCCACATCATCTGCCGGGCCTTGGCCAGGTTCGCCTCCGTCTCGGCGAAGCTGTCGTATCGGAACCGCTGGTACTGGGTGATCTGGCGGTTCTGCTCGTAGAAGCGGATGGCGTTCGGGGCGTTCAGGTGCCAGCGGGTGAGGCCCAGGGCGGACAGCTGCTCGTCAGTGTACTCGCGGTCGAACGCCACCCCCTTGCCGGCGGCCACGCGGGTCAACTCCTGCTGGCGGAACAGGTTCTCCTCGTTCAGCCCGTTGCGGTCGCCGAACGCCACCCACATCTCGTTCGTCTTCCGCCACTCTTCCCGCGCGTGGGTGCCGGGCTTCAGGATCGGCGGCTGGGCCGGGCGGCCGTCGGGCGTCTTGAACCACCGGGAGTCGGAGTCGTACCCGGCATCCGGGTTCCACGCCGAGCTCTCGTCGAACCACCCCTCCTTCTGCAACCGGTCGGCGACGTAGTTCTGGGCGCGGGCGGGGGCGAACCGCACCACGATCAGGGCCGGCCGCTCGGGGATGCGGTAGCGGAACTGGTCGTACTCGCCCCGCTGCGGGGTCATGGCCGGCACCGCCTTGCCGCCCAGTTCGTCCGGCAGGACGGGCGGCGGGGGCACCACCGCCAGGGCGTGCTGGTACCAGGCGCGGGCGACCATGCGGATGTCGATGCCGTCCGACCCGGCCGGGCCGACCACGTTCTGGTCGGCGTCCTTCCGCGGCGGCTCGGTCTCCAGCCGGGCCAAGTCGTCCAGAAACTGGGTCAGGTTGCGGTCGGCCGCCGGATCGGCGTTCGGGAAGACGGGGAACGCCCGGTCGTCGCCGGCCCGCTGGAAGGTGGCCACGTCCCACCGGGCCGGGATCCGCCAGTTCGCCTCCAGGAAGGCGACCACCTGGTCGGGCGACTTCAGGTTCAGCTTGGTCTTCAGCCGGCGGACCAACTGCGGGTACTTGACGCAGAAGTCGCGGAACTCCTTGTCCTTCACCTTTCCCAGGGTGGTGCCGTCGGACGGCTCGCGGAACAGCTTCGGGTTCCGCTCGTCCGGCGGGATCAGGCTGAGCTGCGACAGCGAGTAGAGGGTGGCCACCTTGTCCGACACGCTGAACTTGTTCTGGCAGTAGAAGCCGAGCTGGTAGCGGATGTCCGGCGAGCCGACCTTGTACTCGACGTTCCCGCGGCGGTGCGTGCGGGTGTTCACCTTGTCCCCCTCGGCCAGCAGGGAGATGCCGCGGGCGATGTAGTAGTACTGGTCGCCCAACTTGTCCGTCTCGACCGACACGTTGAACGCGATATTCCACGCCTGGAACACCCACGGGGTGATGAAGTGCGGCTGCACCTTGCTGAGCAGCAGGGCCTTCCGCTCCATCTCGTGGTACTCGCCCCGCTTCTGGGCGGTGGTCGTCTCGTGCCACAGCCAGGCGACCACGAACCCGCGGACGCCGACCAGGCTCACCTGGGCGAGCGCCCCGGCGACCTCCGGGTTGGACGCGTCCTGCTCGCCCAACTCCAGGTCTTCCGACTGGTACTTGATGGGCAGGCGGGCGATCTGGTCGGCCGTGCTGAGCGACTTCAAGTTGCCCTTGTCGTCGCGGGTGGTCACGTTGGCCGGGTTGCCCACCGGCAGGCGGAAGGTGCCCCGCCAGAACATGCTCACCACGAACAGGCCGAGGATGACCCCGATGTAGGTCACTTTTCGGATGACCGCCTTCCGGCGGAGGATGTCGTTCATTTCGCACCCTTCGGGTGGGTCATCGGTCACTTGTCATCGGTCATCGGTCAGCAGTCAGCAGTCATTTCCGTCAGGTCTCGCACCGCCTCAGCAGAGCAGGGGATGACGACTGACCGCCGCTAGGCGGCCACTTCCCGACCGCGGATCAGGTAGTACCCCATCAGGAACCACGGGAACAGGTAGGCGAGCATCACCACCACGTTCATCACCAGCGCCTCGAGGGGGATGCTGAACCCTTCGGCCACGTACCGCGTCCAGTAGAACGAGTCCACGTCGGGCAGCACGTTCAGCAGGCGGCGGAAGCCCCAGGCGTACACCACGTCGAAGATGTCGGCCGTCTCCTCCCAGGCGGTGGATTCGGGCAGGGCGGTGGACTGCTTGGCCTGCAGGATCTGGGTGAGCGCCCGCATCGGCCCGCCCTGCGACCCGCCCTTGCCGATCGTCTGGCCGAGTTCGTTGATGTACGCGGCGCCGAACGCCACCACGAACAGGAACATGCCGCTCAGCAGGGTGACGACGAAGTCCAGGTAGGTGCTGAGCGCCACCCCCAGGCCGACGACGATCAGCAGCCAGCACCACAGGCCGACCATCGACTTCAGGTGGTTCCAGGCGAAGCTCTCTTCGGCTTGCAGGATGAACAGGTCGCCCTCGGCCATGCCGAGCATCTGGGACGGCGTCTCGCAGTGCACATACACCAGCAGACGCGGCTTGCCGGCCTCCGCCTTGCGACCGTCGGCCTCACCCTGGGCGGCGTTGGCGAACAGCCCCGGCGGCAAGGCGACCCGCTCCGGGTGGAAGTCGAAGACCTCCTTCCGGCGGTACTCGAAGTACCCGTACTTGCGGGCCAGGGCGTCGGCGGCGGCCCACGCGGGCGACTGCGGGGTGGCCCGGGCGAGCAGTTGCTCCGCCTCCGACTGGACCGTGTCGTAGGGCATCCCCTCCCACATCTTGTTGTACTCGGGCACCTTCCGCAGTTCGGTCACCGCGTCCGCCTTGTAGCGGGCCTCGGCCGTGTCCGGGGTGAACACCGACGGCCCCCCCCGCCCCTCCGCCTTGAGCGACCCCCACCGCCACTCGCCGCTCTCCACACTGTCGGACGGCGGCGCCTGGTCCCGCTGCCAACTGATCACCCGGATGTTGACGAACACCCCCTCGTTCTCGTTCCCCTTCGTCAGCCGGTAGATGTCGAAGTTGAACTCGACCGGGATGGGGCGGTCGGCCGACGCCAACCCGGACGGGATGTGGTTGAACGCGTAGACGGCCCGCTGGGAGCTCCGCGGCGACCCGCCGATGTGCTTGCGGTAGTTGAACTCGCGGCCGACGTCGGTGCCGGCGAAGTCGGCCTTGCGGGACTGGAAGGAGAGGCTGCCGCGGACCGGCACCCGCGCCACCCCCGACTCCTTCTTCGACTCCTCCGACGGGTTCGACGCCAGGATGGTGAACAGGGTGAACAGGCCGACGACGGCCACCACCCCGGTGAGCAGCACCGCGTACCCGAGGAACCGGCCGAGCAGGATCTCGAACCGCTCGACCGGCTTGGTGACGATGGTATAGATGTTCTGGTTCTTCACCTCGTTCGGCAGGGCGTACCCGGCCAGCAGCTTGGCGATCAGCACCAGCGGGGCGGCCACCAGCGGCATCACCCAGTTGACCGCGTCCCGCAATTCGTCCTCCGCCTTCGGCGGGAGGAACCAGTTGACCGGGAACATGAGGGGGACGAGGATGATGAGGAAGGCCAGGAACAGCTTGTTCCGCATGCCCTCCTTGATGCACAGAACGGCCAGCGCCCAGATGCGGCGGAACCGCAGTTTGGCCAGGTTGCCGAGAACGGGCGAGACCGCCCCGACGAGCGACACCAACCCGCCGAGGGAGAGCAGCAGCGCCTGCCACGGGTAGTGCCGGGCCGACCACTCGCTCGCCTTCGCCGCCACCTCCTTCTCCCCCGCCGCCGGCTCGGGCGGCCGGACGAACGGCTTGACGTAAGTCGGCAGGTCGTTGAACGAGTACCCGGCGAGCGAGAACTTGGGCGTCACCACCTTCACGTACCCGTTCGGGTCGGGCAGCGGCTTGACGTTCAGCAGGTCCAGGCCGGGGGCCTGCGGGCCTTTCCCGAGGCCGGTCAGGATGAGCGACCCGTACCCGCAGTACAGCAGGGTGGCGATGGCCCAGCAGGCGAGCGGGACGGGGGAGATGCCCTTCTTCCCGCCGTCCCGCGGGACCGCCTGCGGGCGGGTGAGGGAGATGAGCAGGTAGAAGAACAGGCCGACGAACAGGAACCCGCCGGCGTCCTGCAGGTACGCCTGGGCCAGCCCGGGCAGGTCGCCGAACAGGTACGGGTCGCGGTCGAGGATGAGGGCGGCGAAGGGGGCCATCGGCTACCGTCCGGGGGTGGTGGGGGTGTCGGGTCCGGGCGGACTCACTGGCCGGGCGCCTGGTAGCGGCGGCCGGGCCGGGCCTTCGACTCCTCGATGATCCGCAGGAACAGCTCCTCCAGGGTGCTGCTCGGGTGCCCGTAGGCGACCACCTTCCCGCCGTGCTTCTCGATCACCGCCTTCAGGTCCTTCTCCAGCGCGTCCGACATCTGCAGCCCGCTCGCCTGGAGCATCACCTTCTGCTGGTCCTCCACCAGCTTGTCCACCGCCCCCTGCTCCTGCAGGTCGCCGTTGAACAGGATGGCGATGCGGTCGCACACGTCCTGCACGTCGTCCAGCCGGTGCGAGCACATGAGGATCGTCTTCCCCTTCGCCTTCAGGTCGAGGATCAGGTCCTTCATCCACCGGGTGCCTTCCGGGTCGAGGCCACTGGTCGGCTCGTCCAGAATGATGAAGTCCGGGTCGTTGATGAGCGCCTGAGCCAGCCCGATCCGCTGCCGCATCCCCTTGCTGTACTCCTTCAGGATCCGCTTGCGGTCGTTCTTCAGCCCGACCCGCTCGATCAACTCGTCCGCCCGCTTCCGCCGCACGTCCGCGTTCAGGTTGAACAGCCGGCCGTAGAAGTCGAGCGTCTCCTCGGCGTTCAGGAAGCGGTACAGGTAGGACTCTTCCGGCAGGTAGCCGATCCGCTCGTTCTTCTCCACCTTGGCGGCCGGCTCGCCGAACACCAGGGCGTCACCGGCGGACGGGAACAGCAGGCCGAGGAGCAGTTTGATGGTGGTCGTCTTGCCAGACCCGTTCGGCCCGAGCAGGCCGAACACCTCCCCGCGGTGGATGTTCAGGTCGAGGGCGTTCAGGGCGGTCTTCTTCTTGCGGCCCCAGAAGTCGCGGTAAACCTTGGTCAGGTTGCGGGTTTCGACGACGTTGCCGGTTTTGGGCAAGCTGACGGCGGGCGAGCGGGTTTCGGGGGCGTGCGCCATGTGCGGGTCTCGGTCGGCCGTGTCGGATACCGGGTGTTACGCCGGGGGGTTCGGGGTGGTTCGCCGGGGGTTCACCGAAACTTCGCCCGTAAGGTTCGCCGCGGTGCGTAGTAATGGTAACTACCCGACCGGCCCGCACGGGCGGCGGGCGGAGTGCGGTTCCCCCCATCTCGGAGGAGCGGTTATGCGGTTCCTGATCGGCCTGGCGGCGGTGGCGGTGGCGTCGGCGGCGTTCGCCGCCGAGTACAAGCTGACCGGCGAGAACACGAAGATCGAGTGGACGGGCACCAAGAAGGACGGCAAGCACACCGGCGGGTTCAGCAAGGTATCCGGCAGCATCGACACCGAGAAGAAGACGCTGGACGTGACCATCGAGTGCGACTCCATCACCTGCTCGGACGAGCCGTCCGGCAAGCTGGTCGAACACCTGAAGGGGAAAGACTTCTTCGACGTGAAGACCACCCCGAAGGCGACGTTCAAGGCGACCAAGGTGGAGAAGGACGGGGACAAGGTGAAAGTCACCGGCGACTTCACCCTGTGCGGCAAGACGAAGGCCATCACCTTCCCGGCGACCCTGGGCGAGAAGGACGGCACCCTCACCCTGACCGCGGAGTTCAAGATCAACCGCACCGACTACGGCATGACCTACGGGGCCGGCAAGCTGGACGACGACGTGGCCCTGAAGGTGAGCGTGACCGCCAAGAAGTGACGCCCGACCTTCTTCGCGGCGAGCGGCAGCAAGCCAGGCTCGCTGCCGCTCGCCGCGAAGACAGGTACACCCTCGGCGACACCCCATGCCCATCTCCCAACCTCCGCCGCCCGAACTGATCCAGGAGAAGTTGCTGTTCAGCGCCACCACGCCGGCGGTGGCGGCGGCGGTGGTGTTCGCCGTTGGTACGCTGGCCGTGTGGCTCGTCGGCGGGGTGTGGCGGAGGACGGACTGGCGGAAGGCGGTGCCGGCGGTCGCGGTGCTGGCCCTGATCGCCGGCGTGCTGGTGGTGCCGGTGTTCAGCGCCGTGAAGCAGCAGAGGTTGAACGCCCTGAAGGAAGCCCGACGACCAATCGCGGAGCGGATCGACGAGTTGAAGGACGGGGCCGAAGCCGAGCAATTGAAGGCCGAGGTGAAGCACCTCGACGCGGAGAAGGAGGCGACGATCAAATACGCCTTCGAGGAGACTTACCCACTCCTCCCGCCCGACCCGTACAAGTGGTGGCACCGCGGGTTCGCACTTCTGTTGCTGACGCTGGCGTTCGAGTTCGTGCTGTGCCTGCCGAAGTTCCCGGCCGTGTACGCCCAACTGGTCCGCGTACTGGTGTCGGTGGCGGTGGCCATCGGCATGACCCCACCCGAGTGGTGGAAGATGCACTTCGAGGGCGTGCCGGTGGCGTGGCCGCCGTGGGCGCTCGCCGGGGTGATCGCCGGGCAGTGGGTGATTCTGGATCTGGTCCGCCGGATGAACCCTGGTGCGGTCCACGCGATGGCGGTGGCGATCGTCGCGGGCGGGCTTTCCGCAGTCGCCATCCACGACGACTCCGCACGGTTCACCGACTACGCTACGTTCCTGATGATGGGGTTGGCGGTCATCGCCGTCGGCGGGTGGTTGACGCGAGCGGACGTCGGCTCGGTGGCGGCGGTGGCGGTGGTCCCGGTGATCGTGACACTGGCGGTGGTGCGGGACGACGTGCGGCTGGACGATCTGACCAAGCCGCACGTCCCGAGGTTGGCCTACTGGCTGGTGTGCTTCAGCCCGATGGTGTTGGGCCTGTTCCTCATCCCGCCCCTGACGAAGGTCGGCACGCGGTGGTACGGGGCGGTGCTGAAGCTGCTTCTGGTGCTGATCCCGGTGGCGATCGCGGTGTTCCTGTGCGTGACGGAAGCGCCGATGAACTTCGAGAAGGCGGAGGAGTGGTGAAAGTAGTAGGCACACGCCGTGTGCCGTCCTCGGAACGGCACACGGCGTGTGCCTACTACTTTGCCGCATCCGCCGCGATCAACTCGCTCACCCGGCGGGCGAACGCCGCCGGGTCGGCCACCTTCGACCCCTCCGCCACCACCGCCTGATCGAGTAACAGTCGGGCATACACTTCGACCCGCGGGTCGGCGGCGTTCTTCTCGTACACCGCCTTCAGCGCCGCTACCGCCGGGTTGTTCGGGTTCAGTTCGAGCACCCGCTTCGGCCCGCTGGCGTCCTCGCCCCAGCGTTGCATGAGTCGCTGCATGTGGGCCGTCATCGCCCCGGCATCCGCCACCAGCACCGCCGCCGAGGTGGTCAGGCGGGTGGTCAACCGGACGTCACTCACGTCCGTCAGCAGGTGCTTCATCGCCCCGAGCAGCGGCTCGAAGCTAGCCTTCACGTCGTCCGGCACGTCGCCGGTGTTCGGCTTCGTCTCCGCCCGGTCGGCCTGTTCGAGCTTCTTACCTTGGAACTCGCCCAGCCCGGCCAGGGCGAACTCGTCGATCGGGTCGGTGCCGAGGAGTACGTCGAACCCCTTCGCCCGGAACGCCTCCAGGTACGGCGAGTTCCGCAATTGCTCGGCCGACTCGCCGACCAGGAAGTAGATGCTCGTCTGCTCGGCCGGCATCTTCGCCACGTACTCGCCGAGCGTGGTCGTCTTGCCTGCTTCGGTGTTAGCCGACGCGAACAGGCACAACTCGGCGATCTTGTCCTTGTTCTCGAAATCGCGGGTTAACCCCTCCTTCAGGATCGGGCCGAAGTCGGCGAAGAACTTGGCGTACTCGCCCGGCTTGGTGTTCCGCACCCCGGCCAGCCCGTCGAGCACGTTCTTCACCACCATCTTCTTGATGTTGGCGAGCTGGCGGGTCTGTTGGAGGAGTTCTCGGCTCACGTTCAGGGGCAGGTCCGCCGCGTCCACCACCCCCTTCACGAACCGCAGGTACAGCGGCAACAACTCCTCGCAGCGGTCCATGATGAGCACCCGCTGGACGTACAGCTTCAGCCCGGCCTTCGGCTCGTCCCAGTCGAAGTTGAACGGCTTCTTCGCCGGCAGGAACACCAGCGCCTTGAACTCGGTGCCCCCTTCGATGCCGAAGTGCAGCGTCTTGAGCGGCGGGTCGGTGTCGTGGCTCACCGTCTTGTAGAACTCGGCGTACTCCTCGTCCGTCACCTCCCGCGGCTGCCGCAGCCAGATCGCCTTGCGGTTGTTCAGCACCTCCTCCGTGACCGTCTTCGAGCCGTCCTTCTCGGTCTCCTCGTCCATCACCACGGGGTGCTCGATGAAATCACTGAACTTCCGCACCAGACTGTGGAGCTTCCACGAGTTGAGGAAATCTTTCGCGTCGTCCTTCAAGTGCAGGGTGATGTCCGTCCCACGTGTGGCTTTCTCCGCCGGCTCGACTGCGAACGTGCCCTGCCCGTCCGACTCCCATCTCACGCCATCGCTCGGGCTACCGGCCGGGCGGGTGACGACCGTCACTTTGTCGGCCACCATGAACGCCGAGTAGAAGCCGACGCCGAACTGGCCGATCAGCCCTGGTTGGTCCGGTTTACCCTTCGCCGCGGCCACGAACGCCTTCGTGCCGGACTTCGCCACCGTGCCGAGCAGGTCCACCACCTGCTCGCGGCTCATGCCGACGCCGTTGTCCGAGATGGTCAGCGTCCCGGCCTTCTCGTCCGGGGTGATCTTGATCTTCCAGTCCTTGTTCCCCTCCAGTTTCTCCTCGTTCTGGAGGGAGTCGAACTTCACCTTGTTGATGGCGTCGGACGCGTTCGAGATCAGTTCGCGGAGGAAGATCTCGCGGTCCGAGTACAGGCTGTGGGTGATGAGGTGAAGCAGTTCCTTCAGTTCGGCTTTGAACTCGAGCTGTTCGGCGGGCATCGGGTGTCGGCTCCTCGGGTGTGGGGTGTCATTTTCGCCCGGCGGCAGCCGGCGGCCAGCCCCGGTGAACCGGCGGCGTGAGCCGCCGGGGTTGTAGTTACCCAGGCGGCTCACGCCACCGGTTCACCTTGCAGTATGCTATCCCTACCCCCGTTCGGAGCGCCCGCCATGCGCCGCCTGCTCCCCCTCGCCGTGTTGCTCCTCGCCCCGTTCGTGTCCGCCGCCGACGACAAGTTGGCCGACGCCATCAAGGTGGACAAGGAGAAGAAGACCGTCACCATCGACGCGAAGGTGGCCCCGCGGAAGGTGCTGGAGGAGGTGTACCCGATCGAGGTGATCGCCTGCTGGCCGTACAAGAAGGACGCCAAGCCGGGCGACCGGGCGGGCAAGAAGGCGCACGAGACGGTCGTCACCATCGACGTGCTGCCGAGCGAGGTGGCGAAGGCGATGGAGCAACTGGGGGCGAAGGCGGGCAAGCCGGGCTACGGCGACGACAAGGCGGCCGAGGGGCCGGAGGTGAACGTCTACATCGACGTGCCTCAGGACAAGGGCGAGGCCAAGCGGCTGAGCCTGGACAAGGTGCTCATCGACCCGAAGACGAAGAAGCCGATGCCGAAGGGGGTGAAGTTCAAGTTCACCGGGTCGGGGGCGAGCAAGGCGACCCCGGACCAGCCGGCGAAGGACTTCGGGGCGGACGTGTCCGGGTCACTCATCTACATCTTCCCGGTGGACGTGGAGACGGTGTTCCAGTCCACGCTGTCGATGAAAGAGGAGAAGTTTCTGAAACTCGATGTGAACAAGGACGTCCTACCCAAAGAAGGCGAGCCGGTGAAACTGGTGATCGAACTGGTGGAGAAGAAATGACCACCCGACACGCATTCCGCTGGCTGTCACTGTTCGCCGGGATCGGGGCGGTCGGCTGCGGGGGTTCGCAACCGGCGGAGCCGACCACCGTGGCGCCGGTGCTGATCACCCCTCCAGTGACGGACGACCTGCGACCACCGCCGGCCGACACGGACAAGACCACGAAACCGGCCGACCCGCCTCCGAGTCTGCCGTCCGACATGGGCGGGAAGGCGGTGGCGAAGGCGCTCCGCACCCCGCCCCCGCTGCCGGCCGACGCACCGGCGGTAAAGCAGCCGAAGCCGTACTCCTCGGCGGTTGATCGCGGGGAGTTCCCGTTGCCGAGCGTACCCCCACGGGCGTTTACTCCGACCGACCTGAAGGCGAGCGCGACGAAGCCGTCGCCCCCAGCCGAGCGGAACCAGCCGAACGATACCACCGCAGCACTGCCCGAAGGGAAAGCCACCGACCGACCGCTGTTGAAGGTCCCGTCTCCGCCCAACCCCGGCGCGGCCGACGTGCCGTTGAACGCGTGGCGTCAGAACGACCGGGCTTCGCTCGACGACCCGACGACCGACCTGGCCGCGATGCGGGTCATCGTCACCCCGCTGCCGCTGGCCACCGGCGTGCTGCCGTTCGTGCGGGTGAGCATCCCCGACCCGTTCGAACTGGCCGAGCAGTTGAAGGGAAAGCTCGGGAAGGAGACGGAATTGGGGACGGGGCCGGTGAAATAAAGTACACCTCACCCTCCGGTGTGGTCGCGATCAACCGCACCCTCCGGGTGCGGTGTACTTTCAGTCCGGCCCGCGGACGGCCGGCTTCACCTCGTCGCGGTAGAACCGCCGCAACTTCTCATGGCAATCGGCCGGCAGAGCGGGCACCCCGCTCGCTTCGGCGTTCTTTTTCGCCTGGCTCGGGTTCCGCGCCCCCGGAATGATCACGGTCACCGCGGGGAAGTCGAGGCACCATCGCAGGGCCGCCAGCGGCAGGGTGTAACCCGGCGGGAGCAGCTTCTTCAGCTTCTCGGTCAGTTCCAGCCCCTTCTCGAACGGCAGGCCGGCGAACGTCTCGCCGACGTTGAACTTCTCGCCGTTGCGGTTGTAGGTGCGGTGGTCGGTGGCCGCGAACGTGGTGCCCGGCGTGTACTTTCCCGCCAGCAGCCCGGACGCCAGTGGCAATCGCACGATGATCGCCACGCCTTTCGCCTGCGCTTCTTCAAAGAGGGTACTGACAGGCGTCTGGCGGAACATGTTGAAGATGATCTGCAACGACGCCAGCCCTTCCTGCTTCAAGCACGCCCGCGCCTCAGCGGTACTCTCCACACTCGCCCCGAAGCGGCGGATTTTGCCTTCCTCCTTCAGCTTCCTCAGGGTGTCGAACACGTCCCCGCGTTCGAGCACCTCCAGCGGTGTACAGTGGAGTTGGGTGAGGTCGAGCGATTCCACGCCCAACCGCCGCAACGACCCCTCGGTGTGCCGCCGCATGACCGTCGGGCTGAAGTTCTCCATCCCGCCGGGGTCGCTCGATTTGCCGAGTTTGGTGGCGATGAACAGTTGGCCGGGCCGCTCGCGGCGGAACCGGCCGATCAGTTCCTCGCTCCGCCCGGAGCCGTAGATGTCGGCGGTGTCGAGGAAAGTAGTGCCGGCCTCGACGGCGGCCCGCAGGGTGGCCAGGGCGTCGGCGTCGGGCACCTCGCCCCACTGGTCGCCGCCGATCTGCCAGCAGCCGAGGCCGACTTCGGACACCGGCACCGGGTCGCCCCCGAAGCTGCGGAGTCGCATGGGAGAGTCTCGTCACGATGTGTTGAATCCGACCGACAGGCGAGATGGTAGCCCGCGGGGTGGCGGGGTCCAACAAGATTCCGGGTGAACCGGCGGCGTGAAGCCGCCTGGGTGTCCGACCACCCGCCGGCTGACTCCCGCGGTTCACCAAGGATGCCGTTGCACACTTCGCACGCCACGGCTATCTCAACGGCATGAGGATACCGTGGGGGAAGGTGTTGTCGTGGGTGCTCGGCGTGGCGGTGCTGGCCGTGGTGGTCGGCGTGCCGGTCGCGCACCACCGGTCGGCCTACGTCCAGCACAAGCGGTTGCGGGTGGTGACCGACGGGCGGGTCTACCGTTGCGGGCAGATGACCGCCGACGGGTTCCGCGACGCCATCAAGCGGTACGGGATCAAGACGGTCATCAACCTGCAAGACGACGAGGCGGACACCGACGCCGACGAGCGAGACCCGACCCTCCCCCGCACCCCGTTCGACAAGACGAGATCGCTCGAGAGCGAAGTGGTGGCGGCGGCCGGAGCGCGGTACGTGCAGTTCGACGGGAACGCCCTGAACGCCGACGGCACCAACGGCCGGCCGAAGCTGCAGGACGACTTCCTGCGGGTGATGGACGACGAGACCAACTACCCGGTGCTGTACCACTGTAAGGCCGGGCTGCACCGCACCGGGTGGATCACCGCCGTGTACCGGATGGAGTACGAGAAGCGGTCGCCCGCCGAGGTGCTGGGCGAACTGCGGGCGAACGGGTTCGGCGACTTCAAGGCGACGGACGCGAACGTGTACATCAAGCGGTACATCTTCGACTACCGGCCCGGCGAGCGGGCGGCCGGGTACGAGTGGCCGAAGTCGCCGGCCCGCGGGGCGCCGGTGTGCGGCGGAGGAGCCAAATGACCACCCTCGACCGCATGTTCTTCGCCAACTACGCCCGCAACTTCGCCATCGTGCTCGTCTGCCTGCTGTCGCTGTACGTGGTCGTCGACCTGTTCATGAACCTGAACGACTTCACCAAGGGGAAGGACGGGCCGCTCGCCATCCTCGGCCACGTCGGCGGGTACTACGCCGCCCAGGTGGCGGTCATCTTCGACCGGCTGGCCGAACTCATCACCCTGGCGGCGGCGGTGTTCACCGCGGCCTGGATGCAGCGGAACAACGAGCTGCTGCCGCAACTCTCCGCCGGCGTGCCCACCCGCCGGGTCATCCGCCCGATCCTCCTCGGGGCGGTGCTCACCACCTGCCTCGCCCCGCTGAACACCGAGTTCTACATCCCGGCGGTGGCCGAGCAACTGACCGTCCCGCGGGACGAGTGGAAGGGCAAGTCGGCGTCGTCCAGCAAGGAGATCCCGGTCCGCGGGGCGTTCGACCAGAACGGCGAGTTCATCGAGGGCGGGAAGGCGGTCCGCCCGGCCCCGCGGTCGGCCGACCCCGGCCCGGCGGAGGGGCGGTACGGCCGCATCCTGGCGTTCGAGTACACGTCGGCCGCCGACCGAGGGGTGGAGCTGACGCACCTGACCGCCGAGCGGGCCGACTACATCCCGCCCGACGCCCCCGGCGAGAAGCACACCGGCGGGTGGAAACTGTATACCGCCAAACCGGACCAGGCGCCGCAGTCGCTGCCGCCGAACGTCACCCACCTGGGGCCGAAACAGTACTTCGTGAAGACGGCCGAACTGGACTTCGACACCGTCGTCCGCGGGCGGACGACGTACACCTACGCCGGCACCCCGGACGTGTGGGAGGTGCTCGCCCGCGGCACCACCCCCAAGCCGGCGGTGGCGGTGGCCTTCCACCAGCGGCTGGTGCGGCCGCTGAACGGGCTGATCCTGACCGTCTTCGGGCTGGCGTTGATCCTGCGGGACCAGAACCGGCACGTGTTCATCTCGGCCGGCCTGTGCCTCGTCCTGGCGGTGGTGTTCTCGGCGGTGGTGTACGGGGCCAAGTACCTGGGCGAGAACGGGGTGGACCTGGAGTTCTTCGTCTGGAAGTTGAGTTTCTCGCTCCCCCCGGTGGTCGCCGCCTGGGTGCCCGCCCTGGTGTTCGGCCCACTCTGCTTCGCCATGTTCGACGCCATTCACACATAGTCTGGCCGGGCGAGCCGAGCGGCCGGCGGCTCACGCCGCTCGGCTCGCCCGGCACTCACCCTTCCTGGTTCGCCAGTTCGGTCATCTCCTGCCGCAGCACCTGCATCACCCGGTGGCGGGCGGAGTACACGCTCTGCGCGCTCACCCCCAGTTCCTCGGCCACTTCCGCCCCCGGCTTCTTCTGGATGGCCGCCAGTTCGAACACCCGCCACGCCTCGGCCGTCACCTTCCCTTTCGTCCGGGCCAACGCCAACGCGAGCAGCGAGCGATCCGCCTCGGCGTTAATGCTGTCCCAGTAGCTCTCGGACTCGTCCTCCACCTCTTGCAGCCGCATCATCTGCTCGGTGTCGCCGGAGCCGGTGGCCGCTTTCGTCTGCTTGCGGACGTAGTTGCGGGCGACGTGGACCGTCACCCGCCGCAGCCAGGTGGCGAACGGCGCCTTCTTCGGGTCGTACAGGTGGATTTTCCGCGTGAGCCTGACGAGCACTTCCTGTGTCACGTTCTCGGCGTCGGCCAGTTGCAGCCCGAGCTTGCGGACCCACAGGGTGATCTGCTCCTGGTAGCGATACACCAGCCGCACCCACGCGGTGTCGTCGTCGCCGTCGTTCTGCACGTCGTGGACGGCGCTATCGAACTTGGGCTGACTGGCGGACATGACCGGCCGCTCCGGGGCGGTGGAACGCGACGAGTACAATGTACCTCACAAGTAACGGCGGGAACACCCCGACCGCCGCAACCGAGAGACCACGATGCTCAACTTCGAGAAGGCCGGCGGGTTGGTGTGTGCCATCGCCCAGGACGCCGACACCGGCACCGTGCTGATGGTGGCGTGGATGAACGAGGAGGCGTTCCGCGAGACGGTGCGAACGCGGCGGGCGGTCTATTTCAGCCGTAGCCGCAACCGGCTGTGGCGGAAGGGCGAGGAGAGCGGCAACGTGCAGGAGGTGCGGAGCATCAGCATCGATTGCGACGCTGACGCGGTGCTGCTGAAGGTGAAGCAGATCGGCGGGGCGGCCTGCCACGAGGGGTACGAAAGTTGTTTCTTCCGCGAGCTGACCGGCGAGGAGGAGCTGCGGGTGGTCGGCGAGCGGGTGTTCGACCCGAAAACGGTGTACGCCAAGTAGGGTGGGTCCCAAAATACCAACTCCGGCCGCAGAGGGCATCAAGGTGCGATTACGTTGCCGGTGTGGCGAGATCATGAACAACGTCGCCAGCCCAGGCCACGTCGTTCACACGCTACTGACGGAACTCGGCCTTGAGCAATTGCAGGGCGGGACGGACGCGGAAGAGACCACTGGGTATCGGGAGTGCTGGCTGTGCCCCGAGTGCAAGCGGCTGTACGTCGGGCTCGATGGGCCGCACGAGGACGTCCGGGTGTACGCGTTGGAGGGCGTTGGGATCGACCCGCGGGATACATGGGCGGACAGGTACATCCTCCCGGACGGGCGAATTTGGCTGGGGCCCCCGCCGTCCGAACCAGGCGCTACAACAGACCCCGCCTCGTAGGTTTTTCCCAAGATTCGGCTTCCCGTGGCAGGGCTGCTGAGCTTGGTCGTTCCGCAGCGGGCTACTTCTGCTCCTTCTTCAGCATCTCCAGCGCGTCCTTCTGCTCGTTCTCGAATCGCTTGGTGAGGGCGGGGATCCACTTCTCGCTCACGCCTTTGAACCGGGCCAGTTTGCCGTCGTCGGTCTTCCGCCCGCGTTCGGCGTAGACCGCCTTGATGATCGCCTCGTCGGTCACGTCCTCCAGCTTCTTCCCTTCGGTGAGCAGGCTTTTCACGGCCACGACGATCACGTCCGTGTTCGGACCGTGCTGCACGGCGGTGCTCCACACCACGTCGCGGAACGCCGCCGACCGCTTGGCGACGTCCAGCTTCACATCCTTGAGCAGCTTCGCCGCCTGCGGGTCGTAGTGCGTCTCCTTGATGAACTGGTGCTCGTTCTTCTGCAGCCCGTCGGCATCCTTCGCCGCCAGTTCCTTCCACTTCTTGGTGAACTCGTCGCTCCCGCCCTTCAGCCCCTCGAACTCCTTCGGGTAGTGCTTCTTCACAAACTGGTCCGCCCGGCCAATCTTCGAGGCCAGTTGGTAGGTGCCGTAGCTCACCCCGCCGGGGTCACCCTCGCCGGTGGACACGGTCGCCGGCCCACGCCCGCCGGACTCGTACTTCTCGGAGAGCGTGCCGAGCTTGTCGGCGTCGGCTGATAGGGCAAAAGCAGCAAGGAAGAGGAGCGGCATGGGTGAACCTCGTGGGAAGGTAGTGTACTCTTCGCCGCGAGCTTGCGAGCGCTCGCAAGCTCGCGGCGAAGCATCAAACTCGCCGCCACGAGTGTTCGCAGTACACCATGCCGTGGTCCTGGCTGGTGCTCAGGTGCGCCGAGCGGTCGTCGCTCACGGTGTCCATCACCACCGCGTTCTCGACCGCGTCGATCAGCCCGCCGTTCCCGCTGCCCATGCTCAGGTGAACCAGGAAGGTGTGCCCCGGCCGGATGCTCAGGTTGCGGAACCGGCACTCGAAGCTGTGCGAACCCGGCGACAGGGCGACCGAGAACCCGTCCTCCTTCGACCACCCACTGATGGTGCGGTGGCCGTGCAGGCTGGCCAGCACCACTTGTAGGTTCACGTCCGGCAGGTCGGCCTTCGCCTCGACCTCCACCCGGACCACGAGGTCGTCGCCGGACACGAACACCGACAGCGGTCGACCGGCGGCATCGTTCACGGACGCCCGGACGAACTGTGCCCGCCCGTCGCCGGTGTGGTGTTTGTCCCGCAGGTCGCCGACGCGGGTCTCGGCCAGCAACCGCTCCATGTACTGGTTCGTCATCTCGGCGGACGGGCCGATGCCGACCATCTTCCCTTTTTCGAGCAACACCGCCCGCCGGCACAGCCGCGGGATGAGCTGCATGTTGTGCGTCACGAACAGGATGGTGCGGCCGTCGCGGGCCAGGTCGGCCATGCGGTCGATGCACCGCCGCTGGAAGGTGGCATCGCCGACCGCCAGCACCTCGTCCACGATCAGGATTTCGGGTTCGAGGTAGGCGCTCACGGCGAACGCCAGCCGCACGTACTGCCCGGAGCTGTACCGCTTCACCTGCGTGTCGAGGTGCGGGCCGATCTCGGAGAACTCGACGATCTGGTCGAACTTGGCCTGAATCTCACGCCGCCGCATGCCCAGGATGCTGCCGGCCAGGAACACGTTCTCGCGGCCGGTCAGTTCCGGGTGAAACCCGGCATTCACCTCCAACATACTGCCCATTCGCCCCCGCAGTTCCACCCGCCCTTCGGTCGGGATCGTCACGCGGCTCAGGATCTTCAGCAGTGTGCTCTTGCCGGCCCCGTTGCGGCCGATGACACCCATCACCTCGCCCTGCTGCACCTCGAAGTTGATGTCGCGGAGCGCCCAGTACGGGTTGGCCGGCGTCTCCGCCCCGGAGCGGAACACGCCGGTCAGCTTGCGGGCCACCGTGCCGATCGTCTGCTTGATGCTCTCGGTCAGGTTGTGGTAGCCGAGGTTCTTCTGCCCGAGCGTAAACGCTTTGCTCAGGCGATCCACGCGAACGGCGGGGGGGGGCATGGGGAGGTTCCGGGGTTGGTTCCCCTCTCCCCTGGGGGAGAGGGGAACCCGCTACATCGACGCGCGGCGGTGCAGGTCGTCCACCACCCAGTGGAAGGCGGCCAGATGGACGGTCTCGACGATGCCCATGTCGTCGATCGGCGAGTGCAGATTGTGGTCGGCCAGGGTCTTCAACTTGCCGCCCGAGAAGCCGGTGCAGCCAAAGGTGGTCACCCCGTTCCGCTTCGCCCACTCCACCGCCAGCAGGATGTTCTTGCTGTTCCCGCTGCCGCTGATGG
>CAYMHO010000122.1:0-18524 GCA_964390195.1 uncultured Fimbriiglobus sp. | reverse complement strand
TGGCCGACCGGGTGGGCATCGTGCCGGTGCTGCGGGCCGGGCTGGGGATGGCGAACGCCATGCTCGACGCTCTGCCGGAGGCGAGCGTGTGGCACGTCGGCATGAAGCGCGACCACGACACCTGGGAGCCGAAGACGTACTACCGCAACCTGCCGACCGCCGCCCAGGTGGACGTGCTGTTGATCCTCGACCCGATGCTGGCGACCGGCGGGTCGGCGGTGGAGACGATTGCCCTGTTGAAGGCTGAGGGGAACAAGAGGATCAAGTTCGTCGGGCTGATCGCCTCGCCGGAAGGGGTGGAACGGTTGCGGACCGCCCATCCGGACGTGCCGCTGGTACTGGCCGCGGTGGACGAACGGCTGGACGCGAACAAGTACATCGTGCCGGGGCTGGGCGACGCGGGCGACCGGCAGTTCGGGACGTGAATCGTCGCCGCGAGCCGCAGGCGAGCGAGTCAATTCGTCAGCGAGTCGGGCGGAACCAATGCGAACCCGACACCGACAGGCCCGAAGGGCCGTATTCCCTGAGCCCAGGTCGGAGCGAGCCGAAGGCGAGCGGAGGCATGGGAAGGCGATCACCCAAAACTCACCGCCCTGTAGGGGCGGGTTCCGCGGAACCCGCCCCTACAGGGCGGTGAGTTTCTCGTTCCCCGACCCAGGCCTGACGGCCTGGGCTGACAGAACCCGCCCTTTCAGGGCGAAACCAGGTCACTGGTACAGCCCCACGTCGGTCGCCTCGGCCAGCTTGCGGATCACCCACCACGCCCCGCTCCGCCACTGGCAGAACACCTTCACCTGCACCAGGGTGCCGGGGCGGATGCTCGCGTCCGGGTCGAGGATCTCGACTTCCACCAGGTACGTCGGGGCGACCGGCGTCATCTCCTGCCCGTCCTCCCCGCCCTGCGTCACGGCCAGCGGTCCGCCCCCCCGCTGGGTGAGCTGCACCGGGATCTGCGGCCCGCCGTTCCGCTGCCCCTCCTGCACGGTGACGGGCGGCAGGCGGCGGACCTTGCCGGTGTACACCCGGTCGTGTCGCCCGGGCACGTGAACTTGCGCGGCCAGTTCGCCGCCCGGCGGCAGGTCCTCCTGCAACAGGCGGTAGTCGAGCGACGACACCGGCAGCTTGACCACCAGTTTCTCCGGGTCGCCGATGGTGAGCACCGCCCGCCCGTTGCGGTCGGAGGCGTCGTACAACTTGCCCTTGTCCGACGGCCGCGGCACCCCCATCGCGTACCCGTTCCGGGTGGCGGGCAGTTCGGTGTCCTGGTTCTGGCGGGTGAGCAGCGCCCGCCGCTCCTGGTAGCTCCGCAGCTGGTTGTCGGCCAGGTCGGCCTCCCGCTGGACGGCGTCCCGCTCGCCGGCCGTCGGCGCCTTCACCGCCTGGTCCTTCAGGCTCCGCACGCGGGCCCGGCCGGCCGCGATCTGGGCGTTCAGCTTGTCCATCTCCTCCTCGTAGGCCAGGCTGCGGAAGGTGGCCAGGCGGTCCCCCTGCCGCACCGTGTCGCCCTCGGCCACCAGCACCTCCACCAGCACGCTGTCCCCGGGCGCCCGCAGCACGTCGGCGTGGGCCGGGTCGAGGGAGACCAGCCCGGCGTCCCGGATCCGCGAGATGGGGAGCGGCAAGAACAGGAACAGCAGGACGAGGGTGGCGGCCACCGCCAGGGTGATGTACACCCGGTTCTTCTTCATGTCGGGCAGCCTCCCGCGTTGGCGGATGTTTTTGACGATGCGGAACACGGGCCAGACGAACATGGACGCGAGCGACAGGAACGCCAGCCCGCGGCTGAGCACCTTCAGCTTCGGGTCGAGGAACCCGCTCAGGAACCAGATGATGCCGAACGTGACCACCCAGCGGTACACCCAACTGCCGACGGCGTAGGCGACGAACAGCACCCGCCGGCTGGTGGCCATGTACGGCTCGGGCGGGGTCTCCACCCCCAGGCACTTGCTCAGGAACAGGTTGTTCAGGTAGCGGTTCGCCCGGTCGCGGAGGTTGGGGATCTCCAGCCAGTCGGCCAGCATGTAGTACCCGTCGAACCGCATGAGCGGGTTGGCGTTGAACACCACCGTGCTGACCGAGCAGAGGACCATCAGGCACATGGCGATGTTGTTCACGATCGGCAGGTGCGGGGTGTACCACCAGACGAAGGTGGCGACGGCGGCGATCACCAGCTCGACGTAGATGCCGGCGAAGCTGATGACGATCCGCTTCCACTTGTCGGCCACCGTCCAGGCGTCGGTCACGTTGGCGTACAGGGCCGGGCTGAAGCACATGAGCAGGACGCCCATCTCGTGGCACTCGCCCTTGAACGCCTTGCAGCTCAGCCCGTGCCCGAACTCGTGGATCACCTTCACGACGCCCAGGCTGATCCACATGTACAACACGGTCTTGTACGCGAAGAACTCCTGGTACGCCGGCATCTTGTCGTAGAAGGTCTGGAAGTGGATGGTCACCTGGAAGAGGGCGGCCAGCATCAGGCCGACGCTGGCGAAGAAGAACGGCCAGGTGAAGATCCACCACAGCCACTTGTACATCCACGTCAGCAGGCGGTCCGGGTCGAACACCGGGATCTTGTAGTACAGGATGTTCGACAGGGCGGCGAACCGCTGCATCCGCCGCTGCTTGGCCCGCCGCTGGAACAGGTGCTTGCCGGTGCCCGACTGCTCGTGCTGCACCAGCCCGGCCGTCACCAGCTGACGGGCGAACGCCTCCAGGTCCTGGAACTCCAGCCGGTGCGGCTTGAACTCGTCCTCGAACCGCGTCCGCACGTCCTCCATCGAGTGCGTGCCGTCGAACAGCCCGAAGACGAAATACTCCTGCGCGTTGAACCGGTAGTACCGCAGGCAGACCGGGTCCTTCACCACGTGGAACCGCTTGCCCTCGTACCGCTGCTCGACGTGCTGCAGGTCCGGCCGCACCTTCAGCCGCACCTGCTTCCGTCGCTCGACGGGTCCGTCGGTGTGGGTGCTCATGACAACTCAAGTGTGAATAGATGATGCGGCGACACGAGCCGCGACCGCCAGGGGGCGGGGGTGGAATCACCCGCTCCCTGGCGGTCGCGGCTCGTCCTCGTTCACTTGCCGGCGAGCGGCACCGCCGGCGGGGCGTCGATCTTCATCGGCAGCGGCGGGGCCGGGGCCGGCGGCATCGGGCCGGGGGTCAGGGTCTTGGCGTCCGGGGCGATCACCAGCCGGGCGGTGCCGCGGTCCTCGAGCAGGTCGCCGTACTTGCCGTCCTTGTTCTCCACCTCCACCCGCAGGAGCGCGGTGGTCTCGTCCGGGCGGGTGACGGACACCAGCTTGCCGGGCACCGGCGGCTGGTCCGGGCGGAGCAGCCAGAAGTGCACCCCGCCGGCCTTGGTGCCGACGGCCACGAACCGGTGGGCCGGGTCCGGGCTGAAGGCGGCGGCCGTCACCTCCGCGCGGTCCGGGGTGGCCAGCCGCTGCCGCTCGGTGCCGCGGCCGGACGCCGGCAGGCCCCACACCTGCAGTTCCCCCTTGCCGTCCGCGTCCCCCGCCCCGGTGAGCACCTGGGTGCCGTCCGGGCCGAACACCGCCAGGGTGGCGAACCGCTCCTCGGCCCCGCCGTTCTCCAGCGTGCCGGTGACGGCGACGCCGCCGTCGGCCAGCGCCTTCACCTCCAGCTTCCGGGCGCTCTGGTCGAACAGCACCCGCCCGCCGTCGGCCGACACCCCGAGCACGTCCACCGTGCCCGAGCGGTTGTCCATCGTGCGGTCCAGGCTGGCCCCGTCGGTGCCCAGCTTCCACACCCGCACGGCGCGGTCGCGGCAGACGGTCACCAGGGTCGCCTGGGGGGTGAAGTGCACGGCCTTCACGTCGTCCCGGTGGTCGGCCGGCAGGGCGTACTTCCGCTTGCGGGTGGCCACGTCCCAGACGAACACGTTCCGCCCGGCGGCGGTGGCCAGGTACTGGCCGTCCGGGGAGAAGGCGGCCGCCCCCACCCCCTGCGCGTGCGTCTCCTCGAACTCGTGGGTGGCGGTGGTCGGCAACTGGTCCGGGTTGGACACGTCCCACAGCCGCACCCGCCCGTTCCCGTCCCCGGTGGCCACCAGCCGCTGGTCCCCGCGGGCGACGGCCGCCACGCTCCGCACGGCCGTCGGGTGCGGCTTGAAGTAGTGCACCTTGCGGGCGTCCCCCTGGGCGTCCCACACGAGGGCGGTGCCGTCGGCCGAGGCCGAAACTACCGCCGGGCGGGTCTTCCCGTTGACCGTCCAGGTGAACACGGCCAGCCCGGTCACCTCCTTGTTGTGCCCGGCCGAGTACGGCTCCGGCCGGACCACCCGCACCGGTTCGACGGACACCGCCAGCGGCAGCTTCGCCTCCAGGTCCTTGGCCAGCTCCCACTTCACCTGCGCCTCCACCCGGAAGCGGCCGGTGTTCTGCACCTCCAGGATCGGCTCGCCCGCCTTCACCACCACCCCGCGGGGCCGCAGCACCCGCACCACCTTGCCGTTGAACGGGCTGCGGATGTCGTGCCGCTGCTGGCGGTCGGTCGCCTTGTCCAGGTCGCCGATGAACTTCACGTAGTCCTGGTTCAGCCGCGCCTCCGACACCTTCGCCTGCACCAGTTGCACGCGGTACTGGGCCTTCTCCAGTTCGGACGCCACCGGCAGGCCGAGAATCCGCTTGAGCACCGCGTCGTATTCCGTCACCGCGTCCCGCGACTGCTTGAGCGCCTCCTCGGCCGCCTTCACCGACTTCTGCAGGGCGATCACGTCGAGCGCCGCCTGCGAGTCGTCCAGGGTGGCCAGCAGTTGCCCCTGCCTGATGGCGTCGCCGTCCACCAGCCGCACGTGCTTCTGGGTGCTCTGCCGCGGGTGGTCGACCACCCGGTCCGGGTACCGGGCGACGGGCAGGCCGAGCCGTTCGGCCTCGGCGAGCGGGGTGGACACCATCTCCAGCTTGCCGTCCACCTCGGCCGACAGGGTGATGGTCTCGTCGTACTCGACCACCCCCTGGTAGGCGACGAGCGGCTCCGCCCCGACGGCCTGTCGGGTCAGGGTGACGGGCGGCTGGGGCGAGTACAGCACCCCGCCGATGGCGACGGGGGTGCCGGCCGGGCTGGTGCCCTTGCTGTTGGCGGACGGCTTGCAGGCGAACACGCCGAGGGTGGCGACGGCGACGACGGCCGGGGCCAGCCAGCGGCGGAGGGTGCGGGTCATGGGTCGGTCCTCACTCGGGAGGGTGGTGCCCGGTCCGGTCGGGTGGGAGGGAGCGGGCGTGGTGCGGTGGGGTGGCCGCCGCGGGGAGCCGTGCGGCGTCGGTCGGCCGGGGTGTTGCAATGGTTCTTGTCCCACTCTCCCCCAGGGGAGAGGGGAACCGAACACTAGAAGTAGAAGATGACCTTCTCGTAGAACCACTCCCACACGCCGTGGAAGAGGGAGTAGCCGAGCGGGCGGTGGCCGCACAGCACCTTCACCCGCACCTCGGCGCCGGCCTTCTTGAGCAGCTCGATGCGGTCCTCCGGGATGTCCACCCGGATGTACGCCATGACCACCGGCTCGGTCTCGTTGTGGTCGTCCTTGTTCGGCACCGCCTCCACGTTCACCTCGTCCTCGAACAGCTTGCCGGTGAACTTGTCCGTCTCGAACCCGCCGAACACCATCTCCACGTCCAGGTACTTGAGCGTCCGCCCGGACCCCTTCGGGTCGGGGGCCAGTTTGTGGTCGCCGTCGGTGGCGAACGCCCGGTTGATGTGCCCGATGCCCCGCTGCGGCAGCTTCGTCTCCACCCGCCACGGGCCGTCGATCGCCCCCAGGCGGACGAGCGGCTGGGACGGCTGCACCTCGCTCCGCATCTTCTCCCGCACGTCCGTCGGGCTGATGTTCGCCCACCGCTGCACCCCGCCGGCGGTGGGCGGGAAGTCCGGGGCGACGGCCAGGAAGTAGCCGGCCTCCCCGCGGATCAGGTTGTTCCGGCGGATCAGGTCCTCCTTCAGGCGGGTGGCCTCCTTCAACTGGCCCTCGGCCTGCGCCTTCTTCACCAGGATGCTCGACTCGTCGGCCGAGTTGCGGGCCGCCTTGGACAGGGCGGCGGTGTGGATCTTCTTCTCCTCCCGCGCCTCCTTGATCTGCCCGTCCAGCTCGCCCATCCGCTGGGCCAACCCCTTGTCGAACATGACCACCAGCGCGTCGCCCGGGCGGATGTCCCCCGGCCCCGGCTGGAGCAGCACCTCTCGCACCTCCCCTTTGGCCGGCGGGTACACCTGCACCAGGTGTTCGGGCAGGAACTGCCCTTTCGCGTCCATCTTCAGCGGGGTCGGCACGAACACCATGACCGCCACGACGAGCAGGGTGGCGAGGACGCCCAGCAGGGTGTAGAAGCGGGCCTTCCCGCCCAGCCCGTCCTGCAGTTTGACGACCGGCCACCAGAGGGCCTTGAACGGGATCCGCTTCATCTCGGCGGCGTTGTACAGGGCGCTCGCCGCGTGCTTGCCGACCACGTCCACCCGTTGCAGGAGCGCGTCGGTCTGTTCCGGCGGGTTGAACACCTCGACCAGCATGGCCGACCGGGCCGGCTTCTCCGAATCCTTCTCCCGCTCGTCCCGCAGGGGGGCGACGACCAGCAGCTTCGGCTGGCTCTCGGCCAGGTACTCGTCGAGCGCCTTGAGCACCCAGAGCGGCAGGGCTTCGTCGCGGGTGCCCTGGAAGACCAGCCGGTCGTTGAACTTGAGTACCGCGTCGAACAGGGCCTTCAGCCGGCGGACGTGCGTGCTCGCCTTCTCCACCACGTCCGCCCCGCTCACCGCCTCCACCTTCGTCTTCGACCCGTGCCGCACGCCCACGCACACCCGGTCGGCCTCGATCAGCTTGCGGCCTTCGTTGGCGATGTGGTACGCGCACTCGGTCGGGTTGAGGGTGGTGTGGATGAGCCGGGCGAACGCCTCCACCTGGGTGAACGCCTTCTCGGTGCCGGCGTTCTGGCGGCTGCCGCTGAACGAGTGGTACTGGCTGGCGTACCCGGCCATCTGCAGGGTGTACTGCAGGAACGTCTGGTACATCCGCGGGTCGTGGCTCGACTCCTGGAACACCTCCAGCAGCCCGAGCGACTGCTTCTCCGGCCCGACGATGGGGGCGAACAGGGCGTAGAAGTCGGTCAGGTTGGCGGCCGGCACGCTGCCCGGCTCGACCGGCCCGCCGCCCAGCCGCCCCTGCGGCTCGATCAGCACCGGCCGCGGCGGGTTCGCCTGGAACACCTGCCGCAACACCTCGTTGTGGCACTGCCGTCCGCCCCGCTTGTCGTCCAGCCCGACTTTCTCCAGGTTGTGCTGGGCGGCCACCTGCAGGAACCCTTGCGGGGTGCGGAGCCACACCGCCCCGGCCGGGGCGTTGATCGCCCCGAGCGCGCGGTTCAGGAACTTCTCATAGAAGTCGGCGGGGGCGAGGCTGGAGCCGGCCAGTTTGGACGCGTCTTCGAAGGCCGAGTCGAGCTGTTGGGAGAAGCGGGCGCGCTCTTGCGTGTCCGGAGGACGGTTGCTCACGGCGGACCTCACGGGTTGCGATGCCGGAATCGTCGGTGCGACCGGCACTCATGGTACTGTGTGGGTGCCGCCGGCATCAAGCACGGGCCGGAACGGCGGGACGGCTGAGGCTCTGATCCGGGAATCGCGGAACGAGCGGCGAGTGGGACTCAGAAAACGGAGATTCGGTCGGCCGGCCGCGGCCGCGTACACGATCCATCCAGTTTAGCCTTTTTTCAACCCCGAGTGTGAATTTCGCCCGGCCCGCGCCACCGATCCGACACAACCCGTCGGCGGGGCTGACAGTTAGGCGGGGTGAAGAGTCTGGGGGTGACAAGTTGACTTCCGGGTGCGGCGGAGGTAATTTTTGAAGCAGCCTTCATACTCGCCCGCCGTCGTTCGCCTCATTCCGTCGCCTCGCACCCCCGACATGCCGACTCACACCCCCGCCACCGGCACCCGCGAGCAGAGACTGCTCGAACACTGTCAAGAAGCTATCGGGTACACCTTCCAGAACCCGCAGTTGCTCCGCGCCGCCCTCACGCACACCTCCGGGGCGAACACCCGGCAGGCGAGCAACGAGCGGATGGAGTTCCTCGGCGACAGCGTCCTCGGCCTCATCACCTGCGAGCAGCTTTACGCCCGCTTCCCCGCCTACCAGGAGGGGGATCTGACGAAAGTGAAGTCGGTGGTGGTCAGCCGGAAGACGTGTGCGGCGTTCAGCCGCGAGCTGGAACTGGGCAAATACCTGATCCTCGGCAAGGGGCTGAGCGGGTCGGCCGAGATGCCGCCGAACATCCTGGCGGACGTGTTCGAAGCGCTGGTGGCGGCCGTCTTCCTGGACGGCGGGTACGACGCGGCCAGGCAGTTCGTGCTCGAGTTCATCGAACCGGAGATCGACGCGGTGGCCGAGGCGGCGGTGGCGAGCAACGCCAAGTCACAACTGCAGACGCTCGCCCAGAAGGAGTACGGCGGCACCCCGCGGTACGTGGTGCTGGACGAGCAGGGGCCGGACCACGACAAGTGCTTCAAGATCGCCGCCGAGGTGGACGGCCAGCAGTTCACCCCGGTGTGGGGGCGGAACAAGAAGGACGCCGAGCTGCGGGCCGCCCAGAACGCCGTGGCCGAAATCCTGGGCCAGCCGATCCCACACCCGGTCAGTTGACACGGGCCGGGTGAGCCGCGGGTGTGAACCCGCGGGTGGTCCCACCCGGGCGGCTCACGCCGCCGGTTCACCCGAACGCGCCATGTCCCTCCCCCCCTACCCCGTCGTGTGCCACACCCGCGGGTGTCCCCGCCCCGCCACTTTCAAACTCGGGGCGGTGTGGGCGGACGGCGGCACACGCGAGCTGAAGACCTATTCCCTCTGCTGCCCCACTTGCCTGCCGGCCGAACTGGCCTCCGCCCGCGACCGCCGCGAATTGTGCCGCCTCGCCCCCGGCGAGGAACTCGGCCCGGTGTGCGTGTTCGAGATGCGTTCCGGCACCCGAGACCGGGAACTGGTGCGGCGGGAGGAGCTGGAGTAGCCGCGAGCCGGCCGTCGTAGAATGCGTGGGTGAGCGCCTCCCGCCAACCCCCGGACAGCCTGACCGACGAGGAACTGCTCACCCGGCTGCGGCGGGGTGAACAAGACCTGTTCGGGCTGTTGGTCCGCCGGCACGAGCGGGAACTGTACGGCTACCTGCGTCGATACACGGGTGACCCGGAACTGGCCGCCGACGTGTTCCAGAACACCTGCGTGGCGGTGTTCACCAAGATCCGGCAGTACGAACCCGGCCGGTCCGCCCGCCCGTGGCTGTACGCCATCGCCACCAACCAGGCGATCGACGCCATGCGGCGGCGGGCCCGCCGCAAAGACGCGAAGAGCGTGCCGGCACTGCCCGACGACGACAGCCCGGACGGCTCCGTCTCGCTGTTCGACCTGCTCGAACGCGCGGCCCCCGGCCCGGACGAGATCGCCGAGGGCGAGGAGTTGCGGAAGCTGGTCCGCACCGCCGTGGACGAGTTGCCCGACCTGCTCCGTCAGGTGGTGGTGTTGACGTACTTCCAGGGGATGAAGTACCAGGATGCGGCGGACGTGCTGGGCGTGCCGCTGGGCACGGTGAAATCTCGCCTGCACGCGGCGCTGGTGAAGCTGACCGAGTGCTGGCACAAGCTGGTGCCGCCGGAGGAGGACGAGGCGACCGGCGAGCCGAGCGGCGTGAGCCGCCGGGTGGAGGTGAAGTGAGGTGGACGAGCTGCTCCTCGATTTCGCGCTGGACCAACTGCCGCCGGGTGACCGAGCGGTCGTCGGCACGTTGATCGACACCGACCCGGCCGTCGCCGCCAAGTACCGGGCGATCACCGCCGCCCTCGCCCCGCTGGCCGCCGACCACGACGACGACGCCCCGCCCCCCGGCCTCGCCCTCCAGGCCATCGCCTTCACCGCCGAACACTTGGTGGCCAACGGCCTGTTCACCGGCCGCGACGGGTTCGCCCCGCCGTCCGTCGCTGCCGAACCGGACAGCAGCTACCGCGAGGCCCGCTGGCAGCCGGCCCTCCGCGGGTGGGTGAACGCCGGGGTGGTCGCGGCGGTGGTGCTGCTCGCCCTCGGGCTCGGGCTGCCGGCCATCCAGAAGGCGCGGCAGTCGTACCAGCAGTACGCCTGCCAGGACCACCTGCGGGAGCTGCACGCCGGGCTGGCCGGGTACAGCG
Organism: uncultured Fimbriiglobus sp.; assembly: GCA_964390195.1. Classification (GTDB taxonomy): domain Bacteria; phylum Planctomycetota; class Planctomycetia; order Gemmatales; family Gemmataceae; genus JALHQU01. The sequence continues at coordinate 8,351 of CAYMHO010000122.1, read as the reverse complement.
AATCGCACGAGGGGCGGTTCCCGCAAGCCGGCACCGCCGCCGTGCCGACCGCCGGCGGGTACTACGCCGAGCTGGCCCGCTCCGGGCAGCCGGTGACAGACGCCGCCCGGTACTGCCCGCTGGAGCCGACCGAGCCGGTCGGGTACGCGTACACCCTCGGGTTCAAGGCCGACGGGCGGCTGTTCGGCCTGCGGAAGCCGGAGACGGCCGAAGACCTGACCCCGATCGCCGCCGACCTGCCGACCGCCCGCCACGGCGGGTGGAACGTGCTGACCGTAGGCGGGTCGGTGCAGTTCACCCGGTCGAGCGTGCTGCCCGGCCGGGACGACCTGTTCCGCAACGACGACGGCCGCACCGCCGCCGGGTTGCACCGCGGGGACGTGTGCCTCGGCCGCCCGTTTGACGTGCCCTGATTTCCGTCCCACATTCCCGCCCGCCCTGAACAGTTCCTGTCGTAACGAACGAATCGGGCGTGGAACAACACAGATTCCCCATTTGACGGCAGATCGCACTTGCGCGGTCGTGCTATGTAAGATGTCAAGACACATCCACCGCGTGTGGGCCGGGGACACTCCATGAAGCGGGCGCTCAGGCTTCGCGGCGTCAGCGGTCCGACCAAAGGGCAGGTGTGGGATCACCCCACCCTGCTCCGGGTCGGTCGCCTGGCCCAGTTCGAGTTGATGCTCGACGACCCGTCGGTCAGCCGCCGGCACGCCGAGGTCCGCCGTCAGGGGGACGGGTGGGTGGTGGCCGACCTGGAGAGCACCAACGGCACCTACGTGAACGGCACGCGGGTGACCACCCCGCACCCGCTGGCCGCCCGCGACATCGTCCAGTTCGGCAAGGTGGCGTTCCTGGTCGAGATCACCGAGGCGACCATCGAAGGGCCACCGTCGGACCAGTTGGTGCAGCAGGCCGTCCGCCGGGCCAGCTTCGACGAGGGCATCACCGGGCTGGCGTTCAAGCGGAGCGACGTGCCGCGGGCCGGGGAGGAACTGCTCGCCCTGTTGCGGGCCGGCCACCACCTGGGCCACCTGGAGAGTGAAGACCAACTGCTCGACAGCATCCTGAACGACGCGGTGAGCGTGCTCGACGCCCAGCGGGGCGCGATCGTCCTGTCGAACGACGACGGGCTGGAGTTGAACGGCAAGCCGCGGGCGCTGGCGGTCGGCAACGGGGACAGCCGCGGGCGGTTCCACTACTCCAAGCGGCTGATGCAGCGGTGCTTCAGCAAGGGCGAGAGCGCCCTGTACCGGAACGTGCAGGACCAGCAGGAGCTGATCAGCCAGAGCATCGCCGACGGGGCGATGGCGAGCGTCATGTGCGTCCTCCTGCGGACCCCCCGCCGCAAGCTCGGGGTGCTGCACCTGGACCGCGGCATCTTCCAGCAGCCGTTCACCGAGGACGACCTGCAACTGGCCGACGCCCTGGCCGCCCACGCGAGCGCCGGCATCGAGTGCGCCATCCTCTTGCGGAAGCAGCGGGAGATGTTCCTGAACACCATCATGGTGCTCGCCCAGATGGTCGAACTGCGGGACGAGTACACCGGCGGGCACACCCAGCGGGTGACCAAGTACGCCCTCCACCTGGCCGAGTACATGGCCCTGCCGCACGACCAGATCGAGCTCATCCGCCTGGGCACCCCCCTGCACGACATCGGCAAGATCGGCATCTCCGACGAGGTGCTCCGCAAGCCGGGCAAGCTGACCGCCGCCGAGTTCGCGGTCATGCAGACGCACACCACCCTCGGGGCCGAGTACCTGGCCAACATTCCCGAACTGCTGCCCATCATCCCGATCGTGCGGAACCACCACGAGCGGTGGGACGGCACCGGCTACCCGGACCGCCTGGCCAAGACCGACATCCCGCAACTGGCCCGCATCGTGGCCGTCGCCGACGCCTTCGACGCCATGACCTCGGACCGCCCGTACCACCCGAACAAGAAGGGCCGCCCGCCGGCCGAGGCGTTCGCCGAGGTGGAGCGGCAGGCCGGCCGCCAGTTCGACCCGGACTGCGCGAAGGCCTTCCTGGAGATCAAGGACGTGATCGTCGAGACCATGTACGACCTGATGCCGGAGACGAAGAAGCACCAGCTCACCGCCGCCGAACCGGCCCCGACCAACCAGCCGGCCATCGGGTGATCGGAGTGCTCTGCTCGCTCCGCGAGCGGGTTCCGACAAGACCGCTCGCGGAGCGAGCAGAGCACACAGTTTTCCCGTAGCAAATCCGCCCGCCACCGCCTCTATTCAGGTGATGGCACCACTCTCCGTCACCCCCGACACCCCCACCCCGGACGGCGAACTGCTGCGGCGGTTCGTGGCCGACCGCGACGACTCCGCATTCGAGCTGCTGGTGTGGCGGCACTCGCGGCTGGTGTTCGAGGTGTGCCGGCGGGTGCTGCGGCACCGGCACGACGCCGAGGACGCCGCCCAGGCCACCTTCCTCGTCCTCGCCCGCCGGGCCGACACCGTCCGGACCGCCGTCGCCGGGTGGCTTGCGAAGGTGGCGTACCGCTGTGCCCTGCGGATGGCGAGCGGCCGGCGTGACGAGCCGCGACCGCCAGGGAGCGGGCTTCCGGAAACTCCGCTCCCTGGCGGTCGCGGCTCGAGCGAATTCGACCTGGACGCCGAGCTGAACCGCCTGCCAGACCGCTACCGCCTGCCGCTGGTGCTGTGCTGCCTGCAAGGGTTGAGCTACGACGAAGCCGCGAACCAACTGAAGGTGAAACCCGGCACCCTGTCCGGCCGGCTCAGCCGGGCGAAGGCACTGCTGCGTGGCCGCCTGCTCGCCCGCGGGGTGGTGGTGCCCGCCGTCGCCGCCTTCCTCGCCGACACGCCCCGCGGGTCGGCACTGTCGCCCGAACTCGTCCGAACCATCACGATAGCCGCCCTCGCCGCACCGGGCAACACCCGCGCCGCAGCGGTGGCCGACGGAGTCACCCGCATGATGACCCTGCACTCGTTCGCCCGCCGCTCGCTGGCCGTGTTCGCCCTCGCCACGGTGGTGCTGCTCGGCGGCTCGCTCGTCGCCAAGTTGACCGCCGACGAGCCGAAGAAGCCGGCCCCGGCCGACCCGCCGAAGGCGAAGGGGAAGACCGACAAGGAGCTGATGCAAGGCGACTGGGTGTTCGACTCGGCCGAGGCCGTGGGCGGGACGAACGCCATCGCCCAGGCGTGGCACTCGCTGGTCACGTTCGCCGGGGACAAGCTGACCGTCACCAAGTACATGGGGTTCGACTGGGACACCACGTTCAGGATCGACCCGGACCAGTCACCGAAGATGTTCGACATGACGGTGAACGACTTGGCCCGCAAGGTGATGGGGTTCAAGGGCGGCACCATCAAGGGCATCTACCGGTTCGACGGGGAAGCTCTCGAGATGTGTCTCGGCGAGTCGCCAGACGCCCCACGGCCGACCGAGTTCACCACCAGCCCGAAGCTGAAGCAGTTCCGCTTCACCCTGAAGAAGAAGGCGAAGGAGTTCGACCCGGCGAAGCTGAAGGAGTTCAAGGTGAAGGTGATCGACGCCGACGGCAAGCCGGTCGAGGGGGCGGTGGTGTGCCAGCAGTTCGCCGCCAGCACTCAGGAGACGAACATCCTGGTCGAAAAGGGCAAGCCTTACACGGCGGTAGCGGTGAACACCATGACCGTCCCACCACTGCCGCCGACGAACAAGGACGGTGAAACCACCTACGACCCGGCCGCCGTAGCCAACGACGGCTACCGCCCGAACGGCGTGCTGTACCTCCGGCACGAGAAGCGGAAGTTGGTGGCCATCGAACCGATCTCGCCGGCCCGGATCATGGGCGGGCTGACCGTCACCCTCCGGCCGGAGGCGAAACTGACCGGCAAGGTGGTGTTCCCCGGCGGGGTGAACCCCGGCCCGACGAACGTGTACCTGTGTACCCACAACGTCATGTGGGTGCTGGCGTACAGTTCCCACAAATCCGAGTTCGAGTTCGTCGTGCCAGCCGGCGAGTATAAACTGCTCGTCCGCGGAGAATACCTGAAGGAGGAGATCACCCCCGGCGAGAGCAGCTACCCGACCTTCAGCCACACGCACAACGTGGCGGTCGGCATCGAGGGCAAGACCGTCAAGCTGGAAGTGCAGGCGAACAAGGTGGGAGAACTCCGCGGCAAGCCGGCCCCGGACCTGGGCGAAATGGCCGACTGGAAGGGCAAGGCGGTGCAGTTGGCCGACCTGAAGGGCAAAGTGGTGCTGCTCTACTTCTGGGACACCAACCTGCCGTCGTCGGCCGAAGACTTGGGCAAGCTGATGGAACTGCACGACGACTTCGCCGACAAGGGGCTGGCGGTGATCGGGATCCACGAGCCGGGGCCGAGCAAGCCGGTCGCCACCGTGAAGGCACTCGACGAGCGACTGGCCAAGGCCCGCAAGGATGTCTGGAAGGGCCGCGACCTGCCGTTCCCGATCGGGCTGCTGAAAACCCAAGACGGTCCGGCGACGAAGGCTTACGGGGTCGCGGCATTCCCCACCTGGGTGCTCATCGACAAAAAGGGGAACGTGGTCGGCTTCTTCAACCCGTACCGCGGGGCGGAGGTGGAGACGTTGGAGAAGCTGTTGGCGGAGAAGTGACCGCCCAGTGAGCCGGGCGAGCGGCGGCCGTGAGGCCGCCGTTCCACGCAGAAACAGCCCGCTCACGCGGGCCGCTCGCCGGACGGGGTCACTGCTTCAACTTGACCACCACGTACCGCCCGCGGCCGCCGCCGCTGCGGAACACCACGTTCCGCTTGGTGATCTCGAACGGCAGGTCCGGTTCGTTCGGCAGCAGCCACGGCCCGTCCCGCAGCCACGCCGCCGCCGGCGGCAGCAGGTCGTCTCTCGCGGCCCCGGGTTCGGCGTAGGTGTCGAGCGGGTTCGGCCGGACGTCCTTCTCCCTTCGATTCACCCACCCCAGCCATTCCACGAACGCGAACCGCTGCAGGTCGATCACCACGAACCGCTTGTCGGTGTTCTGCCGGAACTCCTCGCACACCCGCCGGTCGCACTCGTCGCTGATCATGCGGGCGGTGTTCACGTGCATGAACCGCAGCCCCGGCTTCACGTCCAGGATCAGGTACAGGGGGTGCGGGGAGTCGTGCCAGCACACCAGTTGCTCGTCGCCCACCCGCCGCCCGCGGAGGTCGTCGGCCACCTCGTGCAACTCCTCCCAGGCGATCGACGCCGGGTGGATCGCCTCGCGCCGCAGGGCGTCCTGCAGGCGGTAGCGGTCGGCCCCTTCCAGCGGCCGGAAGCACTCCGCCCACAGGCCGGTGCGGCTGCGGCTGAACGCCGGGTGCGGGGTGAACACCTCGCGGACGAACGGGCTGCGGGCCACCTGTTCGCCGAGCGGCTGTTCGGCGAACACCCAGCACACCTGCACGACGAACAGCCAGCCGGCGATGAGGGCGGCCGCGTTCCACCGGAACGCCGCCCACACGGCCAGCCCGATCATCACCTCGGCCGCGTGGATGTATTCGTACGGCCGCTGCAGGACGATCGCCTGCAGCAGCCACAGGGCGTACACCGCCCCCAGGCCGGCGCGGGCGTACCGCTGCTCGTCGGTGCCGTCCTTGTACCAGATGCCGCGGAAGGAGATGGGGCGGAGCCACCCGCCCAGTTCGGGCGGGCGGAAGCGACCGGCCCACACGCGGGCGTCGAGCACGCCGAACAGGGCGAACGCCACCGCCAGCGGGGCGAGGAAGTTCCACGGCGGGAACCAGGTGAACACCGTCCACCGGGTGTGCATGGTCTCCAGGGTGGTGCTCAGGTAGCCGACGTTCCACACGGTCATCACCTCGGCGAACGCCGCCCAGGTGCCGGAGGCCACCATGTACCACACCCCGGCCGCCCCGATCAGCCCGCCGGCCAGCAGGCACCCGCCCAGGTCGGCGACGACCACCCCCACCCACGCCCACCAGCCGCGGCCGACCGTGCGACCGCCCGCCAGCCGCGGGAGGGTGAACAGCCACCAGCAGGCGGCCACCAGCAGGAAGTGCGGTTTGATCCACACCGCAATTGCCCAGAGCGCCCCTTCGATCAAACTGGGTAGGAACACCCCGCCGACGGTGCCCCCCGCCGGTCGGGTGATCCGCTTCAACCGGAGGAGGACGGCCAGCAGCGCCGGCAGGGAGAGCCAGACGTCCCGCTGGGCGTGGACCATCTCGTGGCTGAACAGGTAGAAGCCGGCACACCCGGCCGCCAGCCACAGTCGGTTGCGGGTGCTGCCGCCGGCGAGTTTGGCGAGGCGGCACAGGGTGAGGGTCGTGCCGAGGACGAACAACAGGTCGACCGCGAGGAGGCTTTCCGAACTCCACCCGACGACCGCCCGGATCCCGGCCAGCAGCCACACGAACCCTGGGGTATTGGTGTCAAAGAGGTCGCGGTAGTGGACGCCGCCGGCGAGGACGTTCTTCGCCGCCAGGTCGTACAGGGTGATGTCGCACCAGAGCGGGGACCGCAGGAAGAGCGGCACCCCCACCCCTACGGCCAGTAGGATCAGCGCGACCGGCACGGCCAGCCGGACGAGTGTCAAAGTTCGGCCGGCGGAAAAGGCCGGCGGTGCGGGTTTCATCAGCGGGGACTCTGACGGTTGAGAAAAATGGGATGAGTGTCCGGGAAAAATGGTTGCATCCGGTCGGGGGACCAAATAGGATCGCGTGGGTGGGAGATTAGGATACGTCCCACAAGAGGTCGCGACGGGAAGGACGCCGCCCACCCATCTCTCCCGCGACCCGGTCCCCAGCCAGGCAGTCTCCCCCCGACTGCATCGGTCCGCACCCCCGATTGCCCGCTCGGACCTCACCCGAAGGAGCGTCGCATGATGGTCACCCTGCCCCCGCCGCCGATTCGTGCCGGTGAAGCCCTGCTGCGGTCCTCCAACCCGGAACTCCGCCGCCTGAACGTGAAGGAGACGGAGGAGGTGGTGGAGATCACCGGGGTGGTGTCCTGTTTCTACCTGAAGCAACTCGCCGGGGAGACGGTCCGCACGGCCGCCGCCGGCCGCCGCATCACCAACCGGGTGCTGGTCTGCCGCGACGACCGCCCGGCCAACGAGTCGTTCTGCGGGATGTGACCACCAACGAGCCGCGACGGCGAGGGCGCGGGTGCTTGAACACCCGCGCCCTCGCCGTCGCGGCTCGTCCGTTCACCTTGCCAGCCATTCGTCCACCAGCCCCTCGAACCGCCTCTCGATCGCGGCGGTGCAGAACCGCTCGTCGTACCGCTCCCACCCGCGGTGAGTTTGCCGCTCCCGCTCCACGTCGTCGGTCAGCACGGCGTCGATCTGTCCGGCCAGCGCCGCCGCATCCGCCTCGGCATATTTCGCCGCGTCCCCGCCGGTGTACGGCACCGCCGCCGTCGGCACCGCCACCACCGGCACCCGCAGGCCCATCGCCTCGATCAGCGGCACGCAGAACCCCTCGTGCAAACTCGTCACCAGCAACACGTCGGCGGTCAGGTAGAGCGCCTTCAGTTGCGCGTTCGACACCTTCCCGGTGACGAACACGTGCCCGGCCTGGCCGGACTCCTCGATGCACGCCCGCACCGCCGCCGCGTGGTACGGCACGGGTTGATCGCCGGCGAGCACCAGCCGGGCGTGCGGGTTGAACTTCGTCCGGTACTCGGCGAAGGCGGCCACCGCCAGCGGCAGGTTCTTGTTCGGCACCACCCGCCCGACGCACAGGATCGTCGTCGCCCAGTCGTCCAGCCCGCTCACCGCCCGGTGGTCGGGGTCGAGTGCCAGCAACTGGTCGGCGTGGTGGAACGGGGGCAGCTCGCGGAACGCCCGGCCGGGGCGGAACTGCTGCACGTGTTCGCCGTTGTACGCCGAGTCGGTCCAGATGGTCGCGTCGGTGTCGGCCAACCGGGCGATCTGGTCGATGCCGTCCTGACACCCCTTCGCCACCTCTTTGTTGTCGCGGAAGAACTCCGGCGGGGTGACGTTGTGGTACTTCACCGCCTTCCGCCGACAGACCGTCTGTTCGATCGCCCGCACGCCCGGCTCGAACCCGATGCTGTGGTGGTAGATGACCACGTCGTCCGGGCTGGTGAGCACCGCCGGCATTTCGTCGATGTGGATCACCTGTTCCGGCGACGGGGTGCCGTTGTTGAAGAACACCACCTCCAGCCCGCGGCGGCGGAGCCGGTCGGCCATGCCGACGGCGTCGTTCCCGACGGCGTCCCCGTGGTACAGGGTCGGAATGACGATGCCGGCTTTCATGCGGGGGTCTCAGGGGGGGTGATGGAACCGCGACCGGCAGGGAGTGGGTGGAACTCAAGTCAAGAGTGCAACCACGCCCACCTCTCCCCGCTGGGGAGAGGTCGCCGGAGTGAACGCAGTGAACCCGGCG
>CAYMHO010000121.1:0-18623 GCA_964390195.1 uncultured Fimbriiglobus sp. | reverse complement strand
GGTTTCCCGGTGCTGCCGGACGTGTACAGGATGAACAGCGGGTGCTCGCTGTCCAGGTGTTCGGCCGGGCAGTTCGCCGACACGTCGGACATCAGGTCGTGCCACCAGACGTCCCGCCCGGGGTGCATGTGGACGGCCTGGTTGCCGCGGTTGAACACCACGCACTTCTCGACGGTCGGACTCTTCGCCAGCGCCTCGTCCACGTTCGCCTTCAGCGGCACCGACTTGCCCCGTCGCCAGCCGATGTCGGCGGTGATGATGACCTTGGCCTTGGCGTCGTTGTTGCGGTCGGCGACCGCGTCCGCACTGAACCCCCCGAACACGACCGAATGCACCGCCCCGATGCGGGCGCACGCCAGCATCGCCACCACCGCCTCGGGCACCATCGGCATGTAGATGGTGACGCGGTCGCCCTTCGCCACCCCGAGCGCCTTCAGCCCGTTGGCGAACTTGCACACCTGGCGGTGCAGTTGCTGGTACGTCAGCGTGCGGGAGTCGCCCGGCTCGCCCTCCCAGATGATGGCGGCTTTGTTCTTGTGCGGGCCGTTCAGGTGCCGGTCGAGGCAGTTGTAGCTGGCGTTCGTCAGCCCGCCGGTGAACCACTTGAAGAACGGCGGGTTCGAGTCGTCCAGCACCTTCTCCCACTTGTAGAACCAGTGCAGGCTCTCGGCGTGGTGGCCCCAGAAGGCGTCCGGGTCGGACTCGGCCCACTCGCTCAACCGCCGGTGTTCGTCGGCGTTCACGTGGGCGTTCGCGGCGAACGCCTCCGGCACCGGGAACGAACGGGACTCTTTCAGCACACTGGTGATGTTCGGCGTCGTCATGGGTCGTCAGCCGTCGGGGAGAGATCGGGCCACCACTCCGGTATAACAATACACGGGGAACCGCCGACCGAGGGGTGATGCCGAATGACCGACGACAAGTTCCGTATCGGCCTGGTGCAGATGGGCTGCGACTCCGACCGCGAGACGAACCTGGCCAAGGCCGAGGCGGCCATCGCCGACGCCGCGAAGAAGGGCGCGCAGGTCGTCTGCCTGCCGGAGTTGTTCACCGGCCCGTACTTCTGCCAGACGGAAGACTACAAGCTGTTCGACCTGGCCGAGCCGATCCCCGGCCCGAGCACGGATCGATTGGGCAAGGCGGCGAAGGCGAACAACGTGGTGGTCGTCGGCTCGCTGTTCGAGCGGCGGATGCCCGGCGTGTACCACAACACCGCCACCGTCCACGACGCGGACGGGTCGTTCCTCGGCATCTACCGCAAGATGCACATCCCCGATGACCCGCTGTTCCTGGAGAAGTACTACTTCACCCCCGGCGACACCGGCTGGAAGGTGTTCGACACCAAGTACGCGAAGGTGGGCACGCTGGTGTGCTGGGACCAGTGGTACCCCGAGGCGGCCCGGCTGACGGCGTTGCAGGGGGCCGAGGTGATCTTCTACCCCACGGCCATCGGCTGGCACCCGAAGGAGAAGGCCGAGTACGGCGAGGCGCAGCACTCCGCGTGGCAGACGAGCATGCGGGGGCACGCCATCGCCAACGGCGTGTACGTCGGGGCGGTGAACCGCGTCGGGCACGAGAAGTTGACCGGCGACGGGTTGGAGTTCTGGGGGCAGTCGTTCGTGAGCGACCCGTTCGGCCGGCTGTTGCAGGTGGGCAGCGTGGCGAAGGAAGAAATCATCGTCATCGAGTGCAGCCGCAAGTGGGCCGAGGAGATCCGCCGCAACTGGCCGTTCTTCCGTGACCGCCGCATCGACTTCTACGGCGGGATTACGAAACGGGTGGCGGATTGAATCGTCCGGCTTAGCCGCGAGGCAACGCCGAGCGCGCTCGGCGTTGCCTCGCGGCTAAACACTTTTGGGGGAACCAACACATGCTCTCCTTCCGCACCCTGCCCCTCCGCTCGCTCGCCTTCTACTGGTCGCACCAACTGCCCGTGCTGCTCGGGGTGGCGGTCGGGGCGGCAGTGCTGACGGGGGCACTGCTCGTCGGCGAGTCGTTACGCGCCAGCCTGCGGGAGCGGGCCGAAAAGCAACTGAACGGCGTGCAGGCGGCGTGGGTGGGCGAACGACTGATCCGCGAGGAGGCGGTGCGGGGGTTGCCCGACTCCACACCCGTGTTGTTGCTCTCCGGTTCAGCCCGCAACGAGACCGACGGCCGCGAAGCGCATCTGGGCCGGGTGTCGGTGATGGGCATCGCCGAGGCCGACCGCGGTGCGTTCGACCTTCCCAACGGGGTGGTGCTGTCGCACCGTGTGGCGGACAAACTCGGGGTGAACGAGAAGGGCTTCGTGTGGGTGGGCCTTGAGAAAGGCTCCCGCGTGCCGCGGGCTTCGCTCGTCGGCAAGCGGGACGTGTCCGACGTGACCGCCACGTTGAAACTGAAGGTGGATGCCGTTCTGCCGCCCGACCACGGCATGAACGAGTTCAGCCTCGCCCCCAGTCCGGCCCCACCCCTCAACGTGTTCGTGCCGCTGAAAGTGCTGCAGGACCGACTCGAGTTGCCCGGCAAGGTGAACGCGGCCGTCAGCCCCTCGGCCGACGTGAAGACGCTGAACGACAAGTTCCACGCCAACCTGACCCCCGCCGACCGCGGGTTGCGGATCCTGCCCGGCGGCAAGTTCGACTCGAAGCTGCGGGAGGAGACGTTCGCCAAGCAGGGGTACGTTCTCGTCGAGAGCGACAACTCCATCCTCGACGCGGCCACACTCACGGCGGTGGAACAGGCGGCCGAACGCATCGGGGCGAAGGCGGACCGCACCCTCTCGTACCTCGCCAACGCCGTCTACAAGGGGGGCGACAAGGTCGCCAACGCCGACAAGGACACCAAGACGCCGATGATGGGTTACGCCATCGTCAGCGTGATCGACCCGACTGCCCCCGCCCCGCTCGGGCCGTTCCTCCCACCGGGAGTGTCAAACCTCTCCGACGACGAAATCGCCCTCCTCGACTGGCCGGAATCGCCGTTGCCGAAGCTGACCAAAGGCGACCCGGTGACGATCGCTTTCTTCAAACCGGAGATGGAGGCGAGCACGCAGGAGGAGTGGCGGACGTTCAAGTTCGCCGGGTACGTGCCGTTCACCGAGGCCGCCGCCGATCCGAACCTGACCCCCCCCTTCCCCGGGGTGACCGACAAGCCGAAGATCCGCCAGTGGCAGGCGCCGTTCGAGGTGAACTACTCCCGCGTGACGCCGGCCGACGACACCTTCTGGGAGACTCACCAGGCCACCCCGAAAGCGTTCATCAAGCGGGCGAAGCGTGAGCAACCGCTGTTTGAAAGCCGGTTCGGTGAGGCCACGTCGGTGCGGATCGCCCCGCCGGCGGGAACGTCGAAGGAGCAAACCGCCACCGAACTGCGGGCCGCACTCAAGGGCACACTCGACCCGGCCGCCGCCGGGCTGGTGTTCCAGCCGGTCCGCGAACAGGCTCTGGCGACGAGCCGCGGTGGCACCGACTTCGCCGCCATGCTGCTGGCGTTCAGCGGGCTGCTCATCCTGGCCGCCCTGCTGCTGGTGGCGATGCTCTTCCGGCTGGCGGTGGACCGCCGGGCGAAGGAGGTGGGCTTGCTGCTGGCCGCCGGATACGTCCCCAACCAGGTGCGGCTGCTGCTGCTGGTGGAGGGTTTCCTGGTGTCCAACGCCGGGGCGGCCGTCGGGGCGGGGGTGGCGGTGCTGTACGCCGCCGGGATGCTCAAGTTCCTGGCCTGGCTGTGGCCCGATTCGAACGTCGGCGGGTTGCTGTCGCTGCACGTCAACCCCGGCCTACTGGTCCTCGGGGCGGTGTCCACAGTCGTCGTCGCCGTGTTCGCCATCTGGCTCGGCGTGCGGAAGCTGGTGCGGGTACCCCCGCCGGCGCTCCTCCGCGGGCAGACCACTGACACCGCCTTGTCAGCGAAGCCGGTGAACGCCAAACTCTCCCTCGGGATCGCGGCCGGGTGTGCGGCGGTCGGGGTCGCCCTGCTCGCCGCCGGCCCACTCGGCGGGTCGGCCGACCAGCGGGCCGGCACCTTCTTCGGCGGCGGCCTGTTCCTGATGGCGGCCGGGGCGTTCGTCTTCCGCTGGTGGCTGTTCCGCCCGCGGGAGGCGACGATGACCGGGCTGGGCAGCCTGGGCGTTCGGAACACCACCCGCGCCGCCAGTCGCAGTTTGCTGACCGTCGTGCTGCTCGCGCTGGCCACCTTCCTGCTCGTGAGCGTGGAGAGCTTTCGCAAGCAGCCCGACGCCGCGTTCGCCGAGAAGACCGGCGGGAGCGGCGGGTTCCCCCTGCTGGCCGAAGCCGACATCCCCGCCTTCCACCGACTCGACGGCGACCGCGGGCGGAACGACGTGTTGACCGAGCTTCAGAAGGTGTATCAGGACCAGCCGGGTGACGTTGGGGCGAAGGTGAAGGCGGCCGAGGCGGACCTGAAATCCGCCACCGTCTTACCGTTCCGCCTGAAGGGGGGCGACGACGCCAGTTGCCTGAACTTGCAGGCCGCCAGCCGCCCGCGGGTGATCGGCGCGCCGGACGAGTTGCTGACCGACCGCCGGTTCGCGTTCGCCATGAGCGAGGCGAAGACCGACGAACAGAAAGCCAACCCGTGGCTGCTGCTGAACGAACCGACGCCGGACGGCAGCATCCCCGTCGTCCTCGAAATCAACACCGCGTTGTGGCAACTGAAGACGTTCCTCGGCGGGACGGTCCGCGTGCCCGACGGCACCGGCAAGGTGGTGAACCTGCGGGTGGTCGGCCTGCTGCAGGACAGCGTGTTCCAGTCCGAGTTGATCGTGAGTGATGCCAGCTTCCGCAAGCTGTACCCGCTGGAGGAGGGGTACCGCCTGTTCCTGATCGACGCCCCGGCGGACAAGCGGGAGCGGGTCGGCCAGTTGCTCCAAACCGGCCTGCGGGCGAACGGCCTGACCGTCACGCCCACCGCCGACCGGGTGCAGAGCTATCAGGCCGTCATCGGCGCGTACCTGAGCACCTTCCAGTTGCTCGGCGGGCTGGGGCTGCTCATCGGCATCCTCGGGCTGGCGGCGGTCATGCTGCGGGCCATCTGGGAGCGGGCGGGCGAGTTGGCCTTGCTCCGGGCGGTCGGCTACCAGACGGGCGACTTGCAACGGATCGTGCTGATCGAGAACGTGCTTCTGCTGCTCGTCGGGGTCGGCATCGGGTTGATCGCGGCGTTGCTATCGGTGATACCCAACCTGGCACTCGGCGGACAACTCGGCTCGGCACGACTGGGGGTGATGCTCACGGCCGTGCTGTTGGTCGGCGTGCTGGTGGCGGTGCTGACCACCGTGCGAGCGGCGAAAGTGCCCCTGATTCCTGCACTGCGGAAGGAGTGAGGTCAACTGGTGCGGACGGCGAACCCGTCCCGGACGAACACCTCACCCGACTCGCGGAGCAGGGTGTCCGCCTCGTCCGGAGCGACTGCCTCGCCGAACACCGGCAGGTACCACCCGCCGCGGTACACCGCCGGGCCGGATCGCACCGCCACCGCGTCCGTCCCCGACCGCTCTCGGACGGTGACCACCGAGTACCACGGCAACGCCGCCCACGTCGCCAGTTCGGGCGAACCTCCGAGCGGGATCGACTTCACCCCCCGCCGCACCTTCGCGGACGCCTCCACTGGCAGCTCGATCAGCCGCCGCTCCGGCTCACCCCCCGGCCACTCAGCGGTCTCGGCCCGCACCCCCCGCCGCCCCGCCTCGGCCAGCACCAGCCGAGCCACTTCACAGCGGTGACACTCCCTGGGCGGTCGCTTCGGCTCGTGACAGGCGCAGAAGAAGACCACCCGCCGGCGGTCGGCCGCGGCCGTCGTCGCCAGGTCGAGCAGCAGCCCCGCGTCTTGGGCGCGCGCGATCTCCATTCCGCCGTCGTCGATCGCCTTGTTCCCCAACCCCTGAAGCCACCGGTACCGATCACCGCCGAGCAGGGACTCGAACCGGCTGCCGACGAAGTCGGCCGCCCGCCCCTGCCGCTTCCAGCGGATGTCCACGAACACGGGCGGCCGGAACCCGCGAGCGGCCTCGACCGCGTCGGCGGCCTCGATCAGCCGCCCGGCGGTGGTGCCCCAGCCCCAGTAGCCCCAGGTGAACAGGCGGAGGGTGGACATGGCGTCTCCGTCGGCGGGGGTGGGGCGTCGAGGGGCGTCGTGTCGGGCGTCAGACTGACGACAACATACCCGATCAGGGCGAGCAGGAGGATGATGCCGAGCGTCACCCACCACCAGCGGAGCAGCACACCGAACAGCCAGCCGACTGCCATGTCAACGAGGGAGGTGACAACGGCTTCGAGCAGACACCAGCCCGCGAGCAACACCAGCGCGGAGGGGGCGGCCAGCCAGGCCATCGCCCTCTGAAACGGCGTCGACGGTTTCCAGCCGGGCGGCGGGTCAGTTTCCGGTCGCATGATCCGGCTCCGCGGTTCGTGCGAGTATTCGCCCGGCCTCCGCGGACATTTACCCCAGCCGGCTGCCGTGCGTACAATTCGCCGCTTCCCCCACCCGGCCCGCACCCATGACCGACACCCCGCCCGCGTCCGACCTGTTCCCGTCCGGCCCGTGGACCGGCTTCTTCCTCGACCGCCGCCTGCCCGGCCGCCACCAGATGGAACTGCGGCTGACGTTCGCCGACGGCCGCTTGTCCGGTGAGGGCCGCGACCGCGTCGGCGAGTTCGCCGTCAGCGGCACCTACGCCACCGACAGCGGGCGGTGCGCGTTCACCAAGCAGTACCTGAAGAGGCACGCCGTCCACTACGCCGGGTTCAACGAGGGGAAGGGCATCTGGGGGGTGTGGAAGCTGGACGACTCGACTGGCGGGTTCCACATCTGGCCGGAGGGCATGGCCGACCCGACGGTGCAGCACCTGAGCGAGGAGGCCGACGAGCCGGTCGAAGTGGAGGAGAAGAAGGGCAAACGGAAGGCGAAGCCGGTCGGCCGGTGACCCTGGCGAGCGGCGGCCGTGAGGCGGCTGTTTCTGCGATCAACAGCGACCTCACGGCCGCCGCTCGCCGTCGAACTCCTTTTGACCCACCACCCAACATCGGCTATCCTTTCAGTCCCACCCCACTCGCACGTTCGGGACGTCTGCCATGCCCGCTTGCCCTGGTCCGTCGCGTCGGGACGTGTTGCGGTTCGGCTCGGTCGCCCTGGCCGGGGCCGCCGCCGGCGTGTCGCCGTTCACCCTGCGGGCCGGCGACCCCGACGCCACCACCAACGACCCGGCCGTCATCTTCGTGTGGCTGCCCGGCGGCCCGCCGCACCAAGACACCTTCGACATGAAGCCGGACGCCCCGGTCGAGTACCGCGGCGACTTCCGCCCCGTCCGCACCAACGTTCCCGGCCTCGACGTCTGCGAACACCTGCCCGGCCTGGCCAAGATCGCCGACAAGTTCAGCCTGATCCGCTCCGTCGCCCACACGTTCAGCGACCACGGCGGCGGGCACAAGAAGTTCCTCACCGGCCGCGACCCGCTCCAACCGGTCGGGTTCGTGAACGACTACCCGATGGCCGGCAGCATGGCGGCGAAACTGCTGGGCGAAGGGAAGAAACTGCCGAACTACGTGTGCGGTGTGGACGGCGGGCGGCAGGGGATCGACACGTTCAGCTTCGGCAGCGCGTACCTCGGGCAAGGGACGCACCCGTTCATGGTGGTCGGCGACCCGTCGGACCCGAAGTTCGACGTGAAGAACCTGAGCACCCTGCCCGGCACGGAAGACAAACTCGCCGACCGGCGGCAACTGCTCGCCAACTTCGACAGGCCGATGCCGCACGACCGCTCGGGCATCGCCGACGGCATGGACTCCGCCCGCGGGCGGGCGTTCGACCTGATGACCAGCCCGGCGGCGAAGGAGGCGTTCGACCTGAACAAGCTGACCCCGCGGGAGCGGGACCGGTACGGCAACCACCGCTACGGCCAGCGGTGCCTGATGGCCCGGCGGCTGGTGGAGGCCGGCGTGCGGTGGGTGACGATGGTGCTGGAGAACGCCACCCCCCGCGGGCAGGAGATGATCAAGGGCGGCATCTACAACTGGGACAGCCACGCGGTGAACGGGCACATCTTCGACGACACCAAACACAAGCTCGGGTTCCTCGACCAGGCGCTGACGGCGCTCATTTCCGACCTGTACGAGCGGGGGCTGGACAAGCGGGTGCTGCTGGTGGTGACGGGCGAGTTCGGCCGCACGCCGAAGGTGGAATACAACAACGGCCGGCCGGGCCGCGACCACTGGCCGCAGGCGATGAGCATCCTGACGAGCGGCGGGGGGACGAACACGGGGGTGGTGGTCGGCAGCACGACGAGCAAGGCGGAACACCCGAAGGACCGCCCGCTGACGCCGAACGACCTGTGGGCGACGGTGTTCGGGCATTTGAAGCTGGACTGGAAGAACACCAACTTCCTCGACGGCACCGGCCGCCCCATGCCCATGCTGACGGACGGGGAGCCGATCAAGGAACTGGTTTCGTAGGTCGTGGTCGAGCGCCCGCGGAGCGGACCGACGCCCGGAGGCCGACTGCCTGTGCGGACGCGGCTCCAGGATCGCCCCGCCGAGGCGACCCGGTGTCGGGCCGCACGCCCCCTTCCGGGCGAGTTCGACCACGACCGATTCCTACAATGTGGCCATGTTCACCGGACTCGTCCAAACCCTGGGCACACTTCGCACCGCCACCGACGACGGCCACGGCGGACGGCACCTGACCGTTCACGAACCCGCCGTCGCACCGGACCTCCAACTCGGCGAGAGCGTGGCGGTGAACGGCGTCTGCCTCACCGTCGTGCGGTCCGATGCCGAGACGTTCGACTTCCAGGTCGGCCCGGAGACGGTCCACCGCACCACGCTCGGCACGCTTCAGCCCGGCAGTCGGGTGAACCTGGAGCGTGCGTTGCGGGTGGGCGACCGCATCGGCGGGCACTTCGTGAGTGGGCACGTCGATTGCGTGGGCAAGGTGCTGTCGCGGGAGACGAGCGGGGAGTGGGAGACGGTGTGGTTCGCCTACCACGAGGACTTCGACGACCTGCTGGTGGTGAAGGGGTCGGTGGCGGTGGACGGGGTGAGCCTGACGCTGGTGCACGTCGAGCCGACCAAGTTCAGCGTCATGCTCATCCCGCACACGCTGGCGAACACCACCCTCGGCACTCGCCAGCCGGGCGACCCGGTGAACCTGGAGTTCGACCTGCTGGCCAAGCACGTGCAGAAGATGATGCGGAACCTGACCGTCACTGTATGAGTGTTCTGCTCGCTCCGCGAGCGGATGGAATCCCGCTCGCGGAGCGAGCAGAACGCTCAGTGGTCTACGGGCGGTTTGCCGCGGGCGAGGAACCCGTTCGCCACGAACACCTTGTCGGTGCCGACGACCAGGTTGAACACGGCCGAGGTGCCGTCCACCGGGTTGACCCCATTGACCGTCACCGCCGCCCGCTTGCCGTCCGCCCACTTCCAAATCCGGTCGCCCGCCTTCAACTTGCCGGCCTCCGCGAACCCGCCGGCGGCCAGGCAGAGCGGTTGCGTCTCGGTCGTCCGCAGGGTGCCGGCGTCGGTCGTCAGGTCGAGCAGCCTGTTGCACGTCTCGAACACCGATGCGACCGGCCCGGTGGTAACCTCACCGTCGGCGGTGATGATGGTCACGATCTCGCCCTTGCCGACCGCCTGGATCTCCCTCGGGCCAGACGGCGTGGCGACGAGCGTGCCCTTCGGGAAGCAGCCCGGGTGGCACGGCGGGTACTTCCGCTCGTCGTCGGTCGGCTTGGTCGTCGGCTGGGTGGTCGGGCGGGAGGTGTTGCTCGCCGGGCCGCACGCGGTGAGGGCGAGGCAGACGAGCAGGAGGAAGGGAGTTGTTCGGCGCACGACAGGAACCTCCGGGGGTTACGGTTCAGACGACCGACCGCCCCCCGGGGATTGCCGCTGACACTCAGACGATGCCCTTGATCGGTTCGGCCCCTTCGACGCCGACGAGCTTCTGGTCGAGGCCGCCGTAGAAGTAGCTCAGCCGGTTCTGGTCGAGGCCCATCTGGGTGAGGACGGTGGCGTGCATGTTCTTCACATGGAACGCAAGGGTACCTGGGCCGCCGCGGGTGCGCGACGAAAACGCTGCGGCCGCAGCCATTCCACGCGGAGCGGCTGCAAGGACCAGCGTAGCGCCCGGGGGCGAATCCGTCAATTCTGTACCACGTTCCGTATCACTCAGAATCGGCCCTGGCGGCGTGGCGTGCCGTCATGCGACCGACACCACGGTGGTCACGAAGTCTGTACCTGCGGCCACCTGATGCGCTGACGTCCTGAGCAGGTGAACTCATCAGTAGTGCGACTTGGCCGAACACAAGACGGCCAAGACGGGGCGGGTCCGGACCGTCTACCTGCCCGAACCGATCCTGGCGATGTGCCGGGAACTCGCGGCGGTTCCCGCATCCACGCCGAGCGGGAGTTCAAGGAGTCGGCCCAGGTGCTGGTGGCCACCGAGGCGGCCGGCGAGGGCATCAACCTGCAGTTCTGCTGGCTGATGGTCAACTACGACATCCCGTGGAACCCGGTCCGGCTGGAGCAGCGGGTCGGGCGGATCCACCGGTACGGCCAGGAGAAGGACTGCCTGGTCATCAACTTCGTCGCCCAGAACACGCGGGAGGGGCGGGTGCTCCAGAAGCTGCTCGACCGCCTGCGGGAGATCCGCCGCGAACTCGGCACCGACCAGGTGTTCGACGTCGTCGGCGAGGTGTTCCCGGCGACCCTGCTGGAGAAGCTGCTCCGCGACATGTACGTCCGGCTGACCGACGAGCACAAGATCCAGGACCGGATCGTCAAGGACGTGAGCCCGGACCGGTTCCGGTCGATCACCGAGAGTGCCCTCGAGGGGCTGGCCAAGAAGGAACTCAACCTGTCGGCCATCGTCGGCAAGTCGGCCGAGGCGAAGGAGCGGCGGCTCGTGCCCGAGGTGATCGAGCAGTTCTTCGTCGCGGCGGCCCCGGAGTCCGGCCTGCACCCGAAGGCGACCGGCCAGAACACCCGCGTGTACCGCGTCGGCAAGGTGCCCCGCAACCTGATCCCCATCGGCGACCGCCAGGAGCCCAAGTTCGGACGGCTGGGCCGCGAGTACGGCAAGATCGCGTTCGACAAGGCCGTCATCCCGACCGACCCGACGCTCGAGTGGGTCACCCCGGGGCACCCGCTGTTCGAGGCGATCCGGACGGACACCCTCGCCCGCGTCGACGACCACCTGCGGCGGGGGGCGGTGTTCTTCGACCTGCACCGCGACCACCCGGCCGTTCTCGACGTGTTCGCCGCCTCCGTGCGTGACGGTCGCGGCAACACCCTGCACCGCCCCCTGTTCGTGGTCGAGACGGCCGCCGGCGGTGCGATGACCATCCACGAGCCGACCATCCTGCACGACGTGTCCCCGTCCCCGCCCGGCACGCCACCGCAGCAGGGACTCGCACTCCCGGAGCGGCGGGCGGTCGAACAGTTCCTGTACGAGAACGCCCTCAAGGCCTGGGTCGCCAAGGCGTCGCAGTCCCGCGTCCAGGAGGTCGAACGGGTCGAACGGCACGTGGACATCAGCCTGAACGCCCTGATCGACCGGCAGCAGACGCAACTGGCCGATTTCCTGAACCGCCAGGTCGACGGCCAAACGGTCCCCGGTCTCGACGGACTCATCGCCCAGGCAGACCAGCACCTGGACGAACTGAACACCCGCCGCGACAGCCGGTTGCGGGAGTTGGAGCTGGAACGGCACTGCTCGATTGCGGACATCACCCACATCGGCCGGGCGGAACTCCTGCCACACCCGGACCGCGGCAGCCCCCAACTCGCACCCATGGTCCGGGACGACGAGATCGAGAAGATCGCCATCGCCGAGGCGACCCGCTACGAGGAGGCCCGTGGGTGGGTGGTGGAGAGCGTTGAGTCGGAGACCTTCGGGTTCAGGTTCACGTCCACCTCGTCCATGAACACCGCCGTCTCGTCCTCCGGCAGCCCCTTGAGCAACGACCGGAGGGCGGCCAGCTTCCTCTCCCGGTCCGGGTCTTTGGGCCGGATCGTTGGTCGGGGCCGCCGCCACACCAGCCCGGCCGAGCGGAGCCACAGCCGGACCGTCTCCCGCCCCACCCGCACCCGGTAGTCCTCCCGCAGCACCACCGCCACCGCCTCGCAACTCCACCGGCTGCGGGTGAACCGGAAGTCGGCCGGCGTGAGCGTCAGCACCCACCGGATGACCAGAGTGGACCAGAGGAGGGCCTGCGAGCACTTCCCTCTTGGCCGCCCCAGTACGGCATCGGGGCCGTCGGCCTCGTACCGCCGCTTCCACCGGCTGATCGTGCTCAGCGAGCAGAAGAGGACGGCACTGATGGTCGCCCACGGGTGGCCGGCGTCGAGCAGGAGCAGGATGTGGGCGCGGAGCCGGACCCGCGGGTCGGCCGACCGCCTGTAATAGCCGAGGACGGTCTGGCGGTCCGTCGGGCGGAGGGGGATACTGGGCATGGGAAGACTGGTGCCTGGCGGGGCGGGCCTCGCCCACCACGATAGTCCGCCCGTGAACACCTCGGAGGCCCACGAATGAAAGCCCTGCGCTGGGCGGGAGTCGTCGCCCTGCTGCTCGTGTCCACGGCGGATGCGACGGCCGCCATCATGCCCTCCTTCAGCTACGAGTCCTGCTCCTGGAAGGCGACGCATGTCGTGGTGGTCAGCGAGGGGGACAAGATCGACGGCGAGGTGGAGGTGCTGGAGAGCTGGAAGGGGGACCTCAAGAAGGGCGACCTGGTGAGCGTGCCCGAGCTCGCCGCGTTCGCCCCCGACAAGGAGCGGGTCGTGTCGAAGGGAATGTTCGGGCGGGACAAAGACAAGGACCTGCCCGCGTCGGTCAGTTGCTCCCGGATGGTCCTCTTCTTGGTCCGGAAGCAGGAGAAGCCGGACGGGGACAAGCCGGCCAAGGTGACCTGGCTCCCTGCACCGAGGTGGGGGGGGATGAAGGTATCGGTCGCCTGGGTCGAGGGTGGCAAGGTGTTCGCCTTCGGCCAGGAAATCAACCCCGGACCGCAGGAGTTGCTCTACTGGGACACGGACGAGCGGGGGTTGAGAAAGAACGTGGACGCCGTCGTGAAGGCGCAGGCCACCCTGACGGACGAGATCCGAAAGGGGGAAGCGGACAAGCTGGCAACGGCTGCCCTGGAGTTGATCCGGTCTGAGTCGAATTTCGTCCGCGGTGTGGTGGTTGCGGAACTCGGGGAGGCGGGCGCGAAGGGTCTGCCTGCCCTCCGGGCCATCCTGAAGGATGACGCACTACTGAAGTACCACGATGCGGCCGTCCAGTCGCTGGCGAAGGCGGGCGGTGCGGACGCCGGGCCGGAGTTGGTGAAGAGGCTCGAACAGGAGTTAGCCTTCTGGAAGAAGGTCGGCCCAAACCTGCCGAAGGACAGGTGGAATGGAGCCGGTGGCGAGGTCAACGGGGAGGAGGTGAAGCGGTATCGGAACCACTACAGCGTGGCACACGCCGCGGTGATCGAACTGGGAACACTTCGCCACACAGGCGGGCGGGAGGTGGTGAGCGAGTTCGGGGAGTACTGGCGGTCCGTCCCACAATTAATCGAACTCAAGCAACTTGCGGAGGCGTGTGATGCCACCTTGAAGGCGATGCCCCGGCGATGAGCGAGCAGGGGCGACTCAAGTGCGTCACCCGCTCGATCCACAGCCATACAACGCAATATCACTTCCGCCCGGCGTGGGAGTTATTTAGGTCGTGATCTCACCGCATCCCCCGCACCACCCGCGATACCGTCCCCTGACTGACCCCGTGTTGGGCGGCTATCACCACCTGTGACACCCCGCCCAGCCACTTCTTTCTCATTTCGGCAGCGTCCGCCCGTGTCCGCCGGTTCCGTCGAACACGCCCCTTCGAAGAATGCCCTCAACTTGTTAACCTCTGTGACCGTGTAGTAGCTCGCGGCGTCACTACGCAAGCAAGAACTGGCCGAGGTGCAGTTGCCGCCGACATGACACAGTGCGTTCCGCCGAGAGCTTGCCTTGACCGCCGACCGCGACCCGACACCGTGCCCCTCGTGCCGCCTCCAGGGGTGGCTGTGCGTGTGCGCCTTCGCCCCTCGCGTCCAGACCCGCACCCCGCTCCTGCTTGTCGTCCACGTCCACGACCTGCCCCGGACAAGCAACACGGTCCGGCTGCTCGCCCTCGCCGTCCGCGACGTTGCGGTTCTCCCCCACGGCGTGTTCCCAGCCCCGGCGGCCCCCGAAACGCACCTGCCCGCCGGCACCACTCCGCTCGTGCTCTTCCCCGGACACGGTGCCAAGCCGCTGACGCCGGAACTCATCGCCGCGCTGCCGTCGCCCCCGGCCCTCGTCGTCCCGGACGGCAACTGGAAGCAGGCGAGTCGAATGGTGAAGCGGCTGCCACTCCTCGCCGCGGCCGTGAAGGTGGCCCTTCCCGACCGGGCGTTTCCGGGCGTGGCCGTCCGCCGTAACCAAGAGCGGCACCACATGTCGACCTACGAGGCGGTGGCCCAGGCGCTCGGCATCCTTGAAGGTGAGGAGGTCGCCGGCCCGCTTCTCGACTTCTACCGGCGGGCGACCGACCGGATGCTAATGGTCCGCGGTAAGCTCAGGATGGGCGAGGTGTACGGAGGCGTCGGAGTTCAGTGACGAAGGCTGCGAATCGGATCGCCGGAACCCCAAGTTGAGGATGCACAACCGCGGTGGAAGTTGGGTGGCCGGAGCCGGCTGCCAACCTCCCTCACCCTTGAAATCCGCGAATCGTTTCAGGCATCATCTCCCTTGCGCTTGGCCCTACGTCGCGCTACAACTCAACTCCCACCGGACAGGATCCCGTGAGTTGGCCGGCGGTGCTCTCACACTCGTCACTCGCCGCCACGATCCAGGAGTGCCGCCCATGACCGACGCCGGCCAACTCGCCGGTACCGATCCGGCTCCTCTGTTCGCCCGTGTGGTCGCCGACATGACCGAGCGGAAGGCCCGGCTGCTCCGCGTCGCGTTGGGGCGTGCCCTATGGGACGAGTTCACCCACCCGGAACTCCGGCACTCGATCGCGGTGGCCGAGCGGTACGCCGACGGGGAGTGCGGGGAAGAGGAGTACGGGGAGCAGGTCCGCCGCACGTACCAGACGCTCAACTACCCGCCCGAGGAGCGTCCGGCACCGTTCGTCCACCTGCAACTGGCGATCAACAGCCTCGCCGGGGCGTGCCTGCTGCTCGGCCGCTGCGGGGGCAAGCTGCCGCACGAGGTGGGCGCACCCGGCGGCGGCAACTGGCACGTCGCCATGGGGTACGCACCAGCGGCGGCTGTGGCGGCGATGCGGGACCTGTTCGGGGACGTGGGGGAGTTTGCCCCCCGGTGGCGTACCGAGACGGTGGTTGCGCTCGCCGAGGGCATCTACCACGACCGCGCCTTTGACCGCCTGCCGATCCTGGCCGACGCGCTGGAGGAGGCGGGGTGCGACCGGGTGGAGGTGCTGAATCACTGCCGCGAGGACGGCTTCCACGCCCGCGGCTGCTGGGTGGTGGACGGGTTGCTGGGGAAGGGGTGACGCGAAGTGACGGGTTGTGACGGGGATGCGTTACGGACGTCCCAGTCCGCAACGTTCTCTCTTGCAAGGGGTTAGGAGCTGGTCGTCTCTTCTGATTACGCTGTGATGCATTTTTCCCTCTACTCGATGAATCAAAGGGAGAGACAAGAGACAGGTGGAGTGGTGGGGCGTGGGAGGGGCCAATTCCGCGTCACAGCGTTACATCGCCGTCCGAAGCCGCCGAAACCGCAGCCACACGACCCACGAATCGCCCGCGGGGTGGCGGTCAGCGACGCACAGGCGACGCCCTCCCGGCCGTACGACCGAGGCCCATGTGTCGTCACGCGTCACGCCGCCCAACTCTCCGGAACGTCTCACCCCCCGACCCGCTCGATCGACAGCACGCCGCGGTCACGCGACCCGCCCCGGACGCCGCGGACCCGGAACGTGACCGCCTCGCCGGCCGCCACCGCCACCTCGCCGACCGGCAGGATCTTGCTCCCGTTGAACGACGGGGTGTCGCCGAGCGAGACGCCCCCGCCCAGGTGCGCCACCCCCGACAAGCGGACCGCGTTGACCACCCCGCCGGCCGTCGGCAGGATGCTGACCGCCGCCTCGAACTCGGGGGCGACGCGGGCGGTGAAGTCGGCGTCGAACACCCGCACCGCCGGGGACACCGCCCGGAACGGCAGCGGGTGCCACACGCGGCCGTCCAGGTCCGGCCAGTCGTGGGACGGGAACGGCAGGTCGAACCCGTAGCAGTCGAACACCGCCTCGCCGAACTCGATGAGCGCCTCGTACCGGTGCGGGATGACGCGTGTCTTCGCGTCGATCACACCGGCGGCTCGAAGGGCGTTCAACGCGGGCACCTGGTGCTCGTCCAGCAGCCAGGTGTCGATCAACTCCGCGACCACGACGTCCACCCGACCGGGGAGCAACACGGAACGGACGTCGCCGCAGACGATCTCGACCACCCGTTCGAACCCGTTCCGGGCGACGGTCGCGCGGAGCCTCTCGGTCAGGTCCGGGTCGCCCTCGACGGCGTACACCCGGCCCGCCCCGGCCGCAGCCGCGAACAGGGACAGGATGCCGCTCCCCGCCCCGGCGTCCAGCACCACGTCCCCCGGCCGGACGGTGGCCTCGATGGCCGCCCGGAAGGCCAGGGTGCGTGCCACGTCCCGCAGGCAGAGCGAGGGCATCTCCAGGTGGGCGAAGAAGTCCATCGGGGGTGCGGGGTCTTCGGGCGGGACGGGGGGCGGGAGAAACGGGTGTACTGTACGGCCTCGCCCCGCCCCGAGCCAAAACGAGGCCGCCGTCGCACCCCGGGACACCCCGCACGACCCGGCGGCGACCCCCGAATCGTACCGGGGAGTGGCGGCACCGCGGCGGGCGAGCTACACTCTCCCTGCCGTCCGATCGAGACCAGTCCATGGCGCTCGACACCCAGGTCGTCGAACTGATCGGGCGGCACCGGCTGATCGGCGAACTCCTCCAAGACGGGTTGGAGGTCGCCGTCCCGTCGCGGGATCGGGGGATCGACCTCATCGCCTACGCCGACCTGAGTCTCCAGGTGGCCACCTTCGCCGCCCGCCCCGTCCAGATGAAGGCGTACACGGCGAGCGGCTTCACCGTCAGCAGGAAGTTCGCCAAGATCGCCGACCTCATCGTCGCATACGTGTGGCACCTCGGGACGACGGGGGCCGCGGTCACCTACGCCCTGCGGTCCGCCGAGGTGCTGGAGGTGGCCGAGGGGATGGGCTGGACCAAGACCGCGTCGTGGCAGGAGGGCGGGGCGTACACCACCACCAGCCCGAGCAAGAAGTTGGTCGAGGAGTTGGAGCAGTACCGGATGCGGCCAGGAGACTGGTGGAAGTTAGTCACCGGTACGGCCGATTGAGGTGTCCGCTGACGTCCAACGCGATGAGGTACGGGGGCGTTGCCCGCATGAGTCGGCATGGCAGTCCGATCACAGCGCTGGTTCCGTCTCAGACGCACGGCTCGGTGCCGGTGACGTGATGGACCCCCTTCGGCCCGCAGGTTATCAGGCCGGTCTGCCGGTTGAGGCTGAGGTACACGACGACGACGCGAGGCCCGCGGGCGGCGTAATCGCGGTGCGGGTATTCGGGGGTGTCGCTCCCGCAGCAGAGGCGGAATCGCATCCCGCCAGACCGGTCGAAGTTCGCCCCGTAGCACGTCTCGCCGCGAACTCCGCCCATCTGCTCCAGCAAAGCCATCACCTCGTCGCGTTCCATGACCATCCTCCCAGGAAGTGCGTGCCGCCGCGACCGGCCCCGGCGGGTTCGGCTGGTTCACCCGTCGGCCTCGCGAGCCGGGCGGCAGCTCAACTCGAGAGACTGGCAACGAAAGCACGAGCTGGTGAAAGGTCCGGGTCGTTTGCAAGATCGGCTTTGAGTGCCTCGTTCACCCAAGCCGGGCCGTGATTCCCACACCTCCGGTCGAACCCCTCGATTTGCCCCACCTCAACGACCCACAGCCCAATCAGGCGGAGGGCCTTCATGAGGCGGTCAAATGCCTTCGTGGCATCTCCGGCAGGGATGTACGACTTGCCAGCCTCTTTTACTATCGCCCACGGTGAGGACTGCCTCAGAATCTTGTCGATGGCTGGACGGACTGAAGCGGGGAGCGTCTTGTCCGTGACGTCCCTTAACGCCTCAGTGATCTGCCGTTTTACTTCATCCGTGCTCAACTCTGCTTTCTTGGATTCGACCTGTCTTTTTACGAGCAGCCAGTCTTTTTCCACTTCTTCCCAGTTGCCCCCCGCTGCTTCAACGATGGCGCGAAGCGGCTGTTCATTATTTAGCACGTCGATGTCCGCTACCGCCCGGATGGGGACCTCCACGGCCCGGAGTGCTTTCACGACCATTGGCAGCCGAGCCTTTCCGCCGCAGTGCGTGAACATGATGTCGGGACGCCGGGTGTCTGAGTAATTCTGCTCTGCGACCGCGTCCATAACCGCCGAGAAATATCTTGCATCTCCGTCACCTTCACAGACCACGACCCGCTCGTGAAAAAGGCCATCCAAGATGTTGGAATAGCGAAGCAGCGGGTCTTTCGTAGCCGTCCGGCGGCGTGCGTAGTGCGGGCTGGGACTGATCCCGGCCCGCGGC
>CAYMHO010000120.1:0-18677 GCA_964390195.1 uncultured Fimbriiglobus sp. | reverse complement strand
TGGGTGGCGGCCACCACCCGCACGTCCACGTTCACCTCGCGGCTGCCGCCGACCGGGCGGAACGACTTGCCCTCGATCACGCGGAGCAGCTTCGCCTGACACTCGAGCGACAGGTCGGCCACTTCGTCGAGGAACAGGGTGCCCTCATCCGCCTGCTCGAACAGACCGGGGTGGTCGTGGTCGGCGCCGGCGAACGCCCCCTTGCGGTAGCCGAACAGTTCGGCTTCCAGCAGGGTCGGGGCGATGGCCGCACAGTTGACCACGACCAGCGGGCCGTTCGCACGGGGGCTGTGGCGGTGCAACGCGAGGGCGACCAGCTCCTTGCCGGCTCCGGTCTCGCCGGTGATGAGAACGGTGAACGGCAGCGGGGCGGCCCGGCCGATCTGCATCCGCAGGTTCATCATGGCCGAGCTGTCGCCGATCAGCTCGTCGGCCACCGGGGCGGACCCCCGCAGCCGCTGGTTCTCGGCTTCCAGTTTGCGGCGGTGGCGGAGGGTTTCGAGGGCCGGGGCGAGGAACCCGGACACCGCCTCCAGGAAGTGCACGTCCCGCTCGGTGAACGGGCGGCCGTTGCGGTAGGCGTGGATGGCGGCGAGCGGCTCGCCGGCGTACCCGCCGACCGGCAGGCAGACGGCGTCGGTGAACGAGGACAGGCTGCCGGAGGTGGCCGACAGGCCGGCCGAGGCGTCGCCGAACAGCCACACCCGGTTGCGGGTGGTCCGCACCTGCTCGGTCAGCCGCTTGCTCAGGGTGACGTCCACCGGCACCCGCTCGGGCATGACCATCTTCGGCATCGGGTCGGACGGGTCGAGGCCGAGGTAGCCGACGAAGGTGGCGGACGTCTGGTTGAGCAGGGTGCGGAGGGACAGGCGGATGAGTTCCTGGGCGTCGTTCGAGCCGACGGCGACGGTCATGTACTTGACCAGGGCGGCCATCTCGTCGAGCCGCAGGCTGGTGTCGTCGTCGGACGTCACGCCGGGGATGGTGGCCGGCAGGTCGCGGGTGGGGGTCCCGGTGACGCGGGTCATGCGGGCCGGGTCGAGGGCGGGGGCGGCCGCGGCGCCCGCCGGGCCGGGGGAGACGGCCGCCCCGACGATGGCGAGCGGGTTCGGGGTGGCGTCGTTCACCCCGACCGACGCCGGGACGACGGTGCCGACGGTGAACCGGAAGCGGGTGTTGCCGATCTGCAGCTCCGCCCCTTCGGTCAGCTCCCCGGCCCCTTCCAGCTTCGCCCCGCCCAGCTTGCTGCCGTTCAGCCCGAAATCGCGGACGTACCACTTCCCTTCTTCGAAGTACACTTTGGCGTGCAGGCGGGAGACCAGGTCGTCGCGGATGACGAACGAGTTGTCGCGGCTCCGCCCGATGATGACCGTGGTGCCCGGCACGAGCTCCAGGCTGGGGGGGGCACAATCGCCGGATTCAACGGTGAGTCTGGCTCGCATGGCAAAGATATCGGCGGGCGGAGGGAGTAGGATCGACGCATCCGCAATCGGGGACTAGCTTAGCACGGAACGGTGTCCGGAGTTCCTTCGGGGCGGAAATTCTGTCCGGCCGAGAACCGTCCTACGAACAACCGTACCCGTATTGTAGACATACACGCCCTGTCTGTTCTTCTGACGGCCGGGAATTCCCAAAACTCCCGATTTTCTCACCACGGATTGTAACATGCAGACGAAAATTGAGGGCCGGGCCTACGTCCTCGGCGACAACGTCGACACCGACCAGATCATCCCGGCTCAGTACCTGACGTACAACCCGGCCATTCCGGAGGAGTACCGGATGTTCGGCAAGTACGCCCTGATCGGCGTGCCGAACGACCAGGCCGGGCTGCCGAAGGGACATCAGCCGTTCCACCCGCCGGGCGAAGGCGACGGGTTCGTGTCGCCGTACACGTTCGTCATCGGCGGGAAGAACTTCGGGTGCGGGAGCAGTCGCGAGCACGCCCCGGTCGCCCTCGCCGCCGCCGGCATTAAAGCGGTCATCGCCGAGTTCTACGCCCGCATCTTCTACCGCAACAGCGTGAACGGCGGGTACCTCACCCCGGTGGAATCCGGCGAGCGGCTGTGCGAGCGGGTGGCCACCGGCGACGTGCTGCGGCTCGACCTGACCGCCGGCACCCTGGAGAACGTGACCACCGGGGAGATGTACACGGTGAAGCCGCTGGGCGAGGTGCTGCCGATCGTCGAGGCCGGGGGGATTTTCGAGTACGCCCGCCGGGAAGGGATGCTGAAGTGACCGACATGTCGTAGCCGGGGGCTGTGACCCCGGTCCGCCGCCGCCGGCCTCACAGAGGCCGGCTACAGTTGCTCACGCGGCGGCAAGCGCCTTCTCTTTCGCCTTCGGCTTCTCCGCCTTCTCTTTGTCCTTCGCGTCGTCGCCGCTCGCCGCCTTGCCGGTCCATGACTGCACGCCGATCCCGATCACCGTGGCCAGCACCACCCCGCCGTTCAGCACGGCCGTGTACTGGGTGGCGAAGTCCGGCGAGTTCACCACCCCGGCGGTGTCGAGCAGGATGAACACCCCGTGCCAGAACAGCAGCACCCCGACCAGGCTGGTGGCGACCATCGTCCACACGCGGTACAGCACCACCCCGATCAGCCCGCCGCACAGGAACACCGCCCACAACTCCTGCGCCTCCGGCATGACGGCTTGGGCCGCCACCCACGCGGCCGTGCCGGCCGACAGGAAGGCGGTGATCTTCGCCACCTCCAGCGCGAGCATGCCGACCGCGACGGCCAGCAGCACCCCCACCACCAGCACCTGGGTGCCGCCGGTGCGGCCGGCCCCGATGCCCACCACCCCGGCGGTGAGCGTGACGGCGAACACCACCCAGAAGCGGTGCCACCGCCAGCCGAACCCCCACAGGAGCAGGCCGACGAACGCGAAGAACGCCGCCGCCCCGATGGACAGCCCTTTCGCGTCGGCCAGAACCGCGGGGCAAATGAGGTGCATCGGCGGACAACCAGGAGGAAATCGCTTCACTCGACGTTATCCCCCCACCCGTACCGGGGTCAACAGGCGGGCGGTTCGTCCGCCGCCACGATTTTCTTGCCCCGCAGGCTTATCCGACAGAACCTGACAAATCGCCCCAAACCTGAACGTGAACGGTGCGAGTTCGCGCCCCGTCGAACTCGCAGAAGTAAATCCCCTGCCAGGTGCCGAACACCAGCTCGCCGTTGTGGACCGGAATGGTGACGCTCGGCCCGATCAGTCGGGTCATCCGAGAGGGCATCGGAAACGACCGCGTCCTCACTCAGATAGATGGCCCCGCGTGTGAACAGATTCCGGGTTTGGGTGCCGTGGGGCACCCGCTCGAAGTGCAGTTCGACCCGGTCCACCATCTGCCGCAGCACCGTGCGGGCTTGGGCCGGGTTGGACGCCAGCGCCTGCTGGAACTGGTTGGCACGGGCCATGATCGCGTCAACGCGGGCGTCCAGGTCGTCGGCCGGCACCGCAGCCAGCCGCAGCGTTTCCAGCTCGTCGGCCACCCGGTTCCGCTGCCCCTTCAACTCCGTCAGCTCGGCCTGGAACTCGTCCATCAGCTCGTCCGGGATGCGGATCAGCTTCCGCACCCCGGCGGCGATCTCGGCGTCCAGGTCGGCCACCCGCTTGGCCAGCGCTCGTTCCCGGTCCGCGTTCGGCGGGGTCTGCTGCCGTCGCTTCACCTCGTCTCGGATGGCGTTCAGATTCTCCTCGTTGAAATACGCTTCGGCCAACTTTCGCGCCACGGCTGAAAGCAACCGGCGTTCGGGGATGGTGTGAGGGTGACAACCCGAACGGATGGTATTGCGGGCGTAGTTGGCACAGACGTACTGATGGGGTTCGGTGCGACTGTTGAACGCCCGGCCCATCATCCGCCCGCCGCAACCGCCGCACACCAGCATCCCGGTGAGGACGTACCCCTTGTTCGGGGAGGTTTCCTTCTGGTTCCGGGCCAGCAGGTCCTGAACCCGGTCGAACAACTCTTGGGGGATGATGGCGGGGTGCGCGTTGTCGCACCGCGCCTGCTGCTTCTCGTCCTGCTTCGTTCCCTTTCCGCGGGTGGCTTTGACCCGCACCGACCCGAGGAAGAGGCGGGAGCGCTTGCCGGCCACCACGTGCCCGACGTACACCTCGTTCCGAAGGATGTCCCGGACGGTCGGCTGGGACCACGTGTCCAGCCCGGACGGGGTCTTCACCCCGCGGTCGGTGAGTAGGGTGGCCAGCGTGCGGAGGCCGTGCCCGCCGGCGGCGTAGGTGTCGAACACGAACCGCACCAAGTCCGCCGCGGCCGGGTCGACGGCCAGCTTCTTGCCCACCCGGACGTACCCGAACGGCGCCCGGCCGGACGCCCACTCCCCCGCTTCGGCCCGCTTCTTCTTCCCCCGCCGGCAGTCGGCCGACCGGCGGACGATGTAGTCGTGGGCGCCGGCCTCCTGCTGGAACCCGAACAGCATCCGGGCTTCCTTGCTGTGGAAGTCGATCATGCCCGCCTGGGTGAGCATGTTCGTCACCCCCGCGTCCCGCAGGCGGAGCAGGTAGCCGACCGTATCCCACGAGTCCATCCGCGAGAACCGATCCTGATTCCAGCACACCAGCACGTCGATGGGGTTGCCCGCCCGCCCCTGCTGCTCGCAGAACTCGATCATGCGGATGAACTCGGGCCGCTCGTCGC
Source organism: uncultured Fimbriiglobus sp. (assembly GCA_964390195.1). Lineage (GTDB taxonomy): Bacteria > Planctomycetota > Planctomycetia > Gemmatales > Gemmataceae > JALHQU01. The sequence continues at coordinate 14,023 of CAYMHO010000120.1, read as the reverse complement.
CTTTCGACCCGCTCACGCTCTGGTCGGCGAACTCCCGCACCACCTCCACCCCGCGGCGTGGGCACTCACCACCCGCCCACTCCCGCTGCTGGGCGATGCTGCCGCCGTCGTCGTCACTGGACTTGCGGGCGTACACCACTCCCCGAATCATGACTGGCCCTCCCCTTTCAGGCGCTTGCGGATGCGGTCGGCGGTCTGCTTGGCGCTGTACCGCACCGCGTCGGTGCGGGTGCAACGCATCCCGGTCTCGCGGGTGAGCGTCTCGGCGATGAAGTCCAGGTCGGCCAGCACCTCCGGCGACAGCCGGAACTGCTTCGGGTTCTCCCGCTTCGATTCCCCTCCTGACTTTGCCATCTCACCCCCTCCCGCGTACACTATTCCTCTAGCGGCATTGTAGCTACAGCGAACAGCCATGGCAATGCCGGATTCAGCGTCTCAAATTTTTGACACCGGGGGTGCGACGTGGTGATGAGGCGCGACGACAACGGGGACAGCTCGCCGGAAGCGGTCGTGCGGGAAATGGAGGCGCTGAAGCCCCACCTGGCGGCGGAGGTGATGCGGCGTATCCAGGCGCTGGCGGAGGACGCCCGCGGCCACCAGTGGCTGCACAAGGACACGGCGGAGGTGCTGGACAAGATTCAATCGTTCGCCAAAGCCGGGGCAGAGGCGATGGTGAACGAGGACGAGGGAGGAGAAGACTTCCCGCACTGAGCGTCGAATCAAGCGGAGAGATGGCGTAACAGTCAACTGGTGGCGGCCGGGGACGGGGCGCCGCGGTCCACTTGTCCAGCGAGGGTGTCGCTCGCCGTGTTGGAGAATTGGACCTTGCCCAGCAACAATTTGACCATCTCCGGTCGCATGAGTTCACTTGGAGCGAAACGGAGGCTCGTCGTAATCTTGCTTGGCGGAAGTTCGGCCGCGTGGGCCATCCGAGACACCCGCTGCACTTGAACGGCCAAATCACAGAGCAGATATAGAAACACGATCAATTCGAGCAGAGTCAGCATCTTGTGAGTGCCGTCCTGGAAGACCACCACGAACACCGACTTTTCCAACTCGTCAACGACCTTGTCGGATCGGGCGATTTCGGGGCTATCCAGAAGTTTCTTGGGAGGGTGGACGGCAAACGTGTTCTGAGCTTGGGTCGTTGCCCGCCTGTAAATCAGGTCCATAATCCCTTTCATCTCCTTCTCAGACAGATCGAATTTGCTGAGAGAGGGGGTGGGTTGCTCACGGCGAAACCGCCGACGAAGCCCCTCGAAAGGTGACGCAAGACGGATACCTCGTCCCTCCCGTTTCACTTCCGCGTAGTCGTCTTGGAACTTCGCGAATTGCATCTCGGCCGCCCCGAACTTGCCGTCGTTCACGAGGACACCGTACTCGGATAAACTGCGGACCGCGTCATGCACCAGACGTGCAATCTTGTCCGGAAATCGGAAGACGCGGGCCTCATTCTCCGCCTCCGTCAATCGGAACTGCTCGGTCCCCTCTTTCAGCGCCGTGTCGTAGTCCTTCATCATCGTGCCGATGCGAGTCCGCGCTTCGGCCGCACGTTCATCACTCGCAGGAAATGAGTGTTTCAGGTATTCGATCTTCTGCCGCGTGAGGTTGGCGTCTCGGAGCAGTTGGGCCGCCCGAATCATTGGCTGAAGCACTTTGCTCAGCGCCTCCAGCCGCGACTCGCGGCGGTTCCAGTAGAAGGACAGAATGCCCCAGGTAAACCCGCCCACCCCGACGACGCCACCGAAAATTGCTGCCCAACTTTTCGGGTCGGCCCAGACGTCGCTCATTCGGCACCTCCTTCCTCGTGATTCGCCGACCGCCCCCGCGGATTAGATGATCCCGTCCGGCCTGTCAAACTGCAAGGTGGGTACCCACACCGCTTGGGCCGTGACGCTGTCGCGGCCGGCAGCTAGAACGGCAGTCGCACGGCAAGCAACCACCACAGCGGGCGGCACCATGAAGTCTCACACCGAGTATCTGACACTCAACGTCCCTTCCTCAATGGCGTTCGTGAACATCACCCCGCAGGTTGAGGAGGCGGTCCGCAAGAGCGGGGTGACGGAGGGATTGGTCCTCTGCAACTCGATGCACATCACCGCCAGCGTGTTCATCAACGACGACGAGCGGGGCCTGCACCACGACTTCGGCAAGTGGCTGGAGGGGCTGGCCCCATTCAACCCCGACCCCAACCACTACCACCACAACCGCACCGGCGAGGACAACGCCGACGCCCACCTGAAGCGACAAGTCATGGGCCGGGAGGTCGTCGTCGCGATCACGAAAGGCAAACTCGACTTCGGCCCGTGGGAGCAAATCTTCTACGGCGAGTTCGACGGCGGCCGCCCCAAGCGGGTGCTGGTCAAGGTCATCGGAGAGTGATCCAGCAGTCGGTGGCGCTGATTCCCTCTTCGTGTGGCAGCGGTCTCAAATATTTGAGGCCGTCGGTCCGGGCGACATGCCGACCGGGCGTGAGATGACGGCGGGCGTTGAGCGGCCGAGCGAGCTATGCGAGGAGTTGACCAATCCCAGATGTAAGGATAGGCTAAGCATTTGAGAGTAGACGACGGAACCGTTTTCTGAGGCTGCTCCTAACCTCGGACGAGTAGCATGAGGATCAGTGGCTCAGCTTGGCGGACCGCTGATCGCCCAGATGACGGTAAACAGGTCGTTCTGCCTGTAAACTGGCCCTAATAGGGCCTAAACACTCTCGTGGCCACTCATGGCAAAGAGCAAGAAGGCGAAGGCAGGAGAGGAAGCGGCCCTCCGAAATAAGATCAAGAGGCTCGCTGTCGTGGCACTTTTCTCTGACAACTATTTGATGGACAGACTTGTACTGAAAGGTGGGAACGCACTCGATTTAGTCCACCACATCAGCAGCAGAGCATCGGTCGATATCGATTTTTCTATCGAAGGCGACTTTGATCAGTCCCAACGGGAGAATCTGCAAGCTCGGCTAGAGAAAGCTCTCGTCGATACGTTTCTACCTGAGGGTCTTTCGGTATTTGATGTTAAGTGCAGCGAGAAACCCAAAGGACTCTCTCCCGATCTGGCACCTTTTTGGGGAGGTTATGATATCGATTTTAAACTCATATCAATCGAGAATCGCGCCGAACTAGGTGAGAATCTTGACACTCTCAGACGGAATGCGATCTCGATAGGTCAGTCGCAGAAGTTTTCCATTGATATTAGCAATCATGAGTACGTTGCAGGAAAAGAGAGCGTCGAGTTTGATGGGTACACTATTTATGTATATACACCGGCAATGATTATCTGCGAGAAACTGCGCGCCATCTGCCAGCAAATGGACGAATACAAGCCGGTTATCAAACGAAGTGGCCGTAGTTCTACACCGCGAGCGAGAGACTTTTTCGACATTTATACGATCATGCAGCACCGGACTGTGGATCTTACCACACCAGAGAATCACCGCCTACTTCGTGGGATATTCGCGTCGAAGCGTGTTAACTTGATTCTTCTGCGGCATATTGATCATTATCGCGATATGCATAGTAGCGATTTTCACTCAGTTCAAGACACAGTAAAGCAGGGTGCCGCCCTGAATGACTTCGACTTCTATTTCAATTTCACCATCGAACTCGTCAAGACCTTAGAGCCACTTGGGGACGAATAGCCTCCACTCCTTGACATATCGTTGCGACTTCATTCCATGCTCAAGGTAGAAATCGAACTCCATAGGGATCCGACTAAACAGGTCGAGGAATGATGAGGGGAACCCAGCCGCCTCAAGGTAAAAGCCTATCACCTGATGGTAAGGGTATATGTACTCTAACTTTTTAAGTGTTGCCGCGAGCCGATTGGCAGACACTCCGTCACCTGCCGTACGAAACGCTTTGAGTACCTCGTGGACTCCGCCCGAATAGACGGGACGTACCGCGCAGTCGATCAACGTCCTTTCGATGTTGGTCACACGAATTCTGCCAAACGTATCAACACCTTTAATATCGCTCTCTATTACCCCCATGTTATTTGTGTTCTTTCCATTCAAGAACATTACTGTGTAGTCATCGGTTTGCGCCACCCTTGCTGTCTTCCTCGGCTCCCGTTTGAAGGCAGCGTTTATCGTTGCCTGCGTCAGCTTCCCTGCTAGCCAGCTCCCCAGTTTTTGCTCCTCGTTGATAAAATACACCTTCGGCACCTGTTCAGTAAGCCCGTGCACCTTCATGGCGGAATAGTGGCTAAAGTAGCACTTTGCACTTATCCCCTGTATCACTTCATAGAACGGAACCTCACCCCAAACGTAGAGAGTTTTTTTCTTGTACGGTTTTGGAAATGGAAAATCGTACACGACGAGCCGTCGCGTATCAAGCAATTGACCAATAAATGCTGATAAAGTCATACTTTGGGTCAATCTCCAGAATGACCGCTGCTCCCTCAGGATCCGTGCGAGGTCAGCTTGGTGAAGCACGCGAGACTCTAACTGATCGAAATATTTGAAAATATCTGGTTTGGCGATTTGGAAGCGAGAACGACCCAAGATTCGTCCCTCCCTCAGGATTGGTGAACACTGCCCAGTGCTGGGAAGTATATATACTTCCCAGCACCGTGGCAAGAGCGGCTGCCTTCACCGTGTGCTTTTGACCTGAACTTGCCGTCTTTGACCGTTTCCTAGGGCAACTGCGGTTTCGCCAAGCTGATTTCGAGTACGCGGGAAGTATATATACTTCCCGCGTACTGACATTCTCAGGCTGGAAATCGTGGCCAACGTGCCCTCGTGACAGGTCAGAGCGGCGACCGATTCCCTGAACCAAGGTAGTGGGAAGTATATATACTTCCCACTACTCGTTGTCACCGAAGCCCAGTGTCGGACGGGGCCGCGGCCCATCAAGACTGCTCTCTGGCTCGTCGTTCAGCACCAGGTCCCGCACGGACGGCAGCGGGCCGGGCAGCACCTCCGCCACCCACGCGGCCAGCGCCAGGGAGAGGACCAGGTCGTCGTGGTCCTTCTCCCGCCACGCCTCGAACGTCTCGTTGGCGTTGTTGGTGATCTTCACCCGGAAGGCCGCCAGCTCGTCCTGCAACGCCTTCATCAGCGTCAGCTCGCGGGAGTAGGTCAGCCGCTTCTGCCCGAACAGCACCTGGAGGGTGCTCACCAGCACCTTCTTCGGCACCCGGCAGTCGAGCGGGGTGTGCCCGCGGGTGGGCTGGCTGCCGGCGGTGATGGTCACGCCGACGACCGTCCGGCCGGGCAAGGCGGCCCGCAGCATGTCGATGACCGGCTGGCCCACCCCGGTGGCGTCGGCCACCAGCACCGCGTCCCCGAGCGGCGGGGTGTTGGCCAGCGCTGCCACCTTCCCCACTGTCACGGGGTACGGCTCCCGCCAGCGGTCCAGATACCCGCAGTGGTACATTCGAGGATGTGAGGAAGAACCCCGCAGCACCGACACCGCGGTGTAGTCGCTCACGCTGGCCAGGTCGATGCCGATGACGTGGGTCACTTCTCGGCCCTCTTGCGGAGCAGTTCGCTCTGGGCGGCCACCCGCTCGGCCAGCGCTTGCACCAGCCGCCGGAGCCGCTTGTTCTCGGCCACCAGCCGGCGGACGCGGCGGGACGCGGTCTTGGCGGTCATCAGTCCACCCACTTCCATATGTGACGGCGGACGATCTTGCACGCCGTCGTCTGACTCACCCCCACCGCCTCCCCCGCCTCCCGCTGGCTCCTGCCCGCCGCCACCAGCGCCCGCACCGTCCTCACCTCGTCCGCGGTCAGCTTCCGCTTCGCCCCCAGCCGCACCGTCGCCCCGCCGGCGGTCGGCCACGACTTCCCCGTCACGGCGTTGCCGACGCACGACTGAGACACGCCGAACCGCTCGGCCAGCGCTCGCTGGGTGTGCCCGGCCGCGGCCAGTCCCCGCAGCTCCCGCACCTGTTCCTCGGTCAGCTTGCCCGGCGGGGTAGGCGGGCGGTCCGGCTTGCAGATGCGGACGACGGTGGCGGTACTCACCCCGAACTGGCGGGCTAGGTGGTACAGCTTCCGCCCGCCCGCCCGCAGCCGACGCACTTCCGCGAGCTGTTCCGGGGCCAGCTTGGTGCGCTGGTGGGGGTGGCCGGCGGTGTACTTGCACACGGTGGCCGAACACACGTCGTACTCGGCCGCGATGGCCCGGACCGTCCACCCCTCCCGGCGGAGGCGGGCGAACTCGGCCGTCAGGTGCCCCCGCACCCGGTCGGGGGATGGCAGTTCGTCGGCGTCGGCGGTCATGGGTCAGTTCTGCTGGTTGCGGGCATCAGTCCCCGTCTCAAAAGTTTGAGGCTCACGCGGCGGTGGCGAACAGGGGTCGCTCGTCGCTCGCGGCCCCCACGATGTCCTCGTGGCTGAACACCTGCCCGACCGCGTCCACGAACTCCAGCTCGTACTCCTGCCCGTACCACCGCTCCCCGAGCGCACGCCGCTCCTCGACGAGGAAGGACGGGTCGATCCGCGGGCACTGGCTGGCCGGCACCCGCACCCGGTGCCACGCCGCCCCGCCCTCCCACTCGCGGTGCAGGAACCCGCGGCAGCCGAACGGGGTGCTGGTGCAGAGCAGACGCCCGCGGTTGGTGGCGAGCATCGGCCGCACCGACAGGTACAGCTCGTCCGAGCAGCGGGCGGCCTCGTCCAGCACGATGAGCGCCGGGGCGGAGAAGCCGACGATGCTGTTCGGGTCGCCGGGCAGGGCGACCACCCGGCCGCCGTTGGCCAGCTCCAGCCCCAGCTTGTTCAGGCTGACCGCCGGCACCGGCCGGCCGCACGCCCGGTACAGCGCCACCACCTTGCGGAACAGCTCCTGCGACTGCCGCAGGGTGGGGGACAGGATGAGGCACAGCGCCCCCGGCTCGGCCAGCACGGTGGCCAGCACGTCCGCCGCCGCGGTGGTACTCTTACCCGACTGGCGGGAACAGAGGGCGAGCGTCCGTTGCGGCCTCGTCCTCAGCAGCTCCGCCTGCCACGGGTCGGCCTGCATCTTCGCCAGCCGGAAGATGCTCGCCCGATCCGCCCGGATGGCCTCCAGCGTCCGGGCTGCCGCCGGGTCCACCCGCCGGGCCGCCGCCCGCTTCTCCAGCGCTGCCAATCTCGCCCGCAAGCTCCCCATCGGTCGCGGCCTCCAACGCCGACAGCCGGCGGGTGAGGGTGCCGTGTTCTCGCAGCCGGATGGCGAACTCCAGCAGGGTGCGGCTCGCCCCCAGCGCCACCAACTCCCGCGAACTGCCGGTCAGCTCACCCAGCCGGGCCAGTGCCTTCTCCAGCCCGGCCACCACCCCGCCGGTGAACCGTTCGACGATGCGGTCCTGCTCGGCGTCGATCAGCCGACGGAACGCCGGGTCGCCCACCCGCCGGGCAACAGTCCGCACCGACACCCCGGCCGCCTCCGCCGCCTGCTCGTGCGTCATCCCGGCCGCCAGCGCCGCCGCCAGCACCCCGTCCGAACGGTTTCGGTTGCCGCCCCGTGCCATCTGGTGCCACCATCATGCCCCTTGTTGCGCTGGTGCGGCCTGCTGTTGCGCTGGTGCGGCCGGGGTCTTCACCAGCACGTCCCCGCCGTCGATGGGGTCCAGCCCGTGCTCCTGCCGCAGTTCGTTCACCGTCACGCTGCCCGCCCCGATGAGCTGTTGCAGGTCAGCCCGCCGCCCGTCCGGGTCGCGGGGGCGGGGCGGATCGACCCACACCACCAGACTCTCGTCCTCGAAGAACACCCGAAACCACGCCGTCAGGTGGTCGGACAGCAGCCGACAGATCGGCCCGCAGGTCCCGAAACAGAACGTCTCGTCGCTCACCACGGCCGACGCCCGGTTGGCGTCGTCGGTCATGCCGATGACCGTCTTCGGCACCCCGAACCCGGCCAGGATGCGATCCCGCGTCAGCAACCCCGACTCGGTAAACGCCATCTCCGACGGCAGGTTGGTGATGCGGTCGATCTCCTTGATGAACCCGTCCAAGATGAGCGGTTCGCCTGCGTTCAACGCCCCGCTCGTTGATTCCCGGATCAGGGCGGTCAACGCCTTCCGCTGGGCACGGGTGAGGACCGGCTGGTCGTCCACTGAGCCGAGCGGGCTGTTCTCCGAGTTGCGGCCCACCCGCACCACCAACCCCGGCCGGCCGTCGTTCCGGAAGGCGGCCAACTGGCTGGCCTGAATCTCCCGGTCGGTGACGGCCGAGCGGACCAGCGCCTTCAGGGGGGAGAGCGGTTGCAGCGGGTTGGCCGGGTCGGGCAGGGCGAACCGGATGACCTCGGTGTCGTCCAGCCTGAACTCCTCCCCCGACGCCTCCGGCCGGCAGAACCAGCGGGTGAGCGGGAGCGGGGCGTCCGGGTCCTCCCGCATCCAGCCGCTCGGCAGGTACCACAGGCGAACGGTGTCGTCGGTCTCCCGGTCCACCCACCAGAAGGCCGTCCCGGCGATCTCCAGGGACGCCACCGTGAGGGCGACGAGGGAGAACGGGACGGTGTACGGGTTGGGGTGGGCCAGCATCTCCAAGAGCGGGTGGGCGGGCAGTTCCTGCGCCCGCCCGCCGGCCGTCGGGCTGCCGCTCGCGGCCTTCGCCCCCGCCGGCGGTGTGGCGGTGGACGCCCGCCGGCCGACCTTGATCGGCTGACCGGCGACGCGGTGGGAGATGGCCCGGACGGCGCTGTACACCCACTCGACGTGATGCCGGCGGGTGTCGTGGTCGCTCCATTTGGGGGAGTGGCTGGCGCCGTACCCGCCGCCCATGTAATCGGTCAGGGTGGCCCCACGGGCCGCCTTGCTTGTAGGCACGGCGGCCCCGGCCAGCCAGCGGGCGACGGTGTTTCGCAGCCAGTTCAACACGGGCATGACCCCTGACGAGGACGATGTTGGTTACTGCCCGAGCAGCCCGGCGAACTGCTTCCGCTCGTCCGGCGTGAGTTTGGCCGCGAGCACCGCCACCAGCGCCTTGATCGTGGCGTCCTTCTCGTCCGGCGGTTCCGGCGGGGAGAACGACCGCGGCTTGCAGTCGGCCGGCACCTTGTCCGGCAGCTTGCCCGACACCACCCGAGCCAGACCGGCGCGGACCGCTCGCACCGCCCACCCGATCCACGTCGGGGCGTGGGCGGCCGGGTACTCCTTCAGCGCCGGGGCGAACGTCAGCCGCTCGCCGGTGGCCGTCTCGTCGCCGGTGGTCAGCTTGGCCAGCGTGTCGCGGGTGGTCTTGTGGTCCGGACCGGCGAGCGGTTCCAGGATGGCCGCCGTGCCCTTCTCCGGGTCGATCCGCACCCGCATTCCGGGCAGCCCGTCGGGCAGGTGCATGGCCAGCCGGCCGGCCTCCGGGTTGCGACATTTGGACACGCGGAACGACCCGCGGAGGGTCTCGCCGACCGGCTCCCATCTCAGGTTGGCGTTCGTGTCCGAGTGAACTTCGATCTCCACGACGGGCATCGGGTGCCCTCCAAGTGGTGAGGGGAATGGCGGGGCGGGACTCAACTTTTTGAGAGCGCCCCGCCGGGGTCAGTCCTGCGCATCCGACATCACGGCGAACGCGGTCGGGTCGGCCACCTGCCCGCCGAACCGGGCACGCACGCCCATCAGGATCTTGTTGCTGAGGGTCAGGGTGCGGCCGCCAGTCTCCACGATAAATTCAGCCCCCAGACGCTGGTACAGTCGATACTTCTTCAGCCCGCCGAAAATGATGCGGTTGTTGCTCAGCGCGGGGGAGATGCGGACCGGCTGACCGAAGGCGCTGTACGAGGGGCCGTTGCCCGTCCCGCCCACGGTGGCGGTGGGGGCTTGCGTGCCGAACACCCGCCGTTGATCCGTCGGCCCGACCTTGATACCCGACAGGCGGGCGTAGCTGGTGTCGTTCGAGATGAAGCAGGGGTTCAAATCGAGCAAGCGGTATTGCAGGGGGACGGTGAACATCAGCGCCTCGTAGTCGCTGACCGTCGGCGGGCCGCCGGCCCCCATGTCCGAGTTCACCGAGGTGATGCCCGGCGTGTTGACGATGCCGAGCGGCTGGGTGACGCCGTCGCCGACCGCGATGACCCTGTCCAACTGCTCCTTCAGCCGCTCGCTGTACGCCTCCACTACCAACTGGCCGATGGCCACTGGCGTGTCCGCCTCGAAGTCCCGACCAATTTCGACGAAGCCGCTGACCGGGTACACGGGAGTGTCCAGCGGGCCGATCAGGCTGGAGGTGTCGAACGGGGCCGCGGCGGTGCCGTCGGGCGTCCCCCAGCTCACGGTCAGATTCTGCATGGTGCCCGACTTCACCCGCCGGCCGGTGACCGGGCGCATGTCCACGAATGGTGCGAGTTGGCCGGTGAGCAGGGGCTTTACCACCACGGCGTCGTCGAACACCGCCGGGGTGATCTCGATGCCGCCGCTGAGGGTGTCATCGAGCAAGGCCTTCACCTGCGTGTTGGGCACGTAGCCTTCCGACCCCCCGCCGCCGTAGTAGAACTGGCCGGCATCCCCCACCCACTGACCGCTCTCCTTCATCTCCGCCCACAACGACTTTTCCCACTCGGTCAGCATCACGCCCACGCCGGCCCGTCGAAGCATCTGCTTCGCGTAAACGCCGATGACGGCCAAGTCGAGTTCGCTGCTCGTCTCCATCCCCCGCCCGCCGTACAGCAGTTGCGACCCGTTGGCGGTCTTCACCTCGAACCGCTTGCGATTCAGGTTCTCCGACGGCGACTTCACCCGAGCGGCGGTCATGACCGCCCCGGCTTTCGTCCCCTTGAGCGCCTTCGGGTCGGTGGCGCTGGTCTTCGCTTTCGTGGTCACTGACTCACCCCCTTTGGTGGCGGGGGCGGCCTTCTGGACCGCTGCCCGCAGTTTCTGAACGAACCCCGGATCGGCGGCCACGGCGTGACCCCCGTCGATCAGCCCGAGCATGAGCCGGTTGAACTGCTTCACCGACAACTCACCCGCCTCCATCTCCGCCGCCCGCCCCTCACACCAACGGGCCATCGCCGGGCTGCTGAATGTCAGCGTCGTCACTGCGTCAGGTCGCATGGCGTCCCCTTCGGTGCGGCACCGCCGCAGGCCATCACGAGGATGGGTTGAGTAAGTCCGTCGTGGGTGGGCCGCGCCGAATGTGACTTCCGCGCCGCGGCCTGTCGTGTCGTCCGCGGTGGCGGTCCCGCGTTGAGCTGGTCGGGTGGGTTTAACACCACATCCTCGACCTCACGTCGTCCTTGTCCAGCAACCCCTGACGGTAGCCCCAGAGACGACAGGGGAGCTAACCCGTCGCCCGCACCGCACTACCGCCAGGGGTTGTCCATTCGCGGAGGCGCAATGGTTCCTGCATCCCCGCTGTTGGTTGAGACGGTCGCATCCGACGCCGAAGCGTCCCGCCGGGTGGAACCCGGCCCTCACCGCCCGCCCCCGTCCGTGGGAGCGCTGGTACGACGCCCGTCGTGGGCGAAGTGCGATCCGCAGGGCGGGGTCTTTCACCCGCATCGGGCACGCGGCCCGGCCGGTTCTCACGCCGGCTCGCTGCTCGTCGCTGGTCCGGTGTGCCCTGTCGGGCATCGGCCCCACCTCACGGGGTGCCGCCTCCGGTCCGTGCCCCCTCTCGTCGGTCCGCCTACCCGTAAGGGTCGCTGGCGGTCGGCATTCGGCGGGGGGCCGATCTTCAGGCCGCGTGGACATCCGGCAACCGGGCCGGTATATTTCAAGCGTGCGGAGCCACGAACACCGCACTTCAGGCCGGGCAGCGTTACGAGCGGTGCCCGGCCTTCTTCGTTTCACACCGCTAAGTCGCCGACGTACTCGCTCAAGTCCACCATCCCATCCGGCTCGTCCGCCCAGTCGTCGGGCGTGGTGGCGCTCATCAGCCGGTGAATCGCGTCGGCGCTGCTCGGGAGGATGACCGGCATCACCTCGTATGCGGCCTGCTCGGTGAGCGAGAGCGGGCGGCGGGCGGCCGGACAGGGCTTCGGGGTGGCGGCCGATTCGAACAGCGTAGCCAGCCCGGACACGATGGAAGGGGTGAGCTTTAGCATGAGCTGGCCCCCTCGTCCGCGGTGGTCAGACTCCGGGCGGCCGCAAACAGTTGCTCGCAGAAAGGACGGCAGTCGATGATTTCGAGCGGCAGCCCGAGCTGACGCAGCATGTCCGCCCGCTCGCGTTCGATCAGCCGTGCAGCCTCAAGCGGCCACAACTCCGGAACGCAGCGGGAACCAGTTTTGACGAGGTAGTGCTGGCCGGTGGCGAGCTTGGCTTCGAGCTGTTCGTCGGGGGTGCTGGCAACGTGACGCATCAGGGCGTGCCGACAATCGTCGTCGATCCCTTTGAGGATGTGGAAGAGGAGCATCCCCGTCACCTGCGACAGGCTTACCCGCCACTGGCCCCCCTGCCCCATGCACCCGCTGCCCTTGCCCCGCATCTTGACCGGGGTCAGGCCGTGAGCACGCAGGGCGCGAAGGATCTTCCGCACCCGCGACTGGGTAGCACCCGCCACCAACTTGGACGCCTGATCGACGGTGAGCATCATGTGCCGTCTCCGAACGACGACTGGATTCTGAACATTTGATCTAGTGGGCAAATGTTTGAAATCTAGCCAAATGAAATCTAGATCCCCTACGGCCAGCCGCAACGGAGTCAGGCGAAATGCCTCAAATTTCTGAGGTTCTTCGACGTCGATCGATACCCGGAGGTAGGTCTGTAGCGAAGAAGTGGATTACAATGCGCCCCTGTTGATTGGCCCGACCAGGCTGGCTTTCAGGTGGGAGTCGGAGTTGCCCTCGGCGTGGCGGAAACCGGGCACGTCCTTCGGGATGTGCTGGTTCAGCCACAGGAGCATGTCCCGCACCACGTCCGGGTCGGCGTTCTCCTGGATGGTAACGGCGGCGGTGGTGTGCGGGCAGTACACCACGCACAGGCCGGACGTGACCCCGGACGCCCGCACCGCCTCTTTCACCTCGGCGGTAATCTCGACGAACTCGGTGCGGGTGCGGGTGCGGACGGGGAACGTGTGCACGGCGGATCTCGGTGAGCCGCGAGACGCAGGCGAGCGTGCCGGCGTCTCGCGGCTAAACTATCACGGTATCCGCCGGAGGGCGTTCGCATGCGTGCCGTCTTCGCCCTGCTGATCGCGTCCGCGGCAGCCGCCCAGACCGAACACATCACCGCCGCCCGCCAACGGCAGGAGGCAGTGATGTCGACCGAAGTTCTCCTGCGGCTGACATCCGACAACGAAGTGGGCACCGTGCGGATGGTGTTCGACGGCACGAAGGCGAGGGAAGACCGAGATCTCCGTTCGACGCTTTTCCTTGAGTCACACCACTGGACGTCGGCCACCGACGGCCTGCGGGTGAAGAGTTACACCTTACGACAGGGCCGGGATTCGCTCGGGTATTGGTCCGGACTGGTGAATACGGGTGCCACGGGCGTGTGCCGCGGTGTCTACTTCCTCCCCGTCAGTTTCGCCGCCCGCGGGTTGCACCACGACTACTGCCCGTTCCCGGCCGACACCCTCACCCGCACGGGAACGGCGGAGATCCGCGAGCGAGAGTGTCAGCAGTTCACTAGCGGCACGGCCACCCTGTGGCTCGACCCGGCCGCCGGATTCACCCTCCGCCGGTACTCGCAGGGCGGCACAGTGATCGACGTGGAGTCATCGGACGCCAACCCGGCGAAGGTGTGGTTGCCGTCGTCGTACACGATGGAGAAGAGGGATGCCAGCGGCCGCGTGACCGAGCGACACGAGTACACGGTCGAACGGGTGGAGGTGGGCAAGCGATACCCGGACGCCGAGTTCGACCCGCCGTGGCCGGCCGGGGTGCGGGTGCATGACGTGCCCGCCGGCCGGGAGTTCGTGTCCGATGACACCGGCACCCTGCAACCGGCGCACACGATCGACGTGGTGCAGGACTGGTTCGCCCGCCTGTGGTGGCTGTCGGTGCTGGTCGTGGCCGTCGGCGGCGGGCTGCTCGGCTGGCGGCTGTGGAAGGCGAACCGCGGGTGTCAACCCGCGGGTGGTCCGCCGCCCCGTCACCCTCACCCCTAACCCCCTTGCAGGTGTAGGTTAACTGGTGTCCAGGTCACTTTCGCGGAGGGGGTCG
>CAYMHO010000119.1:0-18742 GCA_964390195.1 uncultured Fimbriiglobus sp. | reverse complement strand
CGCAGGGGAGGGCGAACCGTGGCGCGCTCCCCTGCGGGTCGGCAGACCAAAGGACTTCTCCCCCTTGAACACCCTCTCTCCGACGCGGAGAAGGGGCCGGGGGGTGAGGTCCGGGAAGCCAACCACCTCCGCCCAACACTGGCTTGCCCCTCGCTCGCGCGTCGGGCCAACAAATCGGGGGTGAGGTTCCCGCCCTAAATATCCCCCCGCTGGGCCGGCGCCTGGTAGGTGTCGCCGGCGGTCAAGTCCACCGCCCGCCCCTCGTTGCCGGCCGCGTCCGTCACCCGGAACTCGAACTCGCTCTCGTCGTCGTACACCACGCTCAGGTGCTGCCCCTGGATGCCCTCGGGGAACTCGAACGCCAGGAAATTCGTGAACGACGGGTCGCCGGGGAACCGCCGCAGCAGGCTGAACCGCCGCGGCGGCACGCCCCGTGCGCTGACGTCCGCCAGCGGGATCTTCACCGGCTCGCGGGTCTTCAGGTCGAGGTACCGCTTGTGCTCCTCGAACAGCACCTTGGTCATGTTCACCCCCAGGTGCAGGTAGCCGACGTCGAACGGCAAGCGGTCGGCCAGGTCGGAGTCGAACTTCGGTTCGATCTGCTGCGCCTGCGACTCCATCGCCGCCAGGGCCAGCACCGCCCCCTTGGCCGTCGCGTCCTTCGCGTTGTCCGGGTCGAAGGTGAACCGGGCCGGGTCGTCCAGGAACGGCACCGCCAGGTGCTTGCGGAGCAACTGCTGGATGGCCGGGTACCGCACCGCGTTGCCGGACGCCACCACCCAGTGCACCTCCTCCGGCATCTCGTCGGCCGCCAGTTTCGACTCGAACACGTCGGCGATCAGTTTGTTGCAGTTGGCGATGCTCCGCATGATCGGGTCGTACACCAGGGCGTCGATCTCGATGCGGTTGATGGTGACGGTGTCCAGCTTCCGCCGCAGTTGGGCGAGTTGCTGCAGGTCGGCCGGCAGGATGCCGCGGGTGAGGGTGTTGGTGTCCCGTTCGAGCGGGGGCAGGCGGGCCTCGCCGGGGGTGAAGGTGGCCGCCTGCGGGCCGGTCGGCGGTTTCTCCTGCGAGAGCTGGTACTTCATCTGCTCGCCTAGCCGCCACAGGTCGAGAGAGGCCGCGCGGCGGTCCTCGGTCGGCGTCTGCCCCGGCGGCGTCTTGGTCGGCACCAGGGCGTCTTGCGGGTCGGCCGCGGCCATGTCGGCGATGAACCGCTCCAGGTCGGCGGCGAGCGACTTCCACCCGTGGGCGTCGGCCGGCGGCTTGACGGGGGTGATCGGCGGGGCGGAGTTGACCGGCTTCTTCCGCTCCAGCGCGATCTGGTACTGCAACTTCGCCTTCAACAGCCGGCACACCTGGCGGGTGATGTCGTCCCCGCCGAACGTCCGCACCCCGCTCCGCCGCAGGACGGTGATCCGCAGTGTCCGCACGTCCTTCTCCACCACCGCCTTCACCAGTGCGATGTCGGTGGTGCCCCCGCCGCAGTCGTACAGGAGCATGTTCAGCCCGTGCTCGTACAGGTAGCGGAAGGCCGCCAGCCCGCCGTCGATGTCCTCGAAGATCTTGCGGTGCAGGAAGAAGAAGGCCGCGGCCGACGCTTCATCCAGCAGGAGTTGAATGACCGGGTCGCGGCTCTGCGTGTCCAGGTCCAACGGCCCGGCGACCACCGCTTGCAACTGCCGCCCGACCTCGTTCAGCTCGCGGTCCAGGCCGGGCACGTCGCGGCCGGGCTGTTGTCGCAAGGCCTGCATCCGCAGCCACCCTTTTTGGACCGCCCGCCGCAGGGACTGCAACTCGTACCGCGAGTAGGTGGTTGGGTAGGTGAGTGCCACCTTCAGCGGCCACTCCTTGCGGGCCTCGCGGAAGTGCTGGAACAGGCGAGCGGCGAGCAGTTCGAGCGGCCCGCGGACGTCCACGTAGATGGTCGCGTTCGGCAGGTCGGTGGTGTCCCCGCTCGGCTCGGGGATGAGCCGGTGGCCGGCGGACACCGGCTGCGTGGGGAAGTCGGTCTGCCCCGGCGGGCGGTGCGGGTCTTTCGGCTTCGGGCGGGAGGCGGCCATCCGCTTCGCCCCCATGAGCACGCTGCGGGCGGGCACCCCGGCGGCGCGGGCCAACTCGCCGGCGAAGTAGTCCACCGCGTTCGGCAGGTCGTCGTCGGGGAAGAGCAACAGGTCCGGGAACACGCGGGTGTTCGGCAGCGGGGTGCCGGCCGGGTACCAGGTGCGGAACTGGAGGAACCGCAACTCGCTCGGGATGGGGTGGGCCTTCGGGTCGGTGAACCCGATGCTGCCGCCGCGGCCGGGCACCGGGCGGGCGCCGAGCATGGGGATGCGGTGCGTCAGCGGGCGTGGGTCGCCGTCGCGGTCCCACGGGTCGAGGAGCGCCGCCGACGTGCTGGTGTTGCCGACGTCCAGGGCCATGAGCGAACGGCTGACCCGCACCGGGGTGGCCGGGTGCAGGACCAGCCGCACGTCCTGCCCGTCCGGCTGGCGGGCGGCGGCGTCGAAGTAGACGATGGAGAGTTTGACCTCGTACCCGTCGTCCGGCGGGTCTTGCACGGCGTCGATGAACTTCTTGCTGTTCGTGTCCACCCCGAACCGCAGGCGGAGGGCGGCCCGGCTCGGCACGCTGCCGACCAGGAAGAAGTTGCCCATCAGCCAGTCTTCGTTGGCCACCTCCTGGGCGAGGGCGGTGTGCTCCACTTTGTGCTTCTGGAGCGTGTCGATCAGGTCTTTGGGGGTGCCGCCGAGCCGCCCGCCGGTGTCCAGTTCGGCCTGCACGCTCAGCCAGTTGCCGTGAGCCCGCGGCCACGACACCAGAGCCGCGTAGGTGGCGGCGGGGAAGTCGTCGGCCGGGCGGATGGGGTACACGCCCGGATCGACGGTGAGCACCTGCTCGCCGACGCGGGGGTGGATGCCGGGGAACGGGATGTCAACGGGCGGGGCCATGAGTTTGGTTCTTGTAGGTCGTGGTCGAAACGCCCCGTGAGGGGCGTGAGGCCCGACGCCGATCACTCAATCGAATCGTGGTTTGCCGTCGGGCCTCACGTCCCCTGCGGGTCCGTTCGACCGCGACCTACGCCCGCACCGGCCCGAGTTTCTTCGTCACCTGTTTGCGGAGGTCGTCCAGGCGGTGCCGCACGCGACCCCGCACCACCAGGGCCAACTGGTGTGACGCCGTCCGCAGTTTGTCCTGCCACAGCTTCTTGTACCGCGGGCCGTCGAACGTGTGCGCCAGCCCTTCCTCGCTCAGCCGCTCCACCAGTACCGCGTCGTGCAGCCGCGGGCGGTAGCGGTCCCGCCAGTCGGCCTGGTCGCGGTCGGCCTGGCGGAAGGCGTGCCAGGCGGACATCGGCTCGCCCCCGCCGGGCAAACTGACCGGCGGCAGTTGCTTCGCCTCCAGCCGGTCGGTGATCTCGGAATAGACCTGCTGCACCACCTGGGTGAGGGCGGCGTCCAGCTTCCGCTGCATGAGGGTGGCGTCCAGGTCGAACTGGCGGAGCAACTCGGCGGCGTCCTTGGCGGCCAGGGCCTCGTCCTGCACCAGCTTGGCGAACTCGGCGTCCAGTGCCTTGCGGGCAGCCCGCCCGTACTCCTCCAGCTTGACGAACAGCGGCCCCCGCATGCCGCTCGGCCCGACGGTCAGCTCGCTCAGCAGGGCGTACAGGGCGTTCTCCCACTGCTTGGCGTCGAACTGCTCCTGCTCGCTGGCCGGCTTCTCGGCCGCCTCGAGCGCCTGCCGCAAGTCCACCTCGGCCAGTTCGGCGTCGCGTTTCGCCTGAACCAGTATTTGCCCGGCCACGCTCGGCCCGACGCGGTCCTTGATCAGCCGCTGGAGCAGGCCGATGCTGCCGTCCTTCAGCAGCTCCTCGAACGCGGCGACCAACTCGGGGGTCGGCTCCAGTTGCTTCCGCACCGCCTCGTCGTCCCCCTTCTGCGACAGCTTGACGAGGGCGAGGGCGGTGGTGCGGTCGGCGGTGCCGCCGTTGCTCTGGGCGGCCTCGTACACCCCGTTGCACCCGAACACCACCTGCGAGAGCGGGATGTTGCTCTTCCTCATCAGGTCCACGATCACGTTGAACGTGTTGTCCTTGCCGGGGGCGGCCACCTTGGCGTGCCGCTCCGGGGCGTCCATCTTGTTCACCACCACCCACACCCGGCTCTTCAGGTTGTCGCGGAAGCGGGCCTGCAGTTCGTTCAGGATCTCGCTCACCTCGGCGCTGTCCATCGAGTCGGCCCGCAGGAACACCAGCGCCCCGTCCAGGTGGTGGATGAACTCCTTGGTGAGCAGGTCGTCCACGCTCCGCCCGGACCCCAACCCCGGCAGGTCCACCAGTTCCAACTCGTGATCGATGCGGTCGGTGTCGAAGGCGATGCGAGACTCGCTCACCAGCAGGTACTGGCTCGCCCGGACGGTTTCTTCGTCGGCGCCCGGGTCGTGCTTGAGCAGCCGCTCGCGGTCGGCGAACGACACCGCCTCGGTGAGAGGCACCTCGCGGACCAGGTGCTTCGCCTTGCCGTCCTCGTAGCTCTGCAGGAACGCCCGCAGGTACGGCACGTCCTTCTTTCGCACCGGTCGCTGGCTGGACGTCCGCCCGGCGTTCGGGTTGTGCCCCTTCAGACGTTCGAGCAGTTGGGTCTCACTCTGCCCGTCGGCGTTCGGCAGCCGCACCCACTCGGCCAGGGTGTTCCGCCGCTTGAAGTAGCCGTCGGTGCTGAAGTACTCGAGTTCCAGCCGCGGGGGCGTGCGGCCGGGTTCGATGATGAGCCGTGTGACGACGGCGGTGCAAGCGCGGCCCACCCCCACAGCGGAGATGTCCTGGCCGAGCAGGTTGTTCAGGATGGTGGACTTGCCGCACTGGAACGGGCCGAGGAAGCCGACCTTGAACCGCGGGGTGGTGAGGGTGGCGCGGGCCGCCGAGAGGCGGGTGAGGGCGTCGGCCACGTCGGGCGACTGGAGGGCGTGCGGGTACTTGTCGGCCAGCTTCTTGGCGGCGGTGGCGGCAGCGTTGAACACCGCCAGCACCGGCCCCAGTTGGACGGAGTAGCGGTCCCGCTTGAGGATCGGGCACTGCTCGGGCGTGAGCGGTTCCGGGACGACGGTCATGGTGCGGCTCGACTGGTTCCCCTCTCCCCCAGGGGGAGAGGGGGACTAACTCACTTCCGGTCCTTCTTCTCCTCGTCCTTCTTGAGCGGCGTTTTCGGGTCGCCCTCGTCGCCACTAATCTCCCCGTTGGCGATCGGCTTGAGCGCCCGCCCCCACTCGTCGAACTGGCGGGTGACGGCGTAGACCGACTTACCCTCCTTGTCCCGGTCGCGGGCGGCCACCGCGTTGAACACCTCACCCCGGTCGAAGATGTACACCACCACCCCGTAGGCCGTCCCGTCTTTGAAGGCGGCCCGCAGGCTCTTGGCGTCGTCCTGGCTCAGTTTGGCGTCCGCCTTCAGCAGGTTGATGGGGCGGGCGAAGTACTCCGAACTCTCGTCCTGGTTGTACAGGTACGAGTTCGGCCGGCTCGGGTCGTCGGTGGTACGGGTCTTGATAGTGCGGTTCAGCTCGAACCACTTCGGCTTCACCCCCTCTTTGCCCAGCTCGATGACGGCGTCGGCGTCCTTGCGGGTGTACACGCTGAACGGCGAGGTGTCCTTGTTGTCGCGAACGTAAGCGGCCGTCCCCTTGGCCGTCTGGTACAACCCCTTCTCGCCGAACTCCTTCACCTTCGCGTCGGCCTGCTCCTTGGTGAGCGGGAACAGCACGTACGCCTTGTGGGCCACGTCGTTCCCGTTCTCCCGCGGCAGCACCGGCACCTTCAGGAAGAACTTGTTCCCGTCGATGGTGTCCACCCCCTCGATGCCGTCGGCCGAGATGGCGTCGCCGATGGCGATGGACACGTTCTTCTTGATGTTCAGCGCCTTCAGCGACGCCCCGCCCACCTTGCTCGACTTGGTGATGACGCCGGCGAAGCTCTTCTTGGCCGCGTCGCTCGTCGGGAACCCCTTCATGGTGACCAGGTAGTACCCCTCCGAGCTGGGCCACTGCCCGTCGTCTTCGGTCTCGGTCGGGTTGGCCGACGACCCCGTCTCGATCTTGGCGGAGAACGACTCCGGGGTGCGGGCCACCCCCTTGTTCTTCTCCGCGTTCGTCGGCAGCGTCAGCACGTAGTTGCCCGGCGAGCTGTACCGCACCTCGGCGTCCTTCTTGGTGCTGTTCGGGTCGTCGTACTCGACCGCCTTCGCCTCCCCCTTGTACTTGATGTTCAACTTGCTCAGCCGCGGGTTGCCCTCGCCGGTCAGCTTCATCTCCCACTTCCGCACCCCCGGCTCGGCCGTCTCCAGTTGCCGCACCTCCAGCCCGCCCGCCTTCGACTTGGCCAGGGGCAACTCGGTCGGCTGGAACTTGGAGTCGCCCAGTTTGCCGTACGCGTTGTACAGCTCGATCGAGATCGGCTCGACCGACAGCCCACTGCTGGCCACGTTCTCGAACGCGGTCCGCGTCTCGGGCACCAGTTCCTCCTTGGCCGTCACCTTCAGTGCATCGCGGAGCGACTCCGCCACCCCCTCCTTGGTCTTGTCGGACTTGAGCGCCAACAGGAGCGTTTCGGTCGTCGGCTGTTGGGCGGCCGCGGTGGCGGTCCAGACCGACACGGCGAGGAGCGGAAGCAGGAGGCGTTTCACGGGGAAACCTCTTCCGAGTCAGGGGGTTTTCGAGCCGGCCTTACGGGCCTTTTGGATCTGCTGAATCTGGTCGAGCACTTCGCGGGCGTGGGTGGCGTGGGCGGCGGTGCCCCCGCGGGTCTCGGCGGAGAACTTGTTCCACAGGGCGTCCAACTGATCCAGCTTCGCCAGCACGTCCTTGTCCTGCGGGTCCTTCATCGCCTTGTCGATCAGGTCCGGGTCGAGCTCCGGCACCTTGTCGGGCACCTTCGGGGGCATCGGCGGCATCGGGCCGTTGCCGGTCGGCGGGGTGCCGTTCGGCCTGGTGGGCGGCGTGACGGGGTCGGTGGTCGGGGGGGTGCCCGAATCGGTCGTCGGGGTGTTCTCCCCGCTCGTCCCCGTCGCCGTCTGCTGGCCCTTCTGCCACAGCCACCAGATGCCCGCCGCCCCGCCGCCGAGCACCAGCAGCACGAACGCCAACGCCAGCCACATCCCCGCCCCGCCCTTCTTCCTCGCCGGCGGCTTCTTCGGCCCGGCGGGTTCGAGCGGGGCCTTCAGCCCGGCGAACAGGTGCTCCAACATCTGATCGGCGGGGGAGGCGTCGTTCGTGCCGGTGAACTCGCCGGTGGTCGCGGCGCGGACCGTCGCCCACACCGGGCACCGTCGCGCGCCGACCGGCTCCGGCCCGCCCACCTTGCCCGTCAACATGAACGCCAGCAGTTTGGCGACCACCCGCAGGTCCTGCTGGGCGAGGGCGTCCGGGTCGCCGGCCGACGGGTGCCGGCCACGCACCTGTTCGGGGGAGCACAACTGCCGCAGCTTGCGGTCCTCGCCCCACCACGCCCCGTCGGTCGGCTCGGTGGTCAGCCAGTGCGGCTTGGTGAGCTGGTTCTGCCCCACCCAGGCGAACCCCAGGTCGGGCAGGAAGACGTCGGCCGGCTCGGCCGACGACAGGTAGACGGTGTCCGGGGAGAGCAGGCCGAGCCGCCACCCGTGGCGGTGCAGTTCGGCGGCGAAGGCGAGCAGCCCGCGGGCGAACTCGGCCAGTTGCTTGACGGCCGGCGAGTTGCGGTTCGACACCGCCCCGTCCGGGAAGCCGTCGGCGTACACCGCCCGCCACTGCCGCACCGATACGAGCGTCCGCACGGCGGCGGTGGGCACCTTGACGGCGTACCCGGTCGGGCCGGCGATCGGGTCCTTGTCCCACTTCGCCACCCCCGCCCCGTGGCCGGTCGGCGGGGCGGCGTAGGCCACGTCGTTGCCGACTTTGCGGGACAGCTTGACGGTAGCGTTGCCGACCGGGATGGGGACGAACGCGGCGGTGCTGCCGAGCAGGCCGAACGAGGGGAACGTCGGGTTGGCGTCGGCGGCGTCGGCGGGCAGCATGGGGGGGTCGCAGCGGTGCGGGTGCGCACACCGATCTTACGCTGTCGGTGCGGCCGATCAAGTATCTGGGTGTTCCCGGCGGAATCGGACACGGGCAGGGGTGCAAGGCGGTGAAACGCCAGCGGGGGGCGAGTCCCCTCGCCCCCCGCTCGGATCGTCCGGTCGCGACGGCTTACTTGTCGCCCTTCGCCTTCACCTTCGGGACGATGTTCGCCATGCGGTAGCTCCACGTCTCCGCCCCGAGGCCGTTGTTCTCGTTCACCTTGATGTCGTCCGTCTTGTCGGTACGGGAGGCGGACGGCCGCTTGAAGTCGAGTTGCAGGGTCTTGCGGGAGATGACGACGTTCACCTGCCCCTTGTCCTCCACCTCCTTCTTGGCCAGCCCGTCCGACAGGCCGGTGACGTACACGCTGAAGTTGTTCGGGTTCACCTTCTCGGGTACGTCCAGCCAGACGGCGATGCCGTACACCGCCTGCGACTCCGGGTAGGTGTCCGGCAGGGCGACCGGGATCTTGTCCTTGGCGATTGACACCGTCGTCTTGTACTTCCGCACGTCACCCGGGTCTTCGATCTTGCGGATCCCCTCCACCACCGACGGCTGGGCCTCGTCGAGGGAGTTGAACACCGGGCCGTCCGGGTCCTTGCACACCAGCTCGAACTCGGGCACGAACGTCCGCGGGGCGCCCGTCTTGTTGAGCACGTAATACGGCATGTACCACACCGTCCGCTCGCCCTTGTCCGGCGTCTTGATTTTGACGATGCGAGGGGTGATGTAGGCGAAGTTGAGCGTCCACGCCTGGCCGTCGAGGGACAGGGCGACCGGGTCGACCGGGCGGAACGGCGACTTGGGCAACTGGGCGGGGGCGACGGCGGCGGTCAGTAACACCCCGGCCACCGCAACACCGGCGAACATCCCTCGGACCATGAGTGCGACTCCGGAGCGGTGGCGATACCTGTTACGGATACCCGCTCGCGGGGGGCGGATCAAGCGAATCTTACCCCCCGGCCGGGCGGAACGCCTACCCGGCGCGACACAACCGGCGCCAGCCACACCACGGTGCGCGGGCGGTTTCCCGCTATCATTCCGCACTCCGCAAGGTACCATCGTCTCGGCCTTCCCCACCCCTCTCCTGAGACCCGCCATGCTCTCCCGCCGCTCGTTCCTGGCATCCGCCACCGCCGCCTCCGCCGCCCCGCTCATCTGGCCCCGCACGGCCAAGGCGCTCGCCCCGTCGGACAAACTCACCCTCGGGTTCATCGGCGTCGGCACGATGGGCCGCGGGCACCTGAGCGGCTTCCTCGGCCGCAACGAAGTCGAAGTCGTCGCCGTGTGCGACGTGGTGGCCGAACGCCTGGACAGCGCCGCCGAGATGGTGGAGAAGAAGTACGCCGAGCGGAAGAAGAGCGGCCAGTACGCCGGCGTCGAGAAGCACACCGACTTCCGCAAGCTGCTTGACCACAAGGGCCTCGACGCGGTGGTGATCGCCACCCCGGACCACTGGCACGCCATCCCGTGCGTGCTGGCGGCGAAGGCGAAGAAGCACATCTACTGCGAGAAGCCGCTCACCCACCACGTGGCCGAGGGGCGGTGGATCGCCGACACCGTGGCCGCCAACAAGGTGGTGTTCCAGACCGGCAGCCAGCAGCGGAGCGAGTTCGGCGGGCACTTCCGCAAGGCGGTCGAGTACGTCTGGAACGGGCGGATCGGCAAGCTGAAGACCATCCGCATCGGGGTGGGTGGGCCGGCGGTGCCGTGCAAACTGGACAAACAGGAGGTGCCCGCCGGCACCGACTGGGACATGTGGCAAGGGCCGGCGCCCGAGCGGGGCTACCACGAGGAGTTGTGCCCGAAGGGGGTTCACAAGCACTTCCCGGCGTGGCGGAACTACCAGGAGTACGCCGGCGGCGGGCTGGCCGACATGGGGGCGCACCACTTCGACATCGCCCAGTGGGCCATGAAGATGGACGACGGCGGGCCGGTGGAGGTCATCCCCCCGAATGACCCGAAGGCGACGAGCGGGCTGAGGTTCGTGTACGCCAGCGGCGTGGAGATGATCCACAACCAGTTCGAGAAGGGGAAGGACGGCAAGGAGATCAAGGCCGACTGCGTGTTCGAGGGCACCGACGGCATCATCCTCGTCTCCCGCAGCGGCATCAGCAGCCTGCCGGACACCATCCTGAAAGACCCGCTGGGCGACAAGGCGGAGAAGGTGTACCCGTCGAACAGCCACCACGGCAACTGGCTGGACTGCATCAAGAGCGGGAAGCCGACCATCTGCACGGCCGAGACGGGCCAGCGGAGCGCGACCATCTGCCACCTGGGGAATATCGGCTACCGGCTGGGCAAGAAGCTAAAGTGGGACCCGAAGAAGGAGAAGTTCGTGGACGACGCGACGGCCGACAAGGAACTGACCCGGGAGCCGCGGGCCAAGTGGAAGGTGTGACCTATGGCGAGCCGTGCCCCGTGAGAGGTCGGTTGGAATCACGAACCGGCCCCTCACGGGGCACGGCTCGCCGTGTTGTTATTCAGTGAGGAGAGCGAAACGATCGACCGACAGGTGGAGATCATGCCTACATCCGAGCCGCCCCCCTACCCCAGCCGGAAACGGACGACGCCGAATCGAACGCGGCTCTCGCTCGCCGTTCTGACGATCGGGATCGTCGCCGGTTGTGGCTGTGCGCCGTCGGTGACGCCGAACCCACCGCCCGACGACGCTCCCGCTCCGCCCGCCGCTCCCATGCCCAAGCCACCGTTCGACCTGAACACCTACGAAGGCGTTGTGGCCGATATCGTCTCGAAGCTGGACGACGAGGGCAGAGCCCTGCTCCGGAAGACGTCTAAAGACGACCTGATACAGTTCCACTTCGGGTGGGGCAGGAACATCCGGAACGAGTACCACCTGTGGTCGAACGAGGCGCTGGTCAAGTCGTGTGCCAAACACGCCGGACAGGAGGGGTTCATCCACCCGGACGACGCCTCCTCGATCATCATGAAGGGCGTCTGGGAAGTGGCGAACTCGCGACCGTAACGGGGGGACGGAATGTCTGCGTCCACTGCTTTGCGTTATCCCCACCTGCGGGTCGCCCGGCCGACTGATCAGCTGGAAGCCGTGGTCGCCTTCTACCGCGACGGGCTGGGGTTCGTGGTGCTGTACCAGTTCGCCGACCACGACGGGTTCGACGGGGTGATGCTAGGGCACAAGGGCGCGGCGTATCACCTGGAGTTCACCCGCAAGGCGGGGCACACCGCCGGCCGCGCCCCGACCGATGACAACCTGCTCGTCTTCTACCTGCCGGATGCAGGCGAGTGGCGGGCGGCAGTGGCCCGGTTGGAGATGAACGGATACGCACCTGTGCCGGCGTTCAACCCGTACTGGGACAAGCAGGGCAAGACGTTCGCCGACCCCGACGGCTACCGCGTGGTGCTGCAACACGCCACGTGGCCGGCGTGATCGCACGCGGCACGCTTGCCTCATTCACCCCGGCGACGATAACGTTCCCACACGCCCCGCGGGGAATCCCGATGTCCGTACGCCGCACCGCCGTCTTCCTGCTGCTGGCCGCCACGTTCGCCCTCGCCGACGAGCCGAAGCCGGTCGCCAAGCCGAAGGCGGATGGCGTAGCCGTCACCTTCAAACCGGGCGACCCGAAGGCGGCATTCGCCCCGCGGTTCTCACCGAAAGGGACACAGATCGAACTCACGCCGACCGAGTTGCCAAAGGTGGACGGGAAGGACCACCTGGTCGGCCGCATCCCGCTCGGGGCGAAGGCCGCCCGCGGTGAGGGCCAACTGATCGCTCTCGCCCGCACCGCGGCCGACAAGCCGTTCGACCTGCTGTTCGTGGACACCAACCTGGACGGCAAGTTGACCGACGAGAAGGCGATCTCGACCAAACCGAACCTGACCCGCGACAAGTGGTGGTCGTCGTTCGAGGGCACGCTGAAGGCGGTTCACGCGGCGAAAGGGCCGGACGGCACCACCGACTACCCGGTGTCGTTCTGGGCGGTGGTGGAGACGCCGGACGAGACGCCCAAGATCATCCGCTACTCGCGGAAGGGGTACGCGGTCGGCACCGTCGCCATCGGCGACGGCGAGTACACGGTGCTGGTGTGCGACATGGACAACGACGGGGTGATCGGCGCCGGCGACTACTGGACCCTCGGTCGCACGAAGGACGACGACCCGCTGGCCGGCAAGGACTGGCGGGCCATGCCCGATTTCTGCTGGGCCGGTGGGAAGGCGTGGAAACTGGAGATGGACGGCACCGCCGGGAAGAGCGGGAAGGTCTACCCGTTCGAACCCGGCATGACGCAGGCCGAGGACGCCGAGAAGCGCGACACGTACAAGGTGGATCGCGAAGCCCCGCGGGCGGAGAAGCCGGTGCCGTTCGAGACCGACTACGAGGCCGCGGTGAAGGCCGCCGCGACCGACAAGAAGCCGGTGTTCGTGAAATTCGAGTCCGACTGGTGCGGGCCGTGCGCGATCATGTCCAAACTGGTGTTCACCGCCAAGGACGTGGCCGCCGCGGCCGACGGGGTGGTGTGCGTCAAGGTGGACGGCGACAAGCGGAAAGACCTGGTGGAGAAGTACAAGGTGACGGGCTACCCGACCGGCATCCTGCTCGGCCCGGACGGGAAGGAGGTCGGCCGGTACAGCGGGTATCAGGGGGTGAAGGCGATGGCCGACAAGCTGAAAACGCTCAAGAAGTGAGACCCACCGACGAGGGCGGCGCGTGTTCGACGACCTGCTGGCCGTGCCTGCCGCCATCGTCACCTTCCACGTGCTGAAGGATGAGAGCGGCCTGTACCTGGTCGACACCGGGTTCGTGAACGGCCCGCGGCTGCTGCACCGGGCGCTGAAGAAGCGCGGCTGGGACCACCTGCCCGTCCGCGGCATCCTGCTCACCCACGGGCACCTGGACCACGCCCTGAACGCGGTGCATTTCGCCAAACGGTATGGGGCGTGGATCGCCGGCCCGCGGTTGGACGCCGACCACTACCTGGGCAAAGCCAAGTACCGCGGGCTGGCCCGCGTCACGGCGTTCCTCGAACGGGCCGGCCGAGTGCTGAGCCGGTACCAGCCGTTCACCCCGGACAAGTGGGTCGACCCGGACGAGGTGTTGCCCGTGTGGGGTGGGCTGCGGGCGGTGCATTTGCCCGGCCACACGGCCGGTCACACGGTGTACTACTGCCCGCGGCGAAAAGTGCTCATCGGCGGCGACCTGTTCAACAGCCTGCCGTTCATGTCCCTGCCCCCGCCGGACATCTTCAACTCGTTCCCCGAACAGGTGCCGGCGGCCATCGGCACGGCCCTGCAACTCGACCTCGTCGGGGTGATCCCGGCCCACTGCGACGCGGGGACCACCCCGGCCGGCCACCTGGAACGCCTGCGGCGGCTGCACCAGCGGCTCGGCCGGTGACGGAGCCGGCGGGTCAGAACTTCAACAGGAACTGCGTCAGGAACACCACCCCGTCGGCGTTCCGGAAGGTGACGTAGTCGGTCTGCCGGTAGTCCACCTCGAAGCTGAGCTGGAGCACCTTGCTGACGTCCCAGGCCACCTGGGTGAAGTACGTCTGGTTCTTGGCGAACTGGACGGGCGAGAGGTCCTCGCGGGTGGGCGCGTCGATCCCGTACCCGGCGTGCAGGTGCAGACTGTCGTTGAAGTAGTAGTACACCTCGCCGAACCCGCCGCGGGAGCGGATGGGCCTGAAGGTGATGCCGTTGAACGACTGCAGGATGCCGCCGTTGTACTCGCCCAACCCCTGGCCGATGAACAGTTCGCCGGCCACCCCGAACCGCGGGGTGAGGGCGAACTGACCGTCCACCCCCAACCCCCAGGTGTTCACCACCGCCCGCCCGAGCACGTCCGGGTCGGTCGGGGCGGTGATCAGCCGGCTACTCCGCAACTGCCCCACCACCCCAGACACGCCCACCTCCGCCCGCCGCTGTTTCCGCCCGCCGCACAACGGTTGCACCGTCCCCAACCCGACCGCCACCCGCCCCTCGACGTTCGGCCAGCCGTTGTCTTCCAGGATGCGGGTGTTGTTGGACACCACCGACGACACCGGCTCGCTCAGGGCGAACTGGGTGGTCAGTTGGATGGCGTCGTCCGGCTTCAGGTAGTGCTCCACCCGCGCCTGCCCGCGGAACGACCCGGTGTTCCCGGACCCGAACAGGCTGCCGAGCGAGATGATGGTCGGCTTGGCGGGGTTGAACACGTCGCTCATCAACCCGGCGGCGAACCGCCAGGTGTCGTTCTTCAACTCGCCGTACGCGTTGTACGGCAGCAGCCCGTAGGCGTCGTTCGTCAGGGAGTCGTTCTGGATGAAGCCGAGGAAGAACGCCCCCGGGGTGAGGCCCATCACCTCCGGCCCGCTGAACGCCGCCCCGAAGCTGGTCTGACGGGCGTGCAGGTCGAACGTGTTCGTCGCCCGCCCGGAGGGCGACGGCGGCAGGATGAGCAGCGGCAGGCCGGCGGCGAACGGGCGGTCGGTGCTGACCACGCCGATGGCCGAGAACGAGACGAACAGCTTCACCTTGCTCTGCCCGTTCATCATCGACACCGTGAGCCCGTCGCCCGCTTCGTAGGTGGCGGTGACGGGCGGCGGGGCGGTGAGGGTGGTCATCGCCCCGGCCGGCGGCAGGTCGGTAAGGGCTGGAGACGGCAGGGCCGGCACCGCAGGCGGCGGCGCGGTTTGGGCGAACCCGAGAGCGGCGGTCAGGGCGGCGACGAACACCGCGTGGACTGTCCCATTCATCACCCCACCCCGGACGATGACACGCGGAATTCACTGGCAACCAGACGACATATCCCCATCATCGCCAGTGTCTACTCTCGCAAGTCCGATCTCGCACTCTCCCGACACATCCGGGGAAAGGACGTTCGTGAACACACTCCGCGCCGCCCTCCTGCTCGCGCTGCTGACTTCCCCCGCCCTCGCCGCCGACCCGGCCGACGCCATCTACCACGGTGGCGACATCGTGACGGTGGACGACAAGAACCCGACGGTCGAGGCGGTGGCGATCAAGGGCGGGAAGATCGTCGCCGTCGGCAAGAAGGACGACGTGCTGAAGCTGAAGGGCGAGAACACCAAGCTCATCGACCTGAAAGGCAAATGCCTGGTACCGGGGTTCATCGACGGCCACGCACACTTCATGGGGTTCGGGTCCCAGGCGGTGGGGGCCAATCTGCTGGCACCACCGGACGGCGGCGTGAAGAACATCGATGACCTGGTGGCGAAACTCCAGGAGTTCGCGAAGGGCCCCGACGTCGGCCGGACGGGGTGGATTTTCGGCCTCGGGTATGACGACGCGATGCTGGCTGAAAAGCGACACCCTACGCGAGAAGATCTCGACCGCGTGTCCAAAGACGTTCCGGTCGTCGCGGTACACATCTCCGGTCACTTCTGTGGGGTGAACACAGCGGGACTTAAAAAAGCCGGTTACACCTCGGAAACCAAGGATCCGAACGGCGGGATCATCCGCCGCCGGCCCGGCGGCACGGAGCCGAACGGCGTGCTCGAAGAGCTTGCCGCCTTCCCGGTCTTTTTGCCGGCCATCAATGCCCAGAAACAAGAGGACAAGGAGTTCTTCGTCAAGCGGGGCATCGAACTGGCCAAGAGTTTCGGCTACACGACGGCCAACGAAGGCCGGGCGCTGGGGTTCCAGCACAAAGATATGGTGTCATTCTCCACCAAGGGCCTCCTCGATATCGACGTGGTTTCGTTCGTCGATTACACCGACCGCAAGGAGATCACGTCGGACTTCCACAGCCGCGACTACCGCAAGCACTACCGCATTGGGGGTATGAAGATCACGCTCGACGGGTCGCCGCAGGGGCGCACCGGGTGGCGGACCAAGCCGTACCTCCTGCCGCCGGAGGGTCAGAACCGCGAGTACAAGGGGTACCCCGCGATCCGCGACACGAAGGAAGTCGAATCGCTGCTCGCCGAGGCCTACAAGAACGGCTGGCAGGTGAAAGTGCACGCCAACGGCGATGCCGCGATCGACCAACTCATCGAGGCCGTTCGCCCCGTTCACGAGAAGGCCAAGGATTTCGATCGGCGAGTGGTGTTGATCCACGGCCAGTTCATCCGTCAGGACCAGTTGGACGCGTGTCAGGAGCTGAAAATCTTCCCGTCGCTGTTCCCCATGCACACCTTCTACTGGGGCGACTGGTACGAGCAGATCATCGGCCCCGAACTGGCCCATCAGATCTCGCCGATGCAGTCGGTGCTCAAACGCGGCATGATGTGCACCAGCCACACCGACGCACCGGTCGCGCTGCCGAACCTGATGCAGGTGATGGGGGCGACCGTGAATCGCACGTCCCGGAGCGGGAAAGTGATCGGCAAGGAGGAGCGTGTCACCCCGCTGGAAGCACTGAAGATGATCACCCTCTGGGGGGCACATCAGTTCCTGGAAGAGAAAACCAAGGGGTCGTTGGAGGTCGGCAAACTGGCGGACCTGGTGATCCTTGACAAGAACCCGTTGACCGTGAAGCCGGACGCCATCAAGGACATCAAGGTGACTGAGACGATCAAGGAAGGGAGGACGGTGTACACCGCCAAGTGAAACAGACCGACCGTCGCGTTCCCCCCACCCAACCACGCCGGAGACTCTCCCCCATGCGCACGCTCTCGGGATGCCTCTTGCTGCTGGCCGCCGGCACCGCCTTCGCCCAGACCCCGTCGCTGCAAGACCTCGCCGCATTGGGCGGCAAACCCGGTGTCACCACCGTGTACGTCGCCAAGTCCTTCCTGACGATGGACGCCAGGCTGTCGCGGGCGGAGGCGGTGGCCGTGCGGGACGGGCGGTTCGTGGCGGTGGGCAAGCTGGCCGACGTGCAGGTGGCCGCCGGCAAGGACGCCAAACTCGATCGCACGTTCGCCGACAAGGTGGTGATGGCCGGCATCGTCGAGCAGCACGTCCACCCGCTGCTCGCCGCCCTCACCATGAACACGAAGGTGATCTCCATCGAGGACTGGGACGCCATCGACGGCTTCTCCCCGGCCGTCCGCGACCCGGAGGGCTACCAGGCCCGGCTGAAAAAGGCCCTGTCGGAACACAAGGACAAGACGAAACCGTTCGTCACCTGGGGCTACCACCACTACATGCACGGCGAGTTGACCCGGCAGACGCTGACCAAGCTGGCCCCCGACTTCCCGGTGCTCGTCTGGCACCGCTCGGCCCACGAGATCTTCGTGAACGACGCCGCACTCAAGCTCACCGGCATCGACGACAAGGTGGTCGCCGGCCTGCCCAAGAGCGAGCAGGCGCAACTCAGCCTGGAAAAGGGGCACTTCTACGAGCAGGGGATGCTTGGCCTGCTCGACAAGTTCGCCCCGCTGTTGGCCTCCCCGCAGGCCCTCAAGCGGGGGCTGGAGTACACGGTCAGCTACTACCACCGCAACGGCATCACCGTCTGTTGTGAGCCGGGCGGGTTCGTCTCCAAGCCGCTGCAGGACGCCATCAATGCCGTGTACGGCGGGGACGAGGTGCCGTTCACCCACTACTTCATGGCCGACGGCAAGACGTTCGCCGCACGTCACCCGAAGGACGCGAAGGCGATGGCGGCCGCCAGCGAGGAGGTGCTCGCCTGGGGCAAGGGCCGTAGCGCCTACCTGCCGAAGCAGGTCAAGCTGTTCACCGACGGGGCCATCTTCAGCCAGCTCATGCAGATGAAGGACGAGTACACGGACGGGCACAAGGGGGAGTGGATCATCGACCCGCCGGTGTTCGGGTACGCCTTCCAGGGGTACTGGGACGCCGGCTGTCAGATCCACGTCCACAACAACGGCGACGCCGGGTTCGACGTGGTGCTCGGCGAGTTGGAGAAGGCAATGAAGCGGTCGCCCCGCAAGGACCACCGCACCGTCCTCGTCCACTACGGGTTCGCCCAAGCGGACCAGGTGAAGCGGTGGATCGAACTGGGCGGGGTGGTCAGCTCGAACCCGTACTACGTCACCGCCCTGGCCGGCCCGTACGGGAAGATCGGGTTGGGGCCGGACCGGGCCAAGAACATCGCCCCGCACAAGTACGTGCTGGACAACAAGGGGTCGCTGTCGTTCCACTCGGACATGCCGATGGCCCCGGCCAAGCCGTTCCAGTTGGTGTGGGCCGGGGTGAACCGCCTGACCTACGAGGGCCAGGAGGCCGGACCGGAGCACAAGGTGCCGCTTGACATGGCGCTGAAGGCGGTCACCATCGACGCCGCATTCTCCATCCAGTTGGAGAAAGAGCTGGGGTCCATCGAGGTGGGCAAGCGTGCCAACCTGACTGTCCTGGAGTCCGACCCCTACGAGGTGAAGGCGACCGAACTGAAGGACATGAAGGTGTGGGGCACCATGCTCGAAGGGCGGGTGCAGCCGGTGAAAGCGGACGGCGCGAAGCCCGAAGCCAAGCCGGACGCCAAGCCCGGCAAGCCGGCTGACCCGCAAGCCCGCCTGCCGATCGCCTGGGACGACCGTTCCGCCGCCGGGTGCCAGACCGGCTGTTCGTGCCGCCTCGGCCACGCCCTCGCCGCCCGGCTCGTCGCCCAGTTGGAACCGGAACAGCCGTCGCGATGAAACGACAGAGTTTATCCAGGCGACCCGCACAAGGTGTGGGCGGGCGTGCTGGACGAGCTGAATGAGACGGAGAAACAAACGGGAAGGTGATCAATTCCGCAAGGGGACGATGAGCGGCCGCGGCCGAGAGC